>JBBTHA010000109.1:0-5641 GCA_038060535.1 Elusimicrobiota bacterium | reverse complement strand
GGCTTGGTCGGGCAGGCTTCCTCGCAGAGGCGGCAGAAGTTGCACTTGCCGAAGTCGATGGAGTACCACTCGACCTTGGCAATTTTCTTGCCCGTTTCGTTTTTCGCGTTCTCCAGAGCGATGCAATTGGAGGGGCAGGCTTTGACGCATAAGTTGCAGGAGATGCAGGTGGCCGCGTCGAATAGAAGGGCGCCCCGGTAGCGCTCGAAGGGCACCAGTTTTTCATCGGGATAATGGATCGTCACCGACGGCTTGAACATGTATTTCAAGGTGATCCAGTGGCCCTGCAAGACGGCCTTCGAATTGCGGGCGATGGTCGAGAAATACCCAATCATGGTTTTAACCAGAACGCGAGGTAGAGTCCGGCAAGCGCGATATTGGCGAAGCACCAGGGAAGCAGGAACTTCCAGGTGAAATCCATCAACTGATCCGCTCGCAGCCGGGGAAGCGTCCAGCGAATCCATAGAAAGACAAACATCATCAGCAGGGCTTTAGCCAGCATCCACAGCCAGCTGGGCACGAGCAAGAAGGGCGCGTAGGGCAGCGGAGCTCCTCCCCCGCCCAGGAAGAAGGTCGCCAGAAGGAATGAGCCGAGAAGCACGTAGGCGTATTCCGTGAGGAAGAAAATGGACCACTTCATCCCCGAGTATTCGGTGTGAAACCCGCTGACGAGTTCCGACTCGGCTTCCGGAATGTCGAAAGGCGTGCGGTTGGTTTCGGCCACCGAGGCGATCAGAAAGATGGCGAAGGCGATTTGTCCGACGACGGGGTAGAACACGAACCATTTGGGAACCACACCCCACCAAAATCCCGTTTGGGCGTCGGCGATGACGGAGAGGTTCAGGGAGCCGGCGAACATCAGCACCGGCACGATGGAGAATCCCCGAGGCAATTCATAGCTGACGATTTGCGCGGCGGCGCGCAAGCCTCCGAGCAAGGAGTATTTGTTTCCCGAGGCCCAGCCGGCCATGACCACGCCGATGACGGAGATGCCGGCGAAAGCGAAGATGTAGAGGGTGCCGATGTCGAGGTTGGCTGCTGCGAGCTGCGAGCCGAAGGACACCGGGGCGAAGGCGATGATACAGGGGGCGATGACGATCGCCGGAGCCAGGGCATGGACCCAGCGGTCGGCCGCGGCCGGGGTGATGTCTTCCTTCAGCAGCAGCTTGAGGCCGTCGATGGGGGTTTGGGCCCAACCGTGGAAATTCCGTCCTTTGGGGCTTCCTGCAAAGGTGGGGCCCACGCGCGACTGGATATGGGCGGAAATTTTCCGTTCCCACCAGATCGACCAAAGACCGTTGACCAAAATGACGAGAAGCACGGCGATGACTTTCAGCGCGATCCAGATGACCCCAACGCTCAGAGGGCTAAGACCATAGCTCGCTCCATAATGAAAGATGAGGGAATAGGCCTGCTCTCCTCGGGTTGAAAGCTCCCCGACAAGCCAGCCCGTCGCGTACAGGGCCGCCGCGATGGCGACAAGCATCGCCGCGCCGAAGCGATAGCTGGGCAAAGACCACTTCGAGTCGAAAATCCTTTGCGGCCAGGTGGAGAAGCGGTCCTCGATGAGGCGGCCGTTGCTGCGGTTGAGGACGGGAACGGGCATGACGAACTTGGGCGTAGGGGGCTTGGGGGCGGCGACTTTCTCGTCGGGAGTTGGCGCGGTCATTTTATCGGTCCACCTCGCCGAGCACGATATCGGTCGAGCCGAGCAGCGCGATGACATCCGAGATTTTCATGCCCGTGAGTTTTTCCTGAAGGATCGCCAAGTTGGCGAAGGAAGGCGCTCGCACGTGCATTCTAAAAGGAGAGATGCCCCCGTCCGAAGCGAGATAAATCCCGAGATCTCCGCGGGAAGCCTCCACGTGGGCGTAGGCTTCGCCGGCCGCGGGTTTGGGAATCTTGGCTACGCCGGTGGCCATGAACGGGCCTTCGGGAAGTTTGGCCAGGGCCTGTTCGATGATGCGCAAGGATTGGCGCATCTCCTGGGCGCGGCAGAAATACCTGTCCCAGCATGAGCCGGTCTCGCCTAAGGGCACGTCGAAGTCATACTGCTCATAACCACAGTACGGCTCGTGCTTGCGCACGTCATAATTGACTCCCGAGCCCCGGAGATTGGGACCCGAGAGGGCCCAATCGACGGCTTCCTTGGCGGAAATGAGGCCGACGCCCTTGGTCCGGGACATGAAAATCGGGTTGTAGGTCAGCAGGGTGTCGTATTCGTCGAGACGCGGCTTGAAATACTCGACGAATTCCTTGAGCCGCGCCGTCCACTCGGGACTGACGTCGACCATGACGCCGCCCAAACGGATGTAGTTATAGGTCAGGCGGGCGCCGCAGAGCATCTCGAAAAGATCAAGGATCATTTCTCGCTCGCGAAACGCGTAAAGAAAGGGAGTGAACGCCCCCAGGTCGATGCCGTAGGTGCCCAAGAACAGCAGGTGGGAGGCGATGCGATTAGTTTCGCACATGACCACGCGCAGCGCGTCCGCCCGGGGCGGAGGCTTGACGCCCAGGAGTTTTTCGGCGGCCAGACAGAAAACGAGGTTGTTGGGCATCGCGCTGACGTAATCCCAACGGTCCGACAGCACCACGCAGTGGTGATATCCCCGAACCTCCGCGAGCTTTTCGGTGCCGCGATGGAGATAGCCCACGTCGGGCACGGCCTTGATGATAATCTCGCCTTCGATGGTCAGGCCGATGCGCAAAACCCCGTGGGTGGACGGGTGCTGGGGGCCGAGGTTGATGAAAAGTTGGTCGGTCTTGACGGGAGAGTTGGACGGGGCGTTGGTCACCTGGTTACTCATCGAAACGGTCCTTGATGTGGACGTAGTCTTTGCGCAAGGGATGTCCCTGCAGGAAATCCGGCGTGAGAATTTTCGTCAAGTTGGGATGCCCGTCGTATTGGATTCCCAACAAATCAAAGTTTTCGCGCTCCTGCCAGTCGGCGCTTTTGAAGAGTCCCGTCAGGCTGGGCACGCGAACGCCCTGGCGGGCGATCTCCAGACGCACGATCACTCGATTCTTGTTCGCGACGGACACGAAAGACCACAATAAATCCATCGCGGGGCGATACGGGTAGCCGGCGCTGGCGGCCGATTCGATTTCCGGCGTCGCGCCTTCGGGGAGAAACGGATTGAAGTTGGGTTGACGGATAAAGCCCGACATGTTCACCGGGCCGAGATGATCGGTGGCGGTGAGCATGTCGAGCATGTCAAAGCCCTCGTCCCTTAAGAAGGAAGCCAGAGGCACAAGCTCGTCGGGGGAGGCGATGCGCACCGTCAAGTAGTCCTTGACGGGAATCGACGCCTTCAAGACGGCGGGCCACCGAGCTTGAATTTTCGCGAATAGATCGTCGTTGGTCATAACATTAGACGTTGATGTCTCGGCTTCCCTTCTCCTGCTGAGGAGTGGCGAGACCTTTTTTTAGGGACATCTTGGCGATTTTTTCCTGCAGCTTGACGACCGCGTACTGGAGCGACTCGGGGCGCGGCGGGCAGCCCGCGATATAGACGTCCACCGGGACGATGCGATCGATACCCTTGACCACGGAATAGGAGTCGTAGTACGGACCGCCGCAGTTCGCGCACGACCCCATGGAAATGACGAAACGCGGTTCGGGCATCTGATGATAAATTTCCAGAATGGGCTCGGCCATCTTCTTGCACACGGTGCCCGAGACGATCATCACGTCGGCCTGACGGGGGCTGGCGCGGGGTATCACGCCGAATCGGTCGAAATCGAGCCGGGACGCGTAGGAGGCCATCATCTCGATCGCACAGCAGGCCAAACCGAAGGTCATCGGCCATAAGGATTGTCGGCGGCCTAAATCGATCAAATAGTCCGCCGAGGTCAACACGAGGTCTCCCCCCGGCAAACCTTTGGTCAACCCCGGCAGCTTCTCGAGCACCATCCCCATATATTCGCTTACTCCCAGGTCAGCGCGCCCTTGCGCCAGGCGAACGCCAAGCCCAGCAGCAGAATCGCGATGAATGCGCCCATCTCCAGCAGGGCGAGATTGCCCAACTCCCGGGCGGTGACGGCCCACGGGTAAACGTAAAGGATTTCGACGTCGAAGAGGACAAAAAGCAGGGCGAAGACGTGAAAGCGGATATTGAGCTTGATCTCCGTCGAGCCGACGGCCGGGATGCCGCACTCGTAGGTGCTTTCCTTTCGGGCATAAGGCACGCTGGGGCGAAGAATCTTCGCCGCGATCAGCGTCACCCCCGCGAAGGCGATGGCGACGATCGCAAAGGCGTACACGACGGCATAGGCGCTGATCATCGAGCCTTCCTTTGAACCAGAACCTTGAAAATCTCCCCCATCCCTTCTGGGTGGATCAAAGTTTTGATTTGAGCGCGTTCACGGTAGTCGGAAGGGCCCGGACCTTCCGCGTGCTCGATCCAGGCCCCTATGCCCCCATCTATAAGGAATTTGGAGAGAGTTCCGTAAGAATCCACGGTGAGCTGAGCTTCATATCCCGCGGCGATGATCGCCTCGAAATCCACCGATGCCGTCAAATCTTGCGAGCCCGGCTCGCGCGTCACATAGGAGCTTGCGCTGTGGCTGCGAAAGGCCCGCGGAGGGTTGACGTCGCCTGGGGCGAAGCGCTTGCCGTAATCGACCGACACGACATACCCCGCTTTCAGCACGCCGGCCGCCGAGTGTATCCAACGCGGGGCGGCCAGGTTGACGGCATGGCGCTCGCCCTCTTGCAGCGTGTTTTCAAGGGCGGCGGCAGGCGCGCGCAGCTCAGGGAGGGAGAGCTCAGCGCAGACCTCCCGGCCGGCGTTGTCGATGAAAACCTCCAAGACCTTGCCATGATGCTTTTGCAGCAGATGCACGGCCAGTGAGTCCAGCAGCTCGTTGGAGTAGAGAACGCCCTTGAAGGCGGGCACTTGAGAGATGTCCGTGTATCCCTCCACCGGGAGTCCGAACGCCGTCAAGCGGCTAATGGCGGTGGTCAGATCCTTGCGCCCGCGTTCGACGAGAACAAAACGCACGCGCGAAGTCACGCTCGCGTGATGTTCCTGCAAGCGTCGGGCCACCTGGCAGGCCAAAGTCCCGTCCCCGCACCCCGCTTCGACAAGGGACAGCGGAGCCGAGAGATCCTCCGCCGCCACTTGCTCTAAAAAACGCGCCAGCCGATCGGCAAGAACGCAACCGAAGGCGCGATGGAGTTCGGGAGCCGTGTAGAAATCCGCGGTTTTTTCGCGAACGCAATAATAGCCTCGTTCAGCATCATAGAGAGCGGACTCCATAAAGTCCCGGAACGAGCGCATGAGCCAGCCTTAAGCGAGATCTTCGGCGCCGAGAGTTTTTTTCTTGCCCTCGGTCTGAACCTTCTGGATGGACGCCCGGACGGTGGCGTCGATTTTGGCCGACAGCGCGTCTAAGTAGTCGCCGCCTGTTCGGAAACCGGCATCCTTGACGATTTTCTTCACCTTGCTGGCGACGACGAGTGCCTCGGCCATTCTCCAATCCTCCCCTCGCGCGGCCTCAAGGGCCCGCGAAGCAACCTCAGTTAAACACAAAAGACACGCCCAAACATTGATTTAGATCAACGCTTGGGCGTCGCGCAACACGTGGCGCCGGGAAGGATCGAACTTCCGACATGACGCTTATGAAACGTCCGCTCTAC
>JBBTHA010000108.1:0-22011 GCA_038060535.1 Elusimicrobiota bacterium | reverse complement strand
ACGCGGAATGATCACTCCCTGAATCCCGGTCAATCCCCGCGCTTTGCACAAAGCGAAAAAGCCCTCGATTTTCTCGTTGGCGCCCCCGATGGGCTGCACGTTGCCGAATTGATCGGCGGAGCCCGTCACCGCGAAATTCTGGCCGATCGCCACTCCAGACAGCGCCGACAAAGCCCCGTAGATCTCCGTCGACGTGGCCGAGTCTCCGTCGATCCCGTTGTAGCTTTGCTCGTAGGAAAACCACAAGCTCACGGGCAAAGGCCGACCCTGGGCGAAGAGATTTCTCAGGAAGCCTTCGACGATGCCGAGAGCCTTATTGAAGGACGGGCCGGTTTGATTGGACTGGCGGTCCGTCGATGTGACGACCGGCGCGCTCCCCGACGCGGAGGGCACGACCGTGATGCGCGTCACCACGCCGAGGCTGCCCATGACCGCCAGGCCGTTGATCTGGCCCACCTTGGCGCCCGTCGTTTCGACAAGACGCCGATTTTTGACATAACCCTCGAGAATTTGTCTGCGGTAAGGCTCCTCGCGTTCGAGCTTGGCTTGGAGCGCGGCCTGCACATCCTCTCCGCGAACATCCTTGCGGCCGGCCTGCCGGGCCCAAAACGCGGCCTCGCGGATGACGCCGTCCACCAAGCCGAACTGGGCGGTCAATTCCTCATGGCTGCCGGCCAGACGGGCGCCAAGTTGTATCAGCTGGCTCATGGCGTCGCGAGTCAAGCTAAGCGCCGCGTCGTTGAGCTTCGCGCCGAGGTCGGTGATGGCCTTCTTGAAAAAGCGCGCATAGCCCGCGATCGACTGGTCGTTGAGCGGAAACACGGAATCGAAATGCGCCACTGATTGAAAATTCAAGGAAAAATCGTCGTCTTGTTGGGCCAGCAGGTGGTACAGGAAGGGCGACCCCAACAGCACGATTTTGACCTTGCTGGGAACCTCGAAGGTTGCGCCCTTGCCCGTCATCAGGCCGTAGAGTCCGCCTTCGGTGATCTCCGCCGTCCCGCGACGCACCGCGGCCATCAAAGCGCGCCACACCCCGGGCTCGCGCAGGACGTCCATCAAATTGAGAACAAGAAAACCGCCGTTGGCTTGATGAATGGCTCCGCCTTTGAGCTTGGGGCCTCCGAGCGCGGGACCGCTCCCGGAGCCGAGCACCTCCATCAGACGTTCGCCAGGTTCGGCTTTTCCGAATATATTCTCGTACGTGGGGTTTGCCACCCAGACAACAGGAGCACCCTTGACGTCACCATTGTCGGCCAGGACGCTGACCACGAAATGCTCCTCGGGTTCCGGCGATTTGCGGCCGAGAAGACCCTCCATACCTCCGCGGCCCTTGGGAGACGATGATTCTTTAGCGAACATCTCGTAATTGGCGCCCGAGAACCTCAGCAGTTCTTCCACGTACTCCGCGACCCGGGTTTGCTGAGCATTTAAAGGCTTCTTCAACGCGGCCATCTCGCCCGCTTCCCTCTTCATCTCCTCCTGAAGTTCCGCTGCAAACGGAACAGCCGCCTCCCGGAGTCGGGCAAGAAGCTCCGCGACCTGCGACCGCGTCTTTTCTCCGGCGATGTCATTGTCGGTCACAGCACGGCCGTCCCGAACGGGGATCAGGCCTATGCCACCCTTCGCGCGCACCATTCCAAGGCCATATCCCTCGACGTCGACCTTGGACAGCCTCTCTTGGAAATCCTTCATCCACTCGGCGACTCTCGCTTTCATTTCAGCGGTCGGTTCGCCTTTCCCATGGGACATACTCAGCAGGCTCTGGCCGTGTCTTAGGACAAGCTCTTGGGCCCATTGCCGCTGGGTCGCCTCGACTTTGCCCTGCAGCTCCTCGCTCTTCTTCTCGAGCAGTTCGAATGATTCGCTCAACTCCTTGACGAGATGGTGGATCTCATCGTCGGACTTATCGAGTTCCTCCTTCGTGACCGCCTGGTCTTCGACCATCTTCTGGACTTGCTTAGGGTCGACCCTCTTGCCGTCAAAAGTCTTGTAGACGGCGTACTTCCCCTCCCTGGCGCGTTCAACATCCAACCCGGCGCCGAATTTTCCGTCTCCCAGCCTCTTCGTCTCGAGCATCTCCTTGAAATTATTCTCCAGCTCCGTTCTTAACGCTGTCATCTCGGACTCGACGTCATCGATGAACTCCTTGGTCTGCTTGGACTGCAGCATCTCCGGAATGGCGTTCTTCAGACTCGATACGAACCTCGAAACGAGCGCGGCGAATACGGTCCCCTGGCCGGGGGGCAGCTCGAGAAAAATCGGCTTGGACGGGTCCTTGAAATTGGTCGCGGCGACCGTATCGTTGGAAGCGGGCATCTTCGCGGCGACCTCGGCGGCGATCTCGCGCAGGGCGGTTTCACGGCCCGAGCCGTCGGAGCCGGAAACGAAAAGGTTGTAGTGCTCGCCCGGCATTTGAAGGCCGAATTTGACCGCTTTGAGCGCGCTTTCCTGGCCCACGATCTGACTTCCGCCGGCCGGCATCTTGTCGGTGCTCTCCGGCAGTTGAGAGTCGGCGGGAACGAATCTCAGCTCCTCGGCCTTCACCTTGAAATCCGCGGGATTGGCCGGTTTCGCCTCGGGCGCCGGCGTTTGTTTCTTGCTCAACCCGAGGAAGCTCCTGACCCGTTCCAAGCGGCCCGGGGCGACCGGCTCCTGCAGGCCCGCCCGCGCTTGAACGCCGTCGAATATCGTCTGTTGCGCCTGAGCCGCCTCGGCGGAGCCCGCGCTGTTTGAAACCGGAATGGCCTCGGCCATGGAGATCAGCATCGCCTTGGCCGGACCCTCCGGCAAGGCCTCCGCCGCCGAGCGCAGCTTGACGGCGTCGGCGCGGGTAGTCAGCTTGTCGGGAAGATGAACGCCTTTTGACTGCAGCTCATTGAGCAGGGAAATCACGGGGTGGCGGTTGAGCGCCGACAAAGACCCCTGTTGCAGGGCGGCGGGAATTTCCAGTGAGGCGTTCAAGGAGAAATTGGGGACCACGACGGGAGCCGGAGTCGTCAACACCTGGGCGCGGGCAAACTGGGATCCAGCCGACGCTCCCATCGGTGTGGACAACACAAGCGCCGCGGAAAGAATCAGACGAATGGACGTCCCTGCGGCGTTCCTCTCAACGGTCATGATGCGTTCTCCTTGCAAGATCCGACATCGGCGCCAACGCCCACATTGTAGAAGGAGTTGATCTAGATCAACAGTGCTTGAGGGCCCATAGGGAGGACGTCATTGGACCCATGGGGCACCAGGTCTACCGACCGCGGCGCAGGCTGCGGCAGGCCTCGTAAAGAACCACGGCGGCCGCGCTGGAGAGGTTCAAGGAGCGCGCGCCGGGATTCATGGGAACGCGATAGGTGCGCTCGCGCCAGCGCTCGCGCAAAGGTTCGGGCAAGCCGCGCGATTCCGACCCGAACACCAGCCAGGAATCCGCCGCATACGGCGCGTCCCAATGCTCCCGCGCGCCCTCGGCGCTGAAGGCCAGCACCTGGGCGTCGTCGATCTGCCGCAAAAAATCCGCGATGGTCCCGTGCCTGTGCACGCTCACCTTGTCCCAGTAATCAAGCCCCGCGCGGCGCAGGCGCCTCTCGGACAGCTCGAAGCCCAGGCGCCCCACCAAGTGAAGCTCGGCGCCCGCCGCCAGGCACGTGCGCCCGATATTTCCGGTGTTGCCCGGGATCTCCGGCTCGATGAGAGCGACGCGAAGCATGCGGGGTCGTCCTAAATGTGCGGCTCGAGAAAGTCCAGGTCCTTGCCGAATGTCTCGCGCAATCCCAATAAAGCCGCCAAGGCCAAGGTGAAGACCAGGACGCCGACGGCCGCCGCCGCGTGGATAATCCCATGGCCCGGCTTCAACAATTGAAAGAGGGCCGACACCGCCACCAAAGAGCCGCGCACGAAGTTCGGCACCGTGGTGGTGGCCGTGGCCCGGATATTCGTGCCGAACTGCTCCGAAGCGATGGTCACGAAAATCGCCCAGTAGCCGGAAAAAAATCCCATGACCCCGCACACGGCGTAGAAAGCGCCCAAGGACGCCCCGCGCAAGTTGAGGTAGAGCGCGCATGAGGCCGCGGTCGCGAGCACGAACACCAGCGCGGCTTTGCGCCGACTTCTCAGCAGCTGGCTGAGCCCGCCGCTGGCGAAGTCCCCCAAGGCGCAGCCGGCGTAAAGCCACATCACCGCGCGCGAACCGGAGGGCAGGACAGGCATCTCCAAGGCTTTTCCGAACTCGGGAGCGAACGTCGCCAAGATGCCGATCACGAACCAAATCGGCACGCCCAGGAGGATGCAAGACAGATACTTGATCACGCGCTCGCGCGAGGAAAAGAGCATGAAAAAATCGCCGCGCCGAACCGAAGAATGCTTGACCTTGTCGAAGAGCCCCGATTCAAAAACACCGACCCGCAGGGCCAGCAGCGCCGCGCCCATCCCGCCCCCGATGAAATAGGCGTTGCGCCAGCCGAAAGCGTCGCCGACAAGTCCCGCCGCGACCCCGCCGGCGATCCCCACGCCGGCGACCACCATGGTGCCGTAGCCCCGCGTCTCCTTGGGCATCAATTCGCACACCAAGGTGATGCCGGCGCCGAGCTCTCCGGCCAAGCCGATGCCCGCGATGAAGCGCAAGACGGCGTAACTCGACACGGAATTGACGAAGCCGTTGGCGATATTGGCCGCGGAGTACAGGGCGATCGAGCCGAACAGAACCGAGAGGCGGCCCTTCTTGTCGCCCAAGATTCCCCACAGGATCCCGCCCAGCAGCATCCCGCCCATCTGCATGTTGATGAGGACCAAGCCCGTGTCGAGAAGATCCTCGGGAGCCACGCCGATGTCCTGGAGGCTGGCCACGCGCACGATGCTGAACAGGATCAGATCGTAAATATCGACGAAATACCCCAGCGCCGCCAGTGTAACGGCCGCGATGACGTTTCTGCGGGAAGCGGCCTCGGACATGGGCCCTATCTTACGAAATCGCGCGCGCCAAACGGTAGTCGCGGCCGATCTCGATTGACACCCGGTCGTTGTGAGTTGTCAATTCGATCAATACATGCATAAATACACCCCATGATTTCACGGGCGATCGCCTCCCTGCTCCCGTCCAAGCGCCGCACAATCCCCTTGGCGCTGATCGTGGGGCCGCGCCGATGAACATCCACGCCCTGATCGACATCTTCCTTCATCTCGACCGGCACCTCAATGAATGGGCGGCCTTCCTGGGGCCTTGGCTCTATGTGGTGCTGTTTTTGGTGATCTTCTGCGAAACCGGCCTGGTTGTAGCGCCCTATCTTCCCGGTGACTCCCTGCTTTTCGCGGTCGGAGCGCTCGCCTCAAAGGCGGAATCCCCGATACGCCTTCCCCAAATCACCGTGCTCCTCATCGTCGCGGCGATCCTAGGAGACGCCGTCAATTACTGGATCGGCAAGAGGATCGGACCCAAGATATTTTCCAGCGACGACTCGCGGTTCTTCGACAAGAGGCATCTCGAGCGCACGCACCAGTTCTACGAGAAATACGGCGGCAAGACCATCGTCCTGGCGCGCTTCGTGCCCATCGTGCGCACCTTCGCCCCGTTCGTGGCCGGAATCGCCAAGATGTCCTATCCCCAGTTTGCTTTCTACAACATCGCGGGGGGAATCCTCTGGACCGTGTCGTTTCTTTTGGGCGGCTACTTCTTCGCCGAGCTTCCGATCGTCAAAACGAATTTTCATTTCGTGATCCTGGCCATCATCATCATCTCCGTGATCCCCGTGCTCGTCGAGCTCTGGAAGGCCCGCCAAAAGTCGCCGCGTTGACAATCGCTCATTGACGCGGAAATTTATCCGACCTTGACGCTGCCGAGCACCTGACGCAGATCGGTCTGGCCCGCGAGGCTTTTGAGAAGCCCGTCCTGGCACAACGTGGTCATGCCTTGGGCCGCCGCGATTTTCTGAATCTGGGAAATGGGCGCGCGCGCGTGAATGAGTTTGCGGATGTCATCGGAGACGACCAAGAGCTCATGGATGCCCGTGCGGCCTTTATAGCCGGTGTTTTGGCAGTGGCCGCAGCCGCGGGCCTTATGAAGCTGGAATCCGGGGCCGAAGGGATGCTTGAGTCCCGCGAAAGCCTCTTCGCCGTAAGCCGCGAGAAACTCTTGGACATCCTGCGTCGTCGCCGAATAAGGCTGCCGGCATTGCTTGCAAAGAGTTCGGATCAGGCGCTGGCCGATCACGCCGAGCAAAGCGTCGCCGAAGGAGAAAGGATCGACTCCCATGTCCAAGAGCCGGCTCACCGTTTCCGGCGCGCTGTTGGTGTGCAGCGTGCTCAAAACGAGATGCCCCGTCAAAGAGGCCTTCAACGCGATCTCGATGGTCTCGGCGTCGCGCATCTCGCCGATCATGATGACGTCGGGGTCGGCGCGCAGGAAGCTTCTGAGCAGGGCGGCGAAGTTAAGGTCGATTTTATTTTGAACCTGCACTTGGCGCAATCCGGGTTGAGTGATCTCAACGGGGTCTTCCGCGGTCCAAATTTTAACGTCCGGCCGGTTGAGGTGTCTTAAAGCGGCGTGCAGCGTGGTCGTCTTGCCGGAACCGGTCGGACCGACGCACAGGATCAGCCCGTAAGGCTTATCAAGCAGGGCGCCCAACTCCCTTAAGTTCCTTTCGCTGAGGTTGAGGTTCTCGATGGGGACGGGCTCACCCGAGGCGAGCAGGCGCATGACGACATCCTCGTTTCCCGACCCGCTCGTCGGAATGGTGGCGACGCGAAGCTCGAGTTTTTTTCCGCTGCAGCGCAGCACGATCTTGCCGTCCTGCGGCTTGCGTCTTTCCGAGATATCGAGTCCGGCGAGGATCTTGATGCGCGCCGCCAAGGGCCGGCGATAGCTTCCCGGCACGCGCTGATAAGGGTGGCAGAGCCCATCCACGCGGAAGCGAACCAGGAGGTCCCGATCGTGCGAGTTAGGCTCGATATGGATATCGGACGCTCCCTGCTTGTCCGCGTCGATGATGATCTGGTTGACGAGGTGGATGATCACGTTGTCCGTCTCGGTGATCGATTCCTCGGCCTCATCCTCGTCCACCCCCGACCTCGGGGACACGGTCTCCAACTCGGTCATGATCGTCGATATGTCCTTGGTCGGCTGCGGAGTTCCGAAGGCCGAGTCGATGAACCGGATGATGTCTTCCCTGAAGCCCACAATCAGTCGCCGCTGCTTGTGGGGAAAGATCGAACTCACTTCCTGCAGCTTCCAGGCGTTGAGAGGATTGTCGATGAGAATCGAAATGAGATCGCCGTCCGAAGGGAGCGGGACCCAGCCCGCCTGCTTGAGATAGCGCGGATTCAACTTGCTGATGAGCTCTTTCGAAATATGGATCTCGGAGTCGAACTCGATGAACGGCAGGCCGAAATACTCGCACAGGCAGCCGCGCAGCTCGGCGCGTGAAATCCCGTAATCCCGCATCAAGATCGAGGCGGAGTCGAGTTTGTGATGTCGCGAGGCGAGTTCGACCTTGAGCAGGTCCTGCTCGCTGATGAGGCCGCGGCTCACCAGGCTGGCGAAGGGACCTTCGAGCAGCGCGGCCAGGAGGTCTTCGGGCGAGACGCCATTGGCGCGCGCCTTGTCTCGCGCCGCCGCGGGGCGGGAGGAGAGTTGGCGGCGCTTGATCTCGGATAAACTATAGCTGTTCGGGCCCATGGCACGATAGTGTAACGGGATCGCCGCTCGAGTCCTGGGCACACCGGCGTCGAGAATCGCAGTATTGGACCCAGGAAAAATGCCCTTTTGGACGACGGAGGCGTGGGTCTAACGGCCCCCTTCTCTTTTCCAGCGCGCATACGCGCGCAGCGGTTTAAGGTCGTCGTCGCGTAGAACTTCCGCCCGCCACTCCCCGTCGAGACGGGAAAACGCCTCCTCGTAAATCCGGACCGCCTCTTGCGTGCGGCCTTGGGCGAACAGGACGGAACTGATCCCGATCCGGGGCAGCCAGTCGCCCTGAGTCAGATCCTCGGCCTTCGAATACGCCCAAAGCGCGCCTTCGAGGTCCCCCGCGCCATAACAGGCGGCGCCGAGATTATAGAACGCGGAGGGATCCAGCCTCCGGGGAGAATAGTTTCGCAAGTCATACCGATGCATCGCCAGCGCAAAGCCCAAACCCGACAGCAACAACGCGCCGTCAAAAAGACGCACCCCGGATGACACGCGGTCTTTCAGATATCCGATTGCGAGTCCGCCCCAGACGCAGAAGAACGCGACCATCGGCAGGCGAAACCTTTCGTCCATGAAGAACATCAACATGAAAAGGACGTTGGTCGCCGGCATGACGTACAAAAGGGCGCACTCTCTCCACCGACGGGCACAAACGGCCATCCCCAGAAGGGCGAGAGGCAGAAGGACGTACAAATTGACGAACGCATATCGCAGCGACGCGGTGAGATGGGTTTTCTCGAAATCATAAGAGTACATCGACGACGTCTCGCGTCCCGAGACTATCAGCCCGAGTTTTTTGAACTCCAAGACGACGAAGTCCCAGGGGTGGTCGCGGATGAACGCAAACCCTTTTGCGAACCAGTAAGCCGAAATCTCCGAGTCGCGCAAGGATTTTCCAAGAGCGCGCTCTGCCGCGGCCCTGGCGTCGCTCTCTTGGTGCTTGATGTCGAGGGAGATCCCCTCCACCGGAGAAAATGAGCCGGTGGCCTTGGCATGGTTGCCGATGTAGAAATTAATTCCCCCGTCGCTGGCGATCGGAACGAATCCGCCTCCCCGGAAGGCATTGTGGGTCGCGGCCAACGACATCAACGCCAAGACGGGAAGGCCGAAGGCCGAAACTCGTTTTATCTTTTCAACCCGGGAGCCGTCCTCGCTAAAAATAACATAAGCGGCGATGGCGGGAAGATACAACACCGCGTAGGCTTTGCACAGGACGAGGAGCCCGAGCGCGGTTCCAGAAAGCGCGGAGAATACGGCGCGCCTCTTCTCAAGCAGCCAATACGCCACGAGCAAGTGCAAAAAGACCGCGAGGGTCTCGGTGAGCACCTTGAGCGCGTAGAAGGAAAACGAGGCGTAGAAAATGAAAAGAAGGCTGGAGGCGACGCCCGCCGTCTTGCCGCCCCTCCGCCGTCCTATGCGGAATACCAGCACGCCACTCCCGCAGTGGAGCAAGCCTTGAAGAAGATACACCCACGGCAGGTGCTCTCCGACCAAGGTCATCACGCCGGCCAACACATACGGATACAACGGAGCCTGATAGAAGCACTTGCCTCCCGACCAGTCCCCCGCGGCGATCGTCTTGCCCCAGTCCCAATAGACCTTGGCGTCCCATCCCAAAGCCGCGAAAAAAGGCGAACGCCCGTAATCCCATAAAATGAAACAGTGGAGGACGAACGCGGCCGCGAACAAAAAAAGCTGAAGCCGCAGATCGCCGATCCCGTGGGGCTCCCCAGGAAAGCCTGGAGGCCGAGCTCCCGCGTCCGCCCGCGGCTTATTCATGATGGGCTCAGTGCGCCCTAACCGCGAAGCCTTGACCCGACGCGCGCGGCATGTCGCCCTCCCACGCTCAGGCTCCTTTGCGCGCGGCGATTTTTTCGACCAGTTTCAACGCGGGGCCCAAATCGTCCTGCGCGGTCCAGGCGTCGAACTCGGAGAGCACGCCGGTCGCCCTGATCACGCGCAGAGGCTGAGGCTGAAGGCCGCACAAGAGCAGGGAGGTCCCCAGTCTGCGGCAACGGGCTTGGAACTCGCGCAAAGCATGCACTCCGCTGGCGTCGACGATGGGCACGGCGCCCAGCCGAAGCACGAAGACCCGCGGCGGATCCTGTATCTGCGACAGCACCTCGCCCAATTTATCCGCCGCGCCGAAAAACAACGGGCCGCTGACCCGGTAAACCTCGACGCCTCGGGGAGCGATCCCCCGGTCTTTTTCGGGCGCGGCGCCGGAGTCCTCCTCCGTCGCGTCGCCGACGGCCGCCGCGACCGTGGTCATCTCGGCCATGCGGCGCATGAACAGAAACGCCGCCAAGATCATGCCGACCTCGACGGCCACGGTCAAGTCGACGAGCAGGGTCAAGACGAAGGTCGTCAACAGAACGGCCATGTCCGAGCGAGGCGCCTTAAGGATGAAAACGAAGGAGCGCCACTCGCTCATGTTGTAGGACACGATCACCAGTATCGAAGCCAAAGCGCACAGAGGAATGCGCGCGACCAACGGCCCGGCAAAAAGCAGAACGCAGGCCAGCACCAGCGCGTGGACGATCCCCGCGATCGGCGTGCGTCCGCCGCTTTTGACGTTGGTGGCGGTGCGCGCGATCGCGCCGGTCACGGGGATGCCTCCAAACACCGGAGAGGCGATATTGGCGACTCCTTGGGCGACCAGCTCCATGCTTGAGCGGTGCCGCGCTCCGATCATGCCGTCGGCGACGACCGCCGACAGCAAGGACTCGATGGCCGCCAGCAAGGCGACCACGGCGGCGGGACGGACCAAGCCCGCGGCGGTTTTCAAGTCGATCGCGGGCCAATGCGGCATGGGCAGGCCGCGCGGCAGCTCGCCGAAGCGCGAGCCGATGGTCTCCACCGGCAGACCCAGGGCCGCGGCCGCGGCCGCGGCAAAAATCAGCGCGGCGAAAGGCGACGGAATTTTTTTCGTCCAACGCGGAAGCAGGATCAACACTGACAAAGTCCCCGCCGACAGCAGGGCCGCCGAGACGTTCAGCGTCGAAATATGCGCGGCGTACGACCGCCACTTGTCGATGAAGTCGGCGGGAGGAGCGCCCATGCTCAAACCCAGCAGATCTTTCAGCTGAGACGAGAAAATAATCACCGCGATGCCGCTGGTAAAGCCCGTGATCACGGGATAGGGTATCCACTTGATCAAATTGCCCATGCGGGTCAAGCCCATGACGATCAAAATGACCCCGGCCATGATCGTGCACACGGTCAGCGCGTCCCGGCCGTATTGCTGGACGATGCCGTAAATGATCACCACGAAAGCGCCGGTCGGACCGCCGATTTGCACGCGGCTTCCCCCGAAAGCGGAGATGATGAATCCCCCGACGACCGCCGAATACAGGCCTTCGGCCGGAGACACTCCCGAAGCGATCGCGAACGCCAAAGCCAAGGGCACGGCGACCACGCCGACGATGATCCCGGCGAGCGCGTCCTTGGAGAATTGGCCCCGGTCGTAGCCCCTCAGAGCGCTGAAGAGTTTCGGGGTCAGGTAGGTCGGCACCATGAGCGGAGACGATTATAGCAAGCAAGTGATATCATTGCCTGGTGAGGACGCGCGTCGTGACGCTGGACAAAGCCTCCATCGCGGCCGCCGTCGACGTTCTGCGCCGCGGCGGTCTCGTGGCCTTTCCCACCGAGACGGTGTACGGCCTTGGCGCCCACGCCTACAACGCGGCGGCCGCGCGGCGCGTTTTCCGCGTCAAGGGCCGCCCCGCCGATAATCCGCTGATCGTCCATGTCTGCGACGAGACGATGGCCTCGATGGTGGTGGAAAGATTAACGCCGCTGGCCAGGCGCTTGATCGCCCGCTTTTGGCCGGGGCCGCTGACCCTGATCCTGGAAAAAAGCGCTCTCATCCCCTCCGCGGTGACCGCGGGACACGGCACCGTCGCCGTCCGCTGTCCGGACCACCCCGGCGCGCGGGCCTTGATTCGCGCTTTAGGCGCGCCGCTGGCCGCCCCCTCGGCCAATCGCTCCGGGCGGCCCAGCCCCACGACCGCGGAGCACGTCCGGCGAGACCTCAGCGGGCGAGTGGGCCTCATCCTTGATGGCGGCCCCTGCCGCCGGGGCCTGGAATCGACGATCGTCGACGCGCGCTCGCAGCGCCCCGTGCTTCTGCGTCTTGGAACCGTGACGCCATCCGCCCTCGCCCGCGCGGCCCGCGCTCCGTTGGCAGCGCCGGGCCGCGGCAAGCCCCCGGCGCCGGGCTCCAAACACCGCCATTACTCGCCGTCTTGCCGCATCGCACTCGTCTCCCCCGCGCTGATCAAGAGAGGAACCCTCGGCGGGCTCGCCGAACCGGGAACGGGATTGCTCCACCGCTCGGCGTGGCCGGGACCGCGGCCCGCGTGGTCCTTGCGCGTGCGCGGAGGCGTGCCGGCCTACGCCCAAGTCCTGTTCGCCGCGCTGCGCGAGGCCGAGGCGGCGCGCGTACGGACGCTTTACGTCGAGACCGTGCGTGAGTCGGGCGTTGGAGGGGCGGTCATGGATCGCCTGCGCAGGGCCGCCGGGCTGCGATGAAAGGTTCCCCCACGCGGCTGAGCTTTAACCGCAACGAGTGGGCGGGAGCCTTCGGCGACCTAGGCACGGACCTGCCCCTGCTCGTCGGCCTGACATTGTCTTGCAACCTCGACGGCGGCTCGGTGCTCGCGGTGTTCGGAGCGCTGCAGATCGCCACCGCCCTGGCCTATCGCATGCCCATGCCCGTTCAGCCGCTGAAGGCCATGGCCGCCATCGCCATCGCCCAGAAGCTGCCGGGACCGGTCATCGCCGGCGCCGGCACGGCGATCGGCCTTCTCATGCTCGCGCTCAGCGCCGGCGGCCTGCTCGACGCCCTGGCGCGTGCCGTGCCCAAAACGGTGGTGCGCGCGGTGCAGTTCGGCCTGGGCCTGCAGCTGGCCTCCTTGGCCGCCCGAGAGTTTCTCCCCGCTGCGGGAGCGGCGGGCTGGTGCCTGGCCGCCGCATCCGCGGCCGTGGTGATCGCGCTTCTGGGATCTGCGCGCCTGCCGCCGGCGCTGGTCGTCGTCGGCCTCGGCCTGGTCTATGCGCTGTTGACCAAACTCAGCACGGCCTCGCTCATCTCCGGATTCGGCTTCCGGCTTCCGGGCTTTGCCGTTGCCTCCGGCGCGGACATGATCTCGGGATTTATCCTTCTCGCCTTGCCGCAGCTTCCGCTGTCTTTGGCCAACTCCGTGCTCGCCACCCGGCAAACGTCCTTGGATTTATTTCCGGAGCGCGCGCCGTCCGTGCGCAAAATCGGGCTCACCTACGCCGCGATGAATCTCGTCGCGCCGCTGTTCGGCGGCATCCCCGTCTGCCACGGCTCGGGAGGAATGGCCGGACACTACGCCTTCGGCGCGCGCACCGGCGGCTCGGTCGCCGTGTATGGACTGATGTTTCTGGGCCTTGGACTTTTCTTTTCCGGAGCCTTCAACGACGTCGTCGCGGCCTTTCCCCGTCCCACTCTCGGCGTCCTGCTCGGCTTCGAGGGCTTGGCCCTGATGAGCCTGGCGCGCGACCAGGCCTCCGACTCCGCTGATTTCGCGCTCGTGCTTCTGCTCGGCGTGATCGCGGCCTTCACTCCTTACGGTTACCTCACCGCGCTGATCGCGGGCACTCTGCTGCACGCCCTTAAACCCCGCCTAGGCCTTAAATCCCTGCGCTAAGACCCTTCGTTTCGCCCGCGGCTGGGCCCCGAACGCATGAAATGAGATACTGGGGCGGCGCGTTTTATTTGTCTACTATTATAGACATGGAACTTCAACCCACAAGGCCCGGTCCGAACGAATCGAAGCCAAGACGCCGAAGGCGGCAAGGAAAAATAAACCATCTCGGAGGGCGCGAGCGCCGCGCATCTGATGCCGCAGATGCGCTAAAATCAGCGACGATGGGAATCTTGGAAACTTGGGGCTGGGACCAGGGCTGGATGGAGGCGTTTTCCGCCGCCGCCCCCCAGGGAACGTTTCCAGCGCGCCTCATCGAGGAACAACGCGGTCTTTTTCATCTTGTCTCGCAGCACGGGGAGCGTCCGGCCCGCGTCCCGGGCGCGATGCGCCACCAGGCGCGGGGACGAGCCGACCTGCCCGCCGTCGGAGATTGGGTCGCCGCCGAGGCGGCGCCCGGCGATCATGCGGTCTTGATCCAGGCGATACTGCCGCGTCGCACCAAACTGTCTCGAAAAGCCGCGGGCACGGCGATGGAAGAGCAGGTCATCGCCGCCAACGTGGACACCGTCTTGGTCATGACCGCCCTCAACGCCGATTTCAATTCGGCCCGGTTGGAACGCTTCCTGACGGTCTGCCGGGACAGCGGCGCTCAAGCGGTGCTCGTTCTCAACAAACTCGACGCCTGTCCCCGGCCTGCCCCCTTTCTCGACGAGGCCCGACGCATCGCGGGCGACGCGAACGTGGTCGCTCTCAGCGCCAAGACCGGGCTTGGCCTGGAGGCGCTGTCGGCCTGGATCAAGCCCGGACGCACCGTCGGGCTGGTGGGATCTTCCGGCGTCGGGAAATCCACCCTCGTCAACCGCCTTTCGGGAAACGAACAGCTGCGCACGGCCCGGACCCGGGCCAGCGACGAGGCCGGCCGCCACACCACCACCCATCGCCAGCTCTTTCCTCTTCCGGGCGGCGGCATCCTGCTCGACACCCCCGGCATGCGCGAGATGCGCTTTTGGGAGGCCGATCAAGGCCTGGCGGAGACGTTCGATGATCTCACCGCTCTAGCACCCTCCTGCCGCTTCAAGGACTGCGGTCATGACAGCGAGCCAGGCTGCGCGGTCAAGGCCGCGGTCGACTCCGGCGTTATGGATCCTCGGCGTCTCGAATCCTGGAAAAAGCTCCGGCGCGAGAGCAAGGCTTCGCGCAAGCCGCCCAAGAGGCGCCGCTAACCGGAAATCTTCAGAGAGACCGAAAAAGGTTTTCCACAAGCTCGTTTCGAGACGCGTTTGCGGATAAGACCCAACTCAGATCCTCCGACCGAAAGATCCCATCGTGATAGGCGTTCGGATCGTCCCTTGGCGGGATGTCGCGAGCGGACGGCCGACCCCGCTCAGCCGCCGCGAGCGCCAAGCGAGGGTCAACCCCGAGCGATCCCGACAAGGGGCGAGCCGAACGCAGCTCCCTCATCCTCAGAGAGTCAACTGAAGACTCCGCGCTAACACCCGGCGGAAAGATCAGGCGGCCGAAGCCGCGTCGGCCAGGTAGAGCTGGCAGAGGTTGGGGTCGGGCGCGGTCCACCGTCCTTTCAAGATCTTGGCGCGCGCGCGGCAGCCGCCGCGGCAGCGCGCGAGATGGGCGCAGCCGGCGCACGCCTCCAAGGAGTTCGGGTCGAAGTTGTTGGTGATGCCGGTTTTCAGATACTCGAGGTAGAGATCCTTTAGGCTCGCGGGACCCAAACGTCCCATGGTCTCGCCGATGTTTTGGAAATAGTGGCAGGCGTAAACCCCCCCGTCGGCGGCGATGAAGCATTGAGACACGCCCGCGCCGCAGGGAAACGTCGAACCGGCCGGGGGCAGGCAGGACGAGAATTTCCTGACCTCATGAAATCCCACGTCGTCTTGAAGAGCCCGCAGATTCTCGTCCGACAGCATGAAATCCTCGGCTTCATTCGCGGCGCGGCCGATGGACACGACCTGCGCCAAGCGCACCTGGCCAACGCCCAGCTCATCCCTGCAATAAGAGCGAAACGCGTCGAGCTCCGAATAATTGGCGTCGCTGACCATGCTGGTGACGCTGACGCACACGCCCGCCGCGGCCAAACGCCTGATCCCGGCCGTGGCCGCCTCGAAGCTTCCCGGGCCGCGCAGCCGGTCGTGATGGTCCTTGAATCCGTCGAGGCTGACCGTCGCTTTGGCCACGCGAGCCTCGGCGAAAAAATCCGCCATGTCCCGGTCCACGGCCGAGGCGTTGGTCATCACGCACACCCGCGCGCCCTCACCGCGAAACGCCCGGACGGCGTCTTTAAACAACGGGTTGAGCAGAGGCTCGCCCCCGCCCAGGCTGACCGTCACGGGCTCGAGCTCTCGCACGCCCTGGACCACCGCGTCGAGAGTGTCCCGGTCCATGAGGCGTTGAGACATCCGGGCGTAGCAGTGCCTGCAGCGCAGGTTGCACACACCGGAAAATTCGACGTCGACAAGATCCAAGAGGCTCTTATCGAGCACCGGCAGCTCCGCCGAGGTCGCCGGCGATCGGCTGAGCATGGACCGCTCCGACAGCTTGTCGTAGAGGAATTTTTCCTCGGCGTCCATGCGGGCCGGGTCGCCCTTGGCCAGCATGGAGGACAAGCGCTCCAAGGTGTCCTCGTTGATGCGGACCTTGTAGCTGCTGGCGCTGTGATGAAGCCACCACTGGCCGCCGCCGCGTTTGATGAGGCAGTCCCGCAGCCGCATAAAAAACATCGGCCCCCGCGGCTTAAGCGACGCGCCGCGGGGGCCGATTATTCAGGCACAAGTTTCACAATGAGGCGTCGTGGTCGCTACCAGATCGCTTTCGATCTGCTCTTCAAACACCATGGCCGAACCTCCGCTACGTCGTGATATCCTACCCTTCTTCTTCGACGTTGAATTAAGGCATTTCCATCGGCCTCTTGCATGGGCCAATAGGGCCTCAAAGGGCGGCCAGAAGTCCTAGGCTCGAACTACCAGATCCGGCAGGTCTTGGCCAAGACCATCGCGTCGCCCGCCTTGCAGGCGAAAGCCTTGGCGAATTCCGGGGAGTTCGACAGCGGCCCGATGACCCGCCAACGCCCGGAAGAATGCACGTTCGTCAACGCGTGCATCCGCGCGAATTCATCGGTTCGGTTCTCGCACCACACCTGTGCGTATCCCAGGAAAAAACGCTGCCGCGGGGTAAAGCCGTCGCGCGCGGGCGCCGAACCCGCGGGCCCGGCGTCGAGCGCCATCCCGGCGACGCGCAGGCCGCCGTTGTCGGCGGTATTTTCGCCCAGCGTGAGCTTGCCGTTGAGCTTGACCCCCGGCAAAACCTCGTAGCCCTCGTACTGATCGACGAAGCATTGGGCGCGGCGTTCGAAGACCTTGGCGTCCTCGGCGGTCCACCAGTCCTCCATGTTCCCCATCAAATCGAATTTCCGGCCCGCGTCGTCGAAGCCGTGGGTCAGCTCGTGGCCGATCACCGCGCCGATGGCGCCGAGATTGACCGCGTCATCGGCCGCGGGATCAAAGAAGGGAGGCTGCAGAATGCCCGCGGGGAAATTGATGCTGTTGAGCTGCGGGCTGTAGTACGCGTTGACCGTGGGCGGGGTCATGTGCCACTCCTTTCGGTCGACGGGCTTGCCGATTTTCGCCAGCAGGCGCGCCTGTTCGAATTCCATCGCCGAGTTTATCGAGCCGAGCAAATCGCCGCGGTCGATCTTGACCGTCGAGTAGTCCCGCCAGGTCTTGGGGTAGCCGACCTTGTTGACGACCGTCGCCAGCTTGGCCAGCGCCTTGCGTTTGGTCGCCGGCGTCATCCAGTCCAAACCGGCGATGTCTTCCTTGAGCGCCGCTTCGACGGCGGCGACCAAAGCGTCCATGCGCTTCTTCGTATCGTCGGGATAGGCCTTCTCGACGTAGCGCCGGCCCAAATCCTCGCCCAACAGGCGGTCGGTCAATTCCGTGCAGCGCTTCCAACGCGGCTTAAGCTCCTTGGCGCCGGTCAAGCGCCGGCCGTAAAACTCGAACCATTCCTCGACGAACGCGCGCGCCATCCAGGGCTGCGCCGCCGACAGGACGCGCCAGCGCAGATAGGCGCGCATGTCCGACAGCGACCCCTCCTCCCCGACCAATTTGGAAAATCCCTCGATAAAGCCGGGAGACGCCACGTTGACCTGCGTCCAAGCGGGACCGCCCATCGAGTCGAAGTATCGATTCCAGGAAAACGCCGGAGTCAGACGCTCCAGCTCCGGCCGCGTCATCTTGTGGTACAGGTTGGCCGGTTCGCGCCTGGAGATCTTGTCCATGGACGCGCGAGCCAGCGCGGTTTCCACGCGCATGACGGCGGCCGTCTGATCGGCCGCCGTTTTGGGATCGGAGCCGGCCAACCCCATGGAGCGCGCGACATACCCCTCGTAGCCCTTGCGCAGCTCGACGGATTTCGCGTCGTCTTTGAGGTAATAATCCCGGTCCGGCAAGCCCAGACCTCCCTGATCGACAAGCGCGATCACCTGGGTCGCGTCCTTGAAGTCTTGATCGGACTCGTACCCGAACGCCGCCGGAATGCCGATTCGGTGCAGGCGCGCCAGCACGGGCGCCAAATCCTTCATGGACGCAAGACCTTCGATCGCCTCGAACAAGGGTTGGAGCGGCTTCAACCCCGCCGTGTCGACGGCGGCCTCGTCCAGGCAGGCGCCGTAGAGCGCGCCGATGCGGCGATCCGACTCGTTTTGAGGAGACTGCGCGGCGGATTCAAGCAGCTTTTTGAGAAGGGCCTTGTTGCGCTCGGCCAATTCGTTGAAGCGCCCCCACCGCGCCTGATCGGAGGGAATGGGGTTGGCCTTGATCCAGCCGCCGCACGCGAACCG
Source organism: Elusimicrobiota bacterium (assembly GCA_038060535.1). GTDB lineage: Bacteria > Elusimicrobiota > Elusimicrobia > UBA1565 > UBA9628 > GWA2-66-18. The sequence continues at coordinate 3,806 of JBBTHA010000108.1, read as the reverse complement.
ATAAAAATCGTCGCACGGATTGACCGAGGTATCCAAAGCGGTCGACGAAAACCCCGAGAACGCCGGCCCGGCATTCTGCGCGGCCGCGGGAAAAGCGAGAAGAACCGTTAGAAGCGCTTGAGTCACGAGTCAGCCTCCCAAAAGCATTTTAAGCGACAAGACGAACAACACGCCGCCGAACATGCGCCGCAATATCTCCTTGGGCAGCGCCACGGCGATCTGGGAACCGAAGTATCCCCCCAGGATGAAGCCCGCGCAAATCAGCAGCGCGGCGCGAACGTCGACGTGGCCGTTCTTGTAGTAAGTCCACGCGGCCAGTATCCCGATCGGCGGCAGCAGCATCGCCGTGCTCGTGCCCTGAGCCATATGCTGGGAAAAGCCGAAGAACAGGACCAGCGCGGGCACCAGGACGATGCCGCCCCCGACTCCGATCATCCCGCTCAGAACGCCGGTGAGCAGACCGAGGCAGACGAACCAGGCCGGACTCATCGCGACGTCACGAGCCCGGACGCTGGGGCGAGAGCGTCGCCCGAATCTTGTTCAACAGCCTCTCGGACTCCACGGGCTTGACCAAGTAGCCGGTGGCGCCGTAACCGAAAGCCTTTTCCACATCCTTGCCTGTTTGGGAGCCGGTGACCATCAAGACGGGAATGTCGGCGGTGGCGGGATTGTTTTTCAGGCGCGACAAGGTTTCAACGCCGTCGATGCCCGGCATCATCATGTCCAGGAGGATCAACTGGGGACGACGCTTCTGCGCCAGGTTCAAACCCTGGGCCCCATCGAGGGCCTCGAGCACCTCGTAGCCCGCCGGCTCCAGGATCGTCTTGATGCTGAGCACGACCACGGGCGAGTCGTCGACGACCAAGATCACAGGTTTCCCGCTGGACGACTTTGAAAAAAAGCTCATTTCGTCTTGCCTCTGGAGGGCAGCGGCAAGGTCATCGTCACGCTCGAGCCCTGTCCGGGCGCGCTCACGACCTCGAGCTCGCCGCCGTGCGCGCGCGCGATTTTCTGGGCCCAACTCAAGCCGACGCCCTTATGGCCCTTCTTCATGGAATAAAACGGCTCCAGGACATGTTCCAGGATGTACCCTTCCATTCCGGGACCGCTGTCCTGGAAAATGAGCCGCAGCTGCCCGCGGCGCGTGTCCTTGCGCAACGACACGCTCAAGGTCCCGCCACCTTCCAGGGCCTCCAGGGCGTTGTCAAGCACCGCATGGATCGCGCGGCCGAGCTGCCGCTCATCGGCCCGAATCAACGGCAAGTCCCCCGCGGCCGCGGGCCGGTTCACCGTGACCCCGGCCGCGCCGGCGATGGGGTGATTGTCGATGAGGCCAATGAGCCAGGCGGCCAAAGCGAGGGGCTCTCGCTTCGTTTCGAGGGGCTGGAGCAATTGGCCATACTCCTCCATCAAGTCCATGCTTGATTTCACGCAATCCTGGATCAACGACACCATGGCGCGCCGCGCCTCGGGGTCCTCCTTTTTGGAAATAATGTCGATGATTTGAGAGACGCTTCCCACGCTGTTGCGCAGGTGGTGCATCAGCACAAGGGGCGAATCCCACGCCGCGACCTTCAGGATCGGGGCGTCTTCTTTGGCGGGAATATCGGCACGCATCGTCACAATGCCCTTATTTAATCAATTCTTTACCCTTTTTTATCATTTCCCCTCTTGATTATCCGGACTGACCAAGCTACTCTTAGTGGTATGGCCACCATAATGTTAATAGAGGACAACCTAATTTATCGCGAGCTGCTGCGAGAGCTGTGCGAAATGGAGGGTCATTCGGTCATCGAAACCGGCCGGGCGGAAGACGCCCTGCAGATGCTGTCCAACTTCGAAGGCCTCGATGTGTACAACCAGGAACGCCGAATCGATCTTTTCATCGTCGATTTCAACATGGACAGGATGAACGGTTTTGAGCTGATCCGCGAGCTGCGCGGCATGGAAAAGATGCGTTCGGTCCCCGTCATGATGATCAGCTCCACCAACAAGAACATGGGCGGCCTGCTCTCGGCGGAAGGCGTGGTGTTCCTGCCCAAGCCCAGCCCCAATCATCTCGTTTTATCAACGATGAGACGGCTGCTCAACGAGGCTCCGGGACGTCCGGGCGAGGCGTCGGCCCCAACCAAAGCCTTGCCTCAGAACCCCCAAAGTCCTCCCGTCGACAAACGCCCCGCGCCGCGCCCGCCCGCCCAGCCGATCAAACCCCCGCGCCCCGCGATGCCCCTGCCTTCTCCTATCGTCCGGACGCACGTGCCGCCGCGGCAGCCGCTGCGCGTGCCCCCTCCCTCGCCCACGACGCCGCCCCGCTCTCCGGCCCGGTTGCCTCTGCGCGAACCCATCCAGAAACCCGTTCTGGAACCCAAGGCCTCCCAGCTCCCTCCGACGTCGCCGCCCGCCGTCACGCCGCCGCCGCCCCGGACGCCTCCTCAACGGACACCGGCCTCTCAGGCTCGCAGCCCCTTCGCTCCGATGGACGACAACATCAAGAACGACATTTCCCAATCGGCGGAGCTGACGGAGTTTCTCACCAACCTCCAGAAAGCCGCCGTGGATGAAGATCGAACCATCGACTCGGCTAATTCCCCGGTCGCGGGTCTGCTTGAGAAAATTCTTGACAGCGCGATCCGCCAACACGCCTCCGATATCCACATCGAGCCTCAGGCCGAAACCCTCGATATCCGCCTGCGCGTCGACGGCGTGCTCCAGCCCCTGGTGCGCCTGCCCCATACAATCATCGAGAACGTCGTCGCCCGCGTCAAAATCATGTGCAGTCTCAACATCACGGAGAAACGCCTCCCTCAAGACGGCCAATTCGTGCGCAACACCCCCGACGGCCAAACAACGAAGTTCCGCGTCAGCACGCTGCCCTCCATGCACGGAGAGAAAGTCGTCATGCGCTTGCTTCCCTCGGGCAAGCTGCTCGTCAACCTCGACGGCGTCGGCTTCTCGGAGCATGACTTGGCCCTGGCCCGCAAGGTGCTCAGAACGCCCAACGGCCTCATCCTTCTGACGGGCCCGACCGGAAGCGGCAAGACGACCACCCTGTACTCCATGCTCGACAGCCTCAACTCCGGCAAGCGCAACATCGTCACGGTGGAGGATCCCGTCGAGTACCAGCTTCCCGGCATCACCCAGGTTCAGGTCAATCCCGCCATCGGCTACACCTTCGAACGCATCCTCCGCTCGTTTCTGCGCCAAGATCCCGATGTGATGCTGGTCGGCGAGATCCGCGACCTCGAGACCGCGGAAATCGCGCTCAAAGCCGCGGCGACCGGACATCTTGTCCTCACGACCCTGCACACCAACAGCGCGGCCAGCGCCGTGCAGCGCCTGATCGCGATGGGCCTTCCCGGCTACCTGGTTGCCGCAGCGGCCCGTCTTGTCATCGCCCAGCGCCTGGTCCGGGTTCTTTGCCCCAGCTGCAAGGCCGCCACCACCCTCAGCGACGAGGAGTCGTGCCTGCTGGAGCCCCACGAGGTTCAGGCCCTTCGAACCGTCTGGCGACCCACGGGCTGCCCCCGATGCAAAGGAATCGGCTACCTCGGGCGACGCGTCGTCATGGAGGCCCTTCCCATCCTCTCGGGCGCGGCGCGCATGGCCGTTACGAAAGGCGCTTCCCCCGACGAGATTCAGACCCTGGCCATGAAAGAGGGCATGCTCCCCATGCGCCACCAAGCCCTGCAGCTGGTGGCCGACGGGACGATCTCGGTCGAAGAGGCCTTGACCGTCCTCCACGTTTGAGCGTCTAGCCCGGAATCTTCAGTTGGCTCCCAATTGGTGGGGCATGATGCGGGGGCGGC
>JBBTHA010000107.1:0-24816 GCA_038060535.1 Elusimicrobiota bacterium | reverse complement strand
CCACAATGATCCTCCACGACGAGGGCAAGATCCAAATGCTCGACCTAAAGACCGGAGCCACCCTGCGCTCCGTCGAGGTCCCCAACGATTGGGACGTCTCGCCCTACCTCTCCGATGAGGATGGCAAGTATCTGGCCGCCGTCGTCAAGGCGCCTGGCCAATTCAGTGGCCCGAACCCGGAGCGCCTGATGGTCTGGAACCTCTCAACCGGCGAGATCGTTATGGAGCGGGACGCGACGTACGTCCCGCAGGGCTGGATCTACAGTCGGGGCCAGTCCATCAGCCAGCTGCTCTTCAGCCGTGATGGCAAGCGCCTGATTGCCGCCGGCAGGCAGAGCGTCCAGATCTTCGATCTGCCTTAGCCTGGCAGGCACCAACCACGCTCACAGAGACGGCTAAGCTCGACCTGCGTGGGGCGCGATAAACTTCGCCGCTGTAGACCTTGGTCACGGCTTGCGATCTTCCTGTTCGAGGGCGGCAGACCATTCGCCTGCGCCCGACTCAAGCCACTGGCCATCCTCGGCACCAGGGCGGTAGCTGGGCTCCTTAAGAAGATCGGAGGCCACGAGGCCCAGAGCCGCCGCTATACGCCTGAGCGTCTCCAGCTTGGGTGCGTGCTTACCGGCTTCCAGGCGTGCGATGTTGGCACGGGCCATCTCAGACCTGTCGGCCAAATCCTGCTGCGTCCACCCTCGCCTCTCCCGCGTAGCGAGGACTCTCTGGCCGATGGCCCAGGCGACGGCCATCTTGGGGTCCTTCGTCGTCCGAACCTTGATGCGGCCCCTCCGTCGGATCAGGGGTGCCGTACCCGGCACGGCGTATTCCAGCCTGGGGAGGATCCCAGGGCTCAGCTTCATATCCAGGTCCCGGACCAACTCCTGCGAACGACGGATCAGGTCCCGCTCCAGCGTGATCGGGCTCATTTCACGGGCTCCTTCGCGGCCATGCGCTCCTGAAGCTTATTGTTCTCCTCACGCAGCGCCACAACCTGCTTCTGGAGATCGACGTTGACTTGACGGAAGGTCTGGTATTCCTGGAGCAGCATCTTGTAGCGTGCTACCAGGTTGCGAAAGAGGCCCACAAGCGTGTTGTGTTGGCGTTTAATCTGGCCCATTTCATTTGCCTGGACCAAGTTCCCAATGACGCTGCCGATGGCGACAACGCCTAGGAAATCATCCTTGACGGCTAGAGTTTTGCTCATGGTTTTTCCCTCCACCACCATTGTATCACACGTGATACATTTGTCAAGAGCCTGGTGAACGTCACTTTTTTGGAAAAGGGATTTTGAACAAGGGCGCGAGAATGGGCAGACAGCGACTCGCGGTCTGATCGTACCGGCGCTCCTCTTCCGAAGGTCGCCTGGACCAAATCTTACGCCTGAGTTCCACGTGCTTGAGCAGCTCCTGCCTCGGCGCGGCTCCTGAGGGGCTGAACACATATTGCTTCCAGCTGGGACGGCGAGGCTTCCTGAGTTGCAGCCATTCCCGATAGGCCATGGCCCCGTCATGTAGGGCTGACTTGATCTCAAGAACCAATATTTTTCCCTGAACCTTGGGCTGGATGACCTTATCCCAGTAAGTCTGCGGCTTCTCGAGGTCCTTCCCCGTGAGTTCGCAGATCCATTGCCCGATCCAGCCCCATCGGGGCTCATCCCGCGTCACATGTAGGGTGTAAGGCACCAGGGCGGCCAGCCAGAAATACAGCTCCGATCTCTTGATCGGCGCTCCGCGGAAGGACCGCAGCTTGGAGATGGAGTCAGCGATGGAGCGCAGCTCGCCGAGCCTGGCGTCTGCCGCAAAGAGCGGGTCCCGACTCAACACGCCGTGCAGCTTTAGAAGCTGTCGGCCTTTTCTTTTGAGCCCTACGAGCTGGCGGCGGGTGCGAGGTCGGGGAATCTGCGACTGCGGGTAGTTCCTGAGAAATTCCAGGAATCTTTTATCGCCGCCGAAGTCTTCGAATTTCTTGACGAAATTTCGAAGCAAGCCGGGGTCGGGCTCATAGCCGTCATTTTGATCGAGCAACTCGTTGGTTGAATTCACGGTACACCAAATCGCATCGATCAGAGTCCCTTTGGTTTGTCGCGTCATGATCTTATCAATTTTATGATGAGAGCCAGGAGGTGGTGAACAAATGAAAATACTCACCGTCGCAGACGTGATCAGGCTGCTGGGGATCAGCCGCGCCAGGTTGTACTACCTGGAGGAAACGAAAAAGATTCCCGCGGCTCGCCGGACCTCAAACAGTAGAAGGTATTTCTTGCCGAAAGACCTGACTCAGATAAAGAAAAAGATCGGGAAATAAAACACGGAGGACATCATGGACCAAAATAATGGCAGCAAGACGGAAGCAGCAACGGATATATTCGATCTCACCAGGCTGAGGTTGTCTCAGGACTTCGGAGCAAGCGTCGGCGTCAAGAAGGCGCTCTTGACCATTCCAGTCCGCAAGCCGGATCGGCAATGGTTTATCCGGGTCAACCCCGATCCACAGTGTCGGCTTGAAACGGCCATCCTCGAGATTAAGGAGGATAGGGAGAGCTACCTGGTCGACCCTTCGCTCTGGCCAGAGCTTGCTGGCGAGATCGTGCCGAAGGTCCTTCTGACGGCGATCAACCGGCAGGGCGTTCTCTTTCTTTGGCCGGTGCGCCTGCCAGGGGAGGACGGCAAGCAGGATGCGTGGAGCGCCTCGGCGCTCGAGGCGGGTAATCTCGCGATGAAGGGTTGGATTCGCATCGCGGCCAACATGCCCTTGGGAGCCTACGAGGTGTTTGAGGCCAGCGCGAATCTTCCGGAGCCCCAGTGGCCGGAACTCAGCTTCCAACAACTCGTTCGCATCGCATTCAAGGACCGGTTCATCAAGGATTTGGAGCACCCGGTTCTACGCAAGCTGCGGGGCGCAGCATAATGAGCGCCTGGCTTGTGAGGTCGGCCTGGACCTTGCTGGCGGTTCTGGCCGTCTATTCCCCTACAAGCCACGCGGCGAGGTGTCCTATGCTCATCGGCTCAAAAGAAATTCGGGAAATATGGTTCGCGGACTTTGAGTTCTCAGCGCCGCCGGGCGAGCGCCCGACGCCGGTATGCCTGGTGGCGCTGGAACTCAACAGCGGACGGAAAATCAGGCTATGGCAGGATGAGCTCAAAGAGCTGCCCTACTCCATCGGCCCCAATGCGTTGTTCGTTGCTTTCTATGCCTCCGCTGAGCTCGGCTGTCACCTGGCGCTGGGGTGGCCGACTCCAGTCAACGTCCTGGACCTCTATACGGAATTCAGGTGCCTGACGAACGGCAAGGCAACGCCGTGCGGCGCAAGCCTCTTGGGCGCTCTCGCCTATTACGGTCTTGATGCCATCGGGGCCGCAGAAAAAGAAACGATGCGCCAATTGGTTCTTCGCGGCGGGCCGTGGTCCGATGAGGAGCGGCGGTCCATCCTGGATTATTGCGAAAGCGATGTTCTGGCCCTGTCCAGGCTTTTTGAGCGCATGCTGCCCGAGATCGATCTGGAGAGAGCCCTGCTCCGAGGCCGGTATATGGCGGCGGCCGCCAGGATCGAGGACCGCGGCGTCCCCATCGATGTCGGCGCGTTGGGCATCCTGCGGGAGAACTGGGACGCCATTCAGGAGCGGCTCATCGAGCGCATCGACGCCGACTATGAAATTTTTGAGGGCCGCAGCTTCAAGGCGGCGCGGCTGGAAAAGTATCTGGCGGCGCATGACATCCCCTGGCCTCGCCTGCCTTCCGGTGCCCTGTCCTTGGACGACGACACCTTCAAGGAGATGTCCCGCTCCCACCCCGAGATAGCGCCGATTCGGGAACTCCGACTCGCTCTGTCCCAAATGCGGCTCTCCGATCTGGCCGTCGGCTCCGACGGCCGCAACCGCTGTCTTCTGTCGGCCTTCCGCAGCATCACCGGCCGCAATCAGCCCTCCAACGCCCGATTCATCTTCGGCCCCTCCGTGTGGCTGCGCAGCCTGATCCGACCGGAGCCTGGCTATGGGCTCGCCTACTTGGATTGGTGTCAGCAGGAGTTCGCCATCGCCGGCCACCTCTCCGGCGATGCGGCAATGATCCACGCCTATGAATCCGGCGACCCCTACCTGGCCTTTGCCAAGCAAGCAGGGGCCATCCCGGCCGATGGAACAAAGAAAACCCATGGCCCGGTCCGGGAGCAGTTCAAATCCTGCGCCCTGGCGGTTTTATACGGCATGGGCCCGGAATCGCTGGCTCTGCGCATCAGGCAGCCGGTCTCTCGGGCCAGGGAGCTTTTGAAGCTCCACCGGGATACTTTCCCCAAATTCTGGAACTGGTCGGACGGCGTCGTCGATCACGGGATGCTGCACGGCCGGCTTTGGACGGTTTTCGGCTGGACTTATCATGTCGGCCCGCAGGCCAATCCCAGGTCGCTTCGGAATTTCCCCATGCAGGCCAACGGGGCCGAGATGCTGCGCCTGGCCTGCTGCCTCGCCACCGAGCGCGGCATCCGCGTCTGCGCCCCCGTTCATGACGCGCTCTTGATCGAGGCCCCGTTGGATCAGCTCGATCGGGTCGTCGCGGAGACCCAAGCGATCATGGCCCAGGCCAGCGCCATCGTCTTGGGAGGGCCGCGGCTGCGCTCGGATGCCAAACTGGTCCGCTACCCGGACCGCTACATGGATGAGCGCGGCGAGAAAATGTGGAACCAGGTTTGGGCATTGATCCATGAGCTTCGGCCGGAGCTACCCGACCGCCGGTGGTCACCCCACCTGACCGCCTGTGGGGCGATACCCGACCACGGGAGCACACCCGCTCTATCTACTTCTATCTCTCCTATGGCTGGTATCTCTTAAAACCATGGACCCCACCAACGATGATCTCCAAAAAATGCGCCTCCCCGCTCATCGGGTCCACGACCTCGCCCAGAAGCGGGCCAAAATCCCGAGGCATAAGCCGGGCCAGAAGTTTCTCAAAGGCCCGATCCCCATGGACTGGTTGATCCCGGCCCTCAAGCTGCCTGGGAAGGCTCTCCACGTGAGCGTCATGCTCTGGTTCTATGCCAGCCTCAAGCGCAGCGGAGAAGTCGCCCTCTCGCTCTCCCGGCTTAAAGAGGTCGGCGTCAGCCGCTCCTCGGCCTCTCGGGCCTTGGTGCATCTCGAAAAAGCAGGTCTTGTCGCGGTGAACCGCGGCGCAGGGCGAAAGCCGGTTGTCAGATTGTTGGAAGTTCAAAATCAAGGAGGAATCACACCATGAAACGTCAGGGTCCAAGACGGTACAGTCAGGAAGAAATCAAGGCGGCGCTCTTGAAGATTCAAGAGGGCAAGAGCCTCAGCGATGTCGCTCGGGACATGGAGGCTTCCAAATCCACCGTGTCCTACTGGGTTTCAAAGTCATCCCAGTATCTGCCCGAACAGGAGCTGCGGCCGGGAGTATTGTCCCAGCACCAACAGGACTTCGTCTCTCGCTCCTGGAGCAGCCTGTTCAAGGCCATGAAGCTCATCGACGGCAAACTGGGTGAAGCCAGTTTGCCCGAGCTTCTCCGGCTCATGGAGAGCCTTGCCGAGATATTGGCCAAGATGGGCCCTACGGTCCAACTGCAAATTCACGCCAAGGCATCCCAAGAGCCACACCAGGCCTCGCCCGAAACCAGACGGATCGTCGAGGCCTACCTCGAGAAAAACCGCGAAAAACCTGACGTAGGCGGCGGGCCCGTCGAACAGAATAAAACCGACCCCGAGCCGGAGGGCTAAAATCGTCCCCTATGGGCAATCGAGTCTCGACGACAGGTGGGCTTTCGTGCTACCGGTCTTGGTGCAGGTCTGTGCTGAAAACATGATTCCTCGACTGAGACACGGTGCCGAGCGCATAAAAAATAGCGGAAAAATTGGACCCGAAATGGCCCACATACCCCCCAGACGCGTCTTTCGAACGTTTTCGCCGGAGCAGAAATTTTATTTTTCTGTACGAAACGCTCGACGGGTGGAAGTTCGCACAACCCTCGAACTTGACCGCGAATCCTTCGAACGGTCCAAGGGAGCTGGGGCAAGCCAGTTGACTTCGTCGGCCAGGGAAGGTAATTGATGGACAGCCGTGTGGCGCAGCAACTATTGACGGTGGATGACGTAGCCGGGAGGCTTCAGCTCTCGGCTTACACCATCCGTGAATGGGCCCGCCTGGGCAAGCTGCCCTGCATCCGGCTGACGCATAGGATTCGGTTCGAGCCGCGGGATATCGACAAGTGGCTCAAGGAGCGCAGGTGGTCTAATGGCGAACTTGATTAAACGGGGCCGGGTCTGGTACGGCCGGTGGTGGCAGGACGGCAAGCCTGCCTGGAAGTCTCTCTCGGAGGACCGGGTGATCGCGCAGCAGAAGTTCACCGAGATCTTGATCAACCTCCGCGCCAAGAAAAACGGCGACGGCCCCAAGACCATCACCTGGCAGGATTTCAAAGAGAAGTACCTGGCCTTCAGCCGGACGACCAAGGCCCCTACCTCCCTGGTGCGCGATGAGATCATCTTCAAGAACCTGGAAGAGGCCGTCGACGTTGGCCGGCTGACCGATATCTCGGCTGAGCTCATGGAGCAGTTCAAGCAGGTTCGCAAAGACGCGGGCATCCAATCCTCCACGATCAACCGCGAGGTCAACACCATCAAGTCGGCTTTGAAGCGCGCCAAGCAGTGGGGCTATCAGGTGCCGGACCTGTCCTCCGTCGCCAAGCTGCCCCTGCCCAAGAAGAAACCCATTTTCTTTTCTACGGATGAGATCGATCTCATGTTGGCGACGGCCGAGCCGTTCATGAAGACGATTGTCTTACTCGGGTTTTACGCGGGATTACGATTGGGCGAAATGTTGAGCTTGGAGTGGACCAACCTCGACTGGGAGCGGCATATCTTGAAGGTCACGCCCAAGCCGCACTGGCATCCGAAGGATTACGACGAGCGAGCCATTCCCATGAATCCCACGCTTGAAGCGCATCTCAAGGCCTGGCAGGCGGTCTCGGGCCAGAAGGTCAAAGTGGTTCTTTGGTCAGCGCCGCCCTGCCAACTCTCCAGCCGATTCAACTTTTTTCTGAGGAAGCGCTGCAAGATCATGCAGGGCTCGCTCCATACCTTGCGGCACAGCTTCGCCTCGCACATGGCCATGGCCGACGTCAGCCCCTACAAGATCGCTCGGCTCCTGGGCCACTCCGACATCAGGACCACTGAAATCTACTCCCACCTGTTTCCCTCCAGCCTCCAGGAAGCGGTCAACCGCCTCCCCGGCGTCGGCCGCGCCCCTGTCCAAGAAGTCCCCTAAACTGCGCCGTTTCCCCTGGTTACGGTCCCTCCGGCCAAGTGTCATTTCCTGCACCAGTCGTGGTTCCGGTTTTGGTTACGGTTGGAGCAACATTGGCCCTTTTTCGCCAACATTGAGCCACATGGCCAGATCCCCGGGAAAGACGCGACGTGGGCCAACGTGGGCGCGAACCAGGGCGTCAGGTCGCAGGAGCGGCAGGCGCTGCGGGGGCCGGAGGAGGCGGCGGAACGGGCTTTTCTCCTCGGAGAACGAAGGGAGTCTTGATCTCTTCCGGTAGCAGCTCGAGTTTCTCGAACACGGGATGCTCACGGTTGGGTTGGCTGTCCAAGCTGGTCTGGTGTCCGGCCAACGTCGCGGTCGGAACCATCCGAATAGTATCCCACGGACAATCCTTGGCGCACAGCTGACAGCCGATGCAGATGTCGTAATTGACGTAGACGCCGAAGGTCGACGGATCATCCCCGAATTTCTCGATGCAGGAGGGAACGGGACAGACAGCCACGCAGACTTCGCAGCCGGTGCACGCCGACAAGTTGACCAGGGCCTTGATTTTCGCCTTGGAAGCGCCCTTGACGAGCGCGGCGCGGCGAGAATCGTTTTGCTCAGCGGGCATGCTAGATCCCCTCCAAGACGGCTTGCGCGTGGCCGGCGACCGAGACCTTGCGCAGGGCCTGCGCGATGCGTCCGTCCTTGCCGATAATGAACGTCGAACGCACGACCCCCATGAACTTGCGCCCGTACAACGATTTCTCCTGCCACACCCCGTAAGCCTTGCAGATCAGCTTGTACTCATCGACGAGCAGGGGAAACGGCAGCCCATGTTTGGCCTTGAACCCCGCATGGGATTTCGCCGGATCAGGGCTCACGCCGATGATGCTTGCGCCTTGCTTAACGAAGGCGTCGAAATGGTCGCGGAAGTCGCACGCCTGCGTCGTGCAGCCGGAGGTGTTGTCTCTCGGATAAAAATAAAGCACCACGGTCTTGCCCTTGAGCGCCTTAAGCGACCACGTCCGCCCGGTCTCATCGGGGGCGGAGAAGTCGGGAGCCTTGTCCCCGATGGAAACGAGTTTGGCCTTGGGCGTCATGGATGGACATTTTACTCTTGCGCAGGAAGGGAGTCAAACTCCCCGGGCCAACAGGCGCCGCGCGGCTTGGCGCAGCTCCGCGATATCGAAGGGCTTGACCACGTACGGCGAGCGGGTTTGCGATAAAAACCCGAGCACCTTGGCGTTGAGGATGTCGCCGGTCATAAACAGCACTTTATTTCCGGCGCCCCGTTCTTGAAGCTTGGCGAAAATATCCGACCCTTTCCCCTGCTCCAATTCCACGTCCGAGATGACCAAATCATACGCCCCGGCCTCCAGCAAACTCAACGCCTCCTTGGCGCCATAGGCGACGACGACCTCATCGCCGTCTTCTCTCATCAGGCGGGCCACGAGGTCGGCGAGGTCCTTTTCATCGTCCACGACGAGAATTTTCTTGCCGGGAATCGGAGCGCAGCCGTCCTCGGCGGTTTCGTTGGCCTGCTCTTCAAGCTGCTTGAGCTCCGCGGCGCTGCCCAGGGGAAAATCCAAAACAAAGGCGCAGCCTTGACCGACCCGGTTCTCAAGAATGATCTTGCCGCCGTGATCGTCTATGATTTGCTTGCAAATCGGCAGGCCCAACCCCGTGCCGCGTCCGGCTTGCTTCGTGGTGAAAAAAGCGGCAAAGACCTTTCCCTCCACCTCGGCCTTGATGCCCGGACCGTTGTCCTCGACGCGCAGCAGGGCGCGGTCTCCCTGAATTTTGGTGGAAATCGTCACGTGCTTTCCTTCGGGATAGCGGACCGTCGTTTCCATCGCGTCGCAGGCGTTGTTGAGCAGATTGATCAGCACCTGCACGATTTGTTGAAAATCCCCGACGATGACCGGGCTCGGCGCGGCCAGCATCTTCATGACCTTCACGTTTTCGGTCTTGGTCAAGCGATAGTCGAGAAGCTCCAAAGCCGAGGACACCGTATCATTGAGCTCGACGCGCTTGCGCTCACGCTGGCTCTGCCGCACGAAGAACAAAAGGTTCTCGACGACTTTGCGGCAGCGCAGCACGTTGGTGTAGACGTGCCCCAAATCTGAGCGCATTTGCGGCGGGCACGAGTCTTGCAAAGCGATTTGCACGTAGCCGGAGATGGCGCCCAAAGGATTATTGAGCTCATGGGCCACGGCGGAGATCAACTGCCCGACCGCCGATAGCTTTTCCGCCTGAATCAGCTGCGACTGAAGCACGTTGTTTTGACGCCGGTTTTCCTCCAAACGCTCGCCCATCTCGTTGAACGCCCGCCCTAACGCCCCCAATTCGCCTCTGCCCGCGGATATTCTATGTGAGAAATCACCCTCTCCAACCTTGCCGGCGGCGATCACCATCTCCGAGATCGGGCGCGTCAGGGAGCGCACAACCAGCAAGATGACCGCGATCAGCCCCCCCATTCCGAGCAGGGACGTCAACAAAGCCGCGTTTCGCACCGAGCGCAACGGCCCCAAGAAATCCTCGAGCGGCGCCTCGAGACCGACCGTCCAGGGACGCTTGATGAGCGCGCTCGACACCCGCAACACCTCGAGATCTCCTTGCGAGCCTTCCCCCCCGCCGATGCGCCCGCCGTTTTCGACGTCGAGGTAGGCCTGTCCATGGCGGCCAACGATGACGCTGGTCAGGAGGGTTCGCACCTGGGCCAAGTCATAGCACAGAACCAGCGCCCCCTTGAATTCCTCATGCGCGTCGGTGATCGCTTTGGCGTAGTAAATCACGGGCCCCACGCCCTGATGCGTCACCATCGGGGATATCCACCAGTCTGAGCTCGCCTTCCCCTTCGTCTTTGTGAAATACTCCTCGCCGGAGTAATCATCTCGGGCGGCTTCCATGTGGCTCGAATAACGGCTGACCAATCGTCCCTTTTTATCGAGATAGACGATCTCGGCGTAACCGGGATTGCGCGCGGCAAATCGCTGGAAAAAGGCATTGAGATCCTTCTTGTAGACTTTAGCCTCCTCGGCAAGGCCGAAGTCCACGTTGCGATAATAGTCCGCGATCAGGGGAGTCTCGGCGAGCGAAAGCATGTCCCGATAACGCTGCTCGACCAAGTCGTCGATATTGGCCGCCAAGCGCTCGGCCAGAGAATGCACCTCCTTGTTGACCGCGCGCAGAATTTCCTTGCGCGCCAGGGAGTATTGGAGCCATACGATCACGCTCACGGCTAGGATGACGACCGGAATAATGGCAGCCAGCAGTTTCCATGACAGACGCGATGGCAGGCCGATGGTCATGTTCGTTGAACGTCGCCGCTGAGATGAACTTCCCGCCCCAGCTTAGCCCTTAAATCCTTTCTTTACAAGAAGATTGTTAAAATCGGTGAACGAGCTGGAGAGTGGTGCGCGAACCCACGAACCTGTTTTGACCCCAGAATTCAATGGGGTGAGACAGCATCGCCGTCAGGGACTCGCCCTGGTAGACAAGCCCCGGCCCCATGGCGGCCACGCGCTCGCGCGAGTCGGCCTGGCGGACCCCAGCGGTCTTGTCGTCCGTCGTTTGGCGCAGCACGTAACCGGCCACCCCCAGGCGAAGTTTCGGCAGCACGCCGCGGGAAACGGCGAAGTTGACATGACACCTCTGCCCGGGCCTGACCTTCGAGTCGGGATTCTCGGAGTGGAACGCGTACCACACGCGCGCGCTCGTCTCCCATTGATCGGCGAACAGCCAAACCAACGAGTAGTACGTGTCCACAATCCAAACATTGGAGCCCGGATTGGCCGATTTCGTCTTGTCGTATTTTCCCGTGGGCATCGTCACGTCGGATTCCACGCGTTGAAAAACCGGACGGCCCAACAACGATCCGTGATCCCACTGCAGCGCCGGACCGGCGAGAAAGTCGCCCAGGCCCCCGGTGTTGGACGTCACCGCAAGCACGCCGTTGAACGACCCTTGCGTCGTCAGAGCGGACACCGGCAAGAGGACGTCAAACCCCAGCTTCCCCCCGAGAACGTTGATATTGGTGAGCCAGTAAAATTGGTGCAGCTGGCTTAAGGCGACCACCCGAGCGCCTCCGGCGATCGTATTGCCGTCCTTGTCGACCGCCTTGCGCCCGTCGCTAAATATCGTGTAGTTGACGTAATAAAGACCGGGAGGAGCGCCGCCGTCCATGAAGGTCGTCGCGCTTAAATTCGCCGGCGGCTGATTAAAGCTTTGCGCCGGGACGCTGATCAAGCACAACAACAGCGGCAGAGCTATTTTCATGTCTCCTCCAATCGATCCGTCGATTCCAAGCAGGGTTATTTTTTCAGCGCGGCTAAACGCCTATTCGACGCATCGGCGCGCAATAGATGCACGTCAGGATGTTTGAAATTTATAGCCGGAGAAAACACGGACAAGGCCGTCAGCTGCTTCTTGCCGCTCTTGAAGCGATGCGCGACTCCGGCGGGAATGGCAAACATATCCCCCTCTTTTATTTGAAAATATCGCCTGTTTAAATACGCCGTGGCTTGACCGGACAATACGAACACATACTCATGGGTGTGCTTATGGAGATTGGGAGGAGTGTCCGTATATGGCGGGAGAGTTTCGTGAAGGACGGTCACGCCAAATGACCGCGCCGCAAGGGGAAGAAACCTTAGTATCACGCCCTCATAGTTTCTTTTGTTCAGTCGCGTCAAATTGGTTACACCGCGTTTATCGTATTTATTCTTTCGCATATGTTGTCGAATAGAAATATGGGAATCCGTTCAAATAAGGAGTAAATTGCAGGGCTTCGCGAGCGGCATGCGTCTGAATTCGTTGATAGGTAAATATTCCATAAGCGTTGTTGTATACATGGCGATCCAATTCCTGGGCCAATATTTCACGCTGCCGCGAATCAACCGTTGAAACCATCTTCTCAAGCATCGCATCATATTCGGGATTCTTCGAGATGCAATATGGGGACCTGGAGTATAGGACCATGGATTGGATGAAATACGTATGGGCCATCGGATCAGGGACCCCGCCAAAAATCATGTCGTATGTGTGGCTCCTGAAATCGTCCAGCAAATCCGCATCCGCAGACAAATTCAATTTCACCTTGATGCCGATTTTTTCAAGATCGCTCGCTATGATTTTTGCCGTCCTCTCCGCGTTGATGTTTCCTCCGGCCTGCACAACGAATCCGTTCTGGTAGCCCGCCTCTTTTAATAAGGCTTTGGCTTTCACTGGATCATAGGGGTAAGCGCGCAGATCCAGTGCATGACCGAATTCGCCTGGCATGCTCAAAGAGGCGATGATTCTCCCATTGCCCTGCAAGTCGTATCGCACCAATGCCTCTTTATCGACGGCAAGATTAACTGCCCTGCGCACTCTGACATCAGCAAAAGGGCCCGTTGATATATTAAGACTTGCAAACGCAGTGAAGAAGGTCATGCCCTTGATAACTTTCGTGTCCCTTCTCTTCTGAACCTCAAGGGTTTTTGTGCCTGGGATATTGGTGACTAAATCAAGCTCGCCACGAAAGAGCATCCCCAGCTTTTTATTTTCCGGAACGAAGGCGAACTCGAGTTCCCGCAGTTTGGGAGCATCCTTCATCCAGTAGGAGCCATTCGCCCCGAGGATGATCCGTCGTCCCCGATCCCAGCGAAGGAACTTGAATGGCCCCGTCCCGACCGGCTCGACGGCAAATTTTATGTCACCCGCCACGCGCAAATGTTTCGGAGAAATGATCGGGACGGTCCACGCCAAACGGTTCAGCAGAATACCGTCGGGATAGTGCGTCACTATATCAACGGTATGGGGATCAACAACAACAACCTGACGCACCGAATTGATAAAGCCAGCCGCCGGGCTCTGAGTGCGCGGATCCAGAAGGCGCTCGACGCTAAGACGCACGGCCTCAGCGTTGAATTCATCTCCGTTATGAAAGGCCACCCCCGGACGAAGATGGAATCGAACTGTCAACGGATCAATCTGCTCCCATGACATGGCCAGGGCAGGCTCGATGGCACCCGCAGGTCCGAACCGGACCAGCCCTTCATATATTTGTTGGAGAAGGATGTGAACCTTTTCAGAGAGTTCCTTGTGTGGATCGAGACTTTGCGGGTCTCTGACATCGTCACAGACCACCAGCCTATCACGAGGAGCCGCGTCAGCGGACAAGGAACACAGGCAGATCAATACCGCGGTCAAGAGGTGCGACATTGATATGAATCTCATGGGCGCATTCCTTTGACTGGAACGATGTCACAATGGATCATGGTTTCATGGCGACCAAGGCGGCCGTCGCGTTGGGCGCCTCGGGGCAGACGTCGATTCTGCGCACGGACTTGAACCCGGCGTCGGCCAGCCATCGCCGGTAGTCGTTTTCGCTGTAAGTCATCCCTGAATGGGTGTAGGTCAGCAGGTGAAGGGAAAAAAGGGCCGGGAACAAGGGGCCCGTTCGATCCCGGGTCGTCATGAAATCATGCACGACCGCATGCCCGCCGCTTCGAAGCGCGGCGAAGGTTTTTCGCAGCATGGCCTGGTTCTGTTCGGGGCCCTCGTCGTGGGTCACATGCGAGAGAAGAACCAGATCGAAGGATTGCGCCCCGTAGGAGACTCTGTGATAATCTCCCCCGCGCAGTTCAACGCGAGGATGAAAGGGGGAACGGCCAAGCAACTGCCTGGTGACCTTAAGGGTCTGAGGGAGATCGAGAATCGTCGCGCGCAGACGCGGCTGGCGCGCCAGGCACGCCAAGCTGAACGTCCCCGGCCCGCCGCCCACGTCGAGCATGGAGGCGCAGCTCGCGAGGTCGAGCGCGGCCGCCAGCTCCTGGGCCGGCCTTTTGGCGATGTTGGCCATGCCGCGAATGTAGTCGTCGACGAAATCAGGACGGCCTGAGATGAGTTGACGAAGGCCGCGCCTAGGCCGTCCCGCGCGGATGGTCGCGGCCATATCGGCATAGGCGGGCGACAGAAGCTCTTGATATTTCAAGTTGTTGGCCAAGGAGCGCTCCCCGTCAGGGTGCAGCCATGCTCGGGAAAAAGGAGTCAGCCGATAGCGCCCCCCTTTTTTAGAGATGAATTCCAGAGCGACGAGAGCGTCCAGCAGGATCTCGATCCCCCGAGCGGACGCCTTCAGCGCTCGCGCGAGCGATTCGACGCGGCCGTCGGTCGAATCGAGCGCGCGGAAGAGATCCAATTCCGCCGCGACGAAGACGGCCTTGGCGCCCCGGTAGCGGTCGATCATCCGCCCCAGGACCGCCGCGAGCTCCTCAGGCGAAGCCGCTTTCGCCCCCTTTCCTGTAAAACGGCGAGGGATGTCGCCCCTCATTCGGAATGTTTATTGAAGAAACGTTCCAAAGTCTCGATGCGGACCGTCGCCGGAGGGAAGGCGTTGATGTCCGTGCAGACCTCGATGACCGCGGGCCGATTGGCGGCCAGGGCCAGATGCAGGTATTTCTCCACGTCGCCGGGAACCTCGGCTTTATAGGCCAACGCTCCCAGGGCGCGGGCGATCCCGCAGACGTCGAGGGCGTGCTTGAACAGCGCGGTGTGGAACTTGCCGTGAAATTGGCGGGTCTCCCCGAGATGGACCATGCCGTGGCCGCCGTTATTCATGACGACCCAGACAACAGGGATGTCATGTTCCACCGCGGTGTGAATTTCCATTCCGTTCATGGCGAAAGCCCCGTCGCCCACCAAAGCGACCACGGGGCGAGGGCCGGCGGCGAGCTTGCCGCCGATGGCCGCGGACACGCCGTGGCCCATCGAACCGAAGCCCATGTTGATGTAGAAGGAGCCCGGCGCGCGCGCCTCGAAATAATGCAGGGCCCAGGCCATGACATTCCCGATATCAACGAACACTATGGCGTCCTCGGGCAAAGCCCGGCGCATTTCGGCGATCACCCTCTGGGGCTTGTAAGGAAGCGACGCATCCTCCATCGCGGCCGCATCGATGGTACGCGGATGCTCTCTCTTGCACTCCCGTATCGCGGCCACCCTCTCGGCAAGATCCGGGACGGGATCCATGCGTTGGATTTCGCGCTCCAATTCAAAACCGAGTTCCATGAGAACGCGCTTGACGTCGCCCACCAAACCGGTCTTGACCCGATAATTTTTGCCGATTTCAGAGGGGTCGATGTCGATCTGCAGCAAATCTTTTCCACGGGCAAGGCGATGATCCCAAGCGTGGGTTGAAGCCTCCGCCATGCTGGTGCCGATGGCCAAAAGAAGGTCCGTTCGGTCCGACAATAGAAACGCGTCGGCCTGGGGAGATCCCGCCAAGCCGAACACCCCCAACGAGAGAGGATGATTCTCCGGAAAGACCCCCTTGGCCTTCGGCGTGGTGGCGACCGGGATGCTCAGGCGCTCGGCGAGATGGATGAGCTCTCCAGACCCGCCCGAGATGTGCGTGCCGTAGCCCGCGAGAATGGCGGGACGGCGGGCGCGCAGCAGCAACCCCGCCGCTTCGCGCACGCTGCGGCGATCGAATAATTCCGGCTGCGGTCGGTACTGCTCGGGCGGCCACACCTCGTCGACAACCAGCCGTTTCATCATGTCGGCGGGAAGGTTGAAATGAACGGGGCCGGGACGACCGGACAAGCAGCTTCGCAAAAGCTGGCGCGCCATGTCGTTCATCTTCTCGGCCGAGACCAGCATGGCGCTGGCCTTGGTGACGCTTTTATAGAGTTCGACGATGTCGATGGACAGCGGGGAGCTTTCCTGCGCCGCGCCCTTGCCGAAGGCCGCCGTGGAAATTTGAGCCGTCAAAAGCATGACAGGAACCGAATCACGATAGGAGCAGGCGATCCCGGTCAAAGCGTTGGTCGCTCCGGGACCGGTGGTGGTGCAGCACACCCCCAGGCGCCCGCTGACTCGGGCATAACCGTCCGCCATGAAGGCCGCGCCTTCCTCATGTTTGGTGATGATCGGGCGAATCGATCCGCTGGCGAACATGGCCTCGTACAACGGCATCAAAGGGCCGCCGGGTATGCCGAAAACACAACCCACGCCCTCGGCCTCCAGGTATTTGAGGAGAAGCCCCACCGCATTCTGCGTCCGCTGCGCGGGCGGCGTTGACTCGACGGCGGAGAGAAGTGACATGGCTCCCTATTTCTTGACGCCCATAGTGAGATTGAGTTTGAGCAGTTCCCCGGACTTGTTCACGAGCTCAACGAGATCGAGCGGTTTTCGAAACAAAGCGTCGGCTTTCATCTCGGAGAGCTTCTTGTCGCTGTAAGGGGGTTTTTTCCCGGTGATGGCGATGATCTTGACGCCCCAGGTTTTCTCGGTCGACTTGAGCACACGGCACACTTGAAGACCGTCCATCTTCGGCATGACCAAGTCCAATATGACAAGATCAGGTGTCTCCTGGCCGATGCGGATAAGAGCTTCGACCCCATCGCGGCAGGTGTCCGTTTCCACCAGAGCGCTCACACGGGAGAACGCCCGCGCGATGACGCGGACGACTTCCGCGTCATCATCGACGATGAGGATGCGGGCACGCGACATCAGCTCGCGGGGAATAGGGATCTTCAGCTCACGGAGGAAAGCCAACAGGTCCTCCTTGGTGACGCGATGATGTCCTCCGGGCGTTTGGTAGGACTTCAGCTTGCCGTCATTGATCCAATGCACCACGCTAGACGGGTACACTCCGCAGAAGGTGGCGATATCATGCGTCGTGTAGGTTTTCTCCGTCATTTCCATTTACTTCGTTTACTTCACTTACTTATTATACGCCATTTACACTTGTTTTGCCAACGGAAATAAGGTATGTTCCGCCTAAGGAGCGCAACAGCATGAAGCGCCAACGAGTATTGGTCGTAGAAGACGAGGCGTCGATGCGCGACGTCTATCGCCGTTTTTTTGACACGATGCTCAGGGAGGAGTTCGAAGCGGACATCGTGCCCGACGCCGAGCAGGCTTTGGTCGCCCTGCGGGAGGCTCCGATCGATCTCATGGTCTTGGACTGGAATTTGCCTGGGATTTCCGGCGTTAATCTCGCCAAGGCTTTGCGCACCGACCCCAAAACCCAGGCGATGGGCATTCTCATGGTCACCGGAAAAACCACGCTCGGCGAGGAAATCGTCGCCTTGGACTCGGGCGCCGACGACCATTTAGCCAAGCCTTTCGACGAGAAAATACTTCAAGCGCGCCTGCGCAGCCTGAGCCGCCGCCGCGACAACAGTCTCTCCCGCGACCAATCGACGCGTTTCCCCGGACTTGACCTCGATTGGGAAACGGGACGCTTGAACATCGACGGCCGCCCCGTCCATCTCACGCCGAAAGAGGCGGAATTATTGAGGATTTTCCTGCACCGACCTCATGTCTTGCACAGCCATATGTACCTGTGGCAGGCCTTATGGGGCTATGACTCCGATCAATGGGACCACATTTTGGTGACGACCGTGTCCCAATTACGGAAGAAGCTTGGGCCCAAATGGAGCGAGCGCCTCAACACCCATGTCGGAAAGGGGTACAGCTTCGACACTTGATTTTGACTTCGTTTTGATGTCGGGAGTCTACACTGAGTCGTATGATAACCCTCCCCGAACTCGAAGGTCTTGCGGAAGATCAGCTTTTGCGCCATGTCCTGGCCGTCAGCGTGGACATGGTGTTTGTCAAAAATCGCGACTGTCGCCTCGTCTGGGCCAATCGAGCCTATTGCGACTTCCATGGCATGTCCTTGGGCCAGCTGCGCGGTCTAGCCGGCGCCTCTCTCGATAAAGGCGACGTGCCGCGATGTCTTGTCGACGACGCACGGGTCCTCCAAAACGGAGAGACCGTCGAGACCGACGAGGAGCCGCTGCGAGATTTTAATCAGCGCACGCGCTGGTTTCACACGGTCAAAACTCCTGTTTTCGGGCCTCATGGACGGCCCACTTTGCTCGTCGGAATTTCCCGTGACGTCACCGACAACCGGGCCAATCGCCTGTCCCTGACGCGCATCAACGAGTGCCTGCTGGCCTTCACCTCCGATTCGTACAAGAACATCAATCAACTCACCGCGTTGTGCGGGGAGCTTCTCGGCGCGGAATACGCCGTTTACAACCGACTGGAAAAAGAGTTCCTCACCTCCGTGGGACAATGGAACGCGCCGTCCGACTTCGACCCGATCAATCCCCTCGAAGGCTCGCTGTGCGCCGAGGTCGTCAAAAGAGGCGCCGACGCCCCGGTCGTCAAACATGACATAGAGCAAAGAGAAAACCCCGAATGCGCCAGCACCTACATAGGACGCGCCGTCAAATCGGGAGATCAAGTCTTGGGCTCTTTGTTCGTCATATTCCATCGCGACGTCGAAGCCGATGCCGCCCTCTCCAAAGTCATGGGCATCCTGGCCTCGGCCATCGCCGTCGAAGAAGATCGCTTGCGCGGCGAAAAAATCCGGGAACGCCTGTCGTGGGAGTTGAGCCAGGCCAACAAAATGGGGTCGATCGGAAGGTTGGCGGGAGGCATCGCGCATGATTTCAACAACATCCTGAGCACGATCAAAGGCTATACCGAAATCCTGGACTCCAGCCTCAAGGACCCTGGGCAAAAAGCGGACTTGGGGGAAATCAGCAAATCCTCTGATATCGCCGCTTCGCTCTCGCGCCGACTCCTGGCCTTCGAGCGGCACGAAATGGCCATTCCGTGCGTCGTCGCCCTTGATGAAACTCTCACGGAAATGGGACGCATCCTCAAGCGCCTGATCGGAGCCTCCATCGAACTGGTCATCGAGGCCGAGCCCGCGCATGTTTTCGTTGATCCTGGCCATCTCGAGCAGATCATCATCAACCTCGCCGTGAACGCCCGCGACGCGATGCCCGAGGGAGGGCGTTTGGCGTTCAAGCTCAGACAGGTCGACGCCTCCAAGCTGCCCAATGAGGGCGTGAGCGCTCCCACCGGACGCTACGTCGAACTCGAGGCGAGCGACACGGGTGTTGGAATGAGTCCCGAGACGATGTCGCATATTTTCGAACCCTTTTATTCGACCAAGGCGCCCGGGAAGGGCACCGGCTTGGGTCTTGCCACGATCATGGACATCGTCACCAAAACTCGAGGACGCATCGCCTGCGAAAGCGCTCCGGGAAAAGGCTCGACGTTCCGGGTGTTTCTGCCCCTCTGCCCCAAACCCATGGTTCCCACGACCAAATCCCCCCTGCCCAGCGCGACCTCCAAACCCGTATCCATACTGCTCGTCGAAGACGACAAGGATATCCGTCTTCTCTACGCGCGCGTGCTGCGCTCCGTCGGATATCAAGTCGTCGAGGCCTCCGATGGAGTGGAGGGGCTGTTGCGGGCCTCGGACATGGGGTCGCGCCTGCACACGCTGATCACCGATATCATCTTGCCGGGAATGAACGGACACCAACTGGCCTCCACATTGGCGAAGTCTCATCCCAACCTCAAAGTCCTCTTCATGTCCGGCTATACCAACGAGATGGTGTTTCGCAACGTAATGAAGCCGGGAGTCGCTTTCCTGCAAAAACCGTTCAACCCCTCCGACCTTTGTCGCAAACTCGAGGAAATCATCACCGCCTAACACGACGTCGCCAAGGACCGCCGCGCGGCGTGAGCGATTTCCGCGCAAACTCGAGTCGCCGATAATGGGTTGCCCATCTCCACGGCCGCCGCGCGCAGCGCCGCTAAGCTCTTGACGTCGTCAAGCAACTCCCGTGCCCTCATGGCGGCCTCGCCCGTCGTCAGGCAGACGAGGGCTGCGCCCGCTCGCGTCAGGCGTTTTGCATTTTCTCGTTCCTGGGCGAACGACGGCTGCGTCAATATCATCGGCAGCCCCATGGCCATGCTCTCGGCGACGCTCAGCCCTCCAGGCTTACCCAGATGCAGATCGGAAGCCGACATCATGGCGGCGACCAACCCCGGGGGCTGAGGGCCAAACACCCGCAAACGCTCGCCCGACTCCCGCCGGCGACTGAGACTGCGGCGCAGCGAATCATTGCTCCCGCAAAGAACCAGAAGGTGGGCCCGAGGGCACCTGCGCAGCAAAGACAGCGCCGTTTCTTCCAGGGCTCCAAGTCCCTTTCCCCCTCCAGAGGCCAAAATCACCGGCGCAGAAGGCGGCAGTGCCAGCATCCGGCGCGCCAGAGCGCGATTGATAGTTTCGGCGAAGGCCGCGCGAATGGGAATGCCCGTCTTGCGCAAACGCGCGTCATCGACTCCCAGAAGGCGAAGCCGCCGGCACGACCGTTCATCGGGCGCGAGGATCATGTCCGCGGGCGGATCGGCCCAGGAGGGATGGACGCCGTAGTCGGTCAAGACCGAAACGACCGGCACGCGCACGTCGCCCCGCCGGCGGGCCTCGCTGAGCACCGCCGCGACGGAGGCTTGAGTGGAGACGATCACATCCGGCCGCAGGCGCCCTATGGCTTGGGCAAGGCGTCGCCCTCCCCCAAGGTCCAGGTAAGCGGAGCGCACGGCACGCAGCACGCGCAGGACCCGCCGCCCATGATAAAGACGGTGCCAGGCTCCGGGCGCCGCCCGAAATAGCGCGTGATAGCCGCGCGCCATGGCCGGCCCCGCCGCGGGGTGATGATCCCGGGCGACCTCGACCGTGGAAAAAACGAGGCCGGCCTTTCGGCCGGCCTCTTCGATGGCGAACGCCGCCGCCGAGTGCCCGCTCGGCTCATAGCCGTAGACGAGCAGAACTCGAGCGTCGAGCAACGGCCTAGAGATCCTTGGCTTCTTTAAGCTCCTCGTAACGCTTGTGATCCTTGGCCTTCAACTGCTCGATAAGACCCTTGCGGTGCGCCGCCCATTTGGCCGCGTTGGGGCCGGTTTTTCGGGCGACGCTGTCATGGGCCAGGAACTCCCAGATCGCCTTGCCGTCTTTCTTTTCGATGTTGCATCCCGGCTTGTTCATCATGCGCTTGACGTACCGGTTCCACAACTTGGTCTCAATCTGCCAGACCGAGGCGTCCTTGAACAACTCCGGCTGGTCCTTTTTGAGCTTGGCCAGCGCCGCATCGTCGAGGGGTTCGACAAAACGGCTGTTGAGTGGACGGGCGGCGGAGTGGCACTGAGCGCAGCCTTTGATCAACGCTTTATAACCGGCCTGCACGTTGGCCGGATACGTCTTGAGCACAGCTTCGTCGACCGC
Organism: Elusimicrobiota bacterium; assembly: GCA_038060535.1. Lineage (GTDB taxonomy): Bacteria > Elusimicrobiota > Elusimicrobia > UBA1565 > UBA9628 > GWA2-66-18. The sequence goes on along the minus strand of JBBTHA010000107.1, from coordinate 3,485 downwards.
CTCGGGGCCAAAATCATTCGAGTAAGGATTGGCCAAGGCCTTGTCTTTCTCGCTGAGCTCGGCCGCCCGGACGCCTGGAGCGCCCGAGGCTGAAAGCAACGCGATTGCGACGAGAAAAGTCAGCTTACGATTCATGGCATTGTCTCCTTGATATTGCGGCGATTTTTCAAAATCCGCTGTCGTCTTCCTTGGCGATGCTCAAAAGCCAGGTCGCCAAGTCGTTCAACTCGGTGGGAGAGATCTTGTCCTTCCACCCCGGCATGTAGATCATCGGCATGGGACCCTTGGGGTTCCACTTCTTCGCGTCGGCCGCGGGAACGCCTGAAGCGATTTTCTTAACCAACTCCTCATGAGTGTAGGTCCCCATCAAATCCGGCAAGGTGGGCTCGCGGCCGAGCTCCATCTGCCTGCCGATCTCCTCCTCGGTCATCGTCTCGTCGAAGGGCTTCTGCCCGGGTCCCAAGGCATTGTAGCGGCGGCGCCCCTCTTTGGCCTCGAGACCGTGGCAGCCTTGACATCCGTACTTCTGGAAGACGAAGCGGCCATGGTCCTTCGCCTGGGAGAATTTCGGCTCGCGCGCCGCGGGGGCAAACACGTAATACCTCCGAGGGATCACCTCCTCCTTGGTCATTCCCGTCAGGTAAGCCGTAATCGCGTCGGAGTCCGCGCGGCTGATCTCCGCGCTGAAATCCGGCATTCCCGACGGAGGGATCGGTTCGGCGTTGAGCTTGGCGAAGGGATCGTTGGGGGTGTTATAGGCCGGGTCGTTGACGAGATGGCCCAGGATCCAATTTTGAATGTTCCAGTGGCTGTTGTGATGCTCGTTGGGAAGTTCCTTGCCGTCGATGCGCACGCGCTTGAAGTTGTAGCCGGCGATGCGCTCGAAAGGCTTGTCGGCGACGTCGCCGAGATCCACTGAGACCGCCCCGCCCCAGCCGTTGATGGCGTGACAGCCCTGACAGCCGTGCTCCTGGAAAAGCCGCTTGCCGCGCGCGGCGACCTCGGAACCTTTGAGGGTCTCGAAATCGCCGTGACACTTCACGCACGCGCCCTGGATATGAACGCCCTTGAGCATCGGTTTTTCCCAATGCTTGACCCAGCCGTGCGCCGCATCCTTGTCCGTCGCCAAGCCCTGGCCTGAATGGCAGGAGGTGCAGCCGAACTTGGTGAAAGGATGCGCCTTGACCAAGCTCTCGTCGATTTTGGGGTGCGCCTTATACGGATTCTCCGTAAAATCGTTTTTCAAAGAGGGGTTGGTGTATTCGTCCATCCCCACGTGACACGTCACGCAGCGATCGAAGCGGCCCAAATCGCCGACTATGATCTGCTTGATCTCGACCGGAGAACGGCGCATGGCGCGCGCGGCGGCCTTGTGCTCGGCGGCCTTCTTGGGATCGGTCTGCGCGGCGGCCAACTTCTCTTGGGCCTCGGCGGCCATGCGATAATAAGCCGCCTGATAGGGCCGCCACTCGGCCCGGAAGTCCTCGACCAGCGCCCACACGAAGACCGCGAGCAGCAGGACGTTCGCGACGTAGAAAAGTTTTCGATAGCTCATGTCAGATGTTCATGCTGATCGAGGGAATCGTCAGCACGTATTTTATGTTGAACGCCAGGCGAGCGCACATCTTAAGGAGGACGCTCATCGTGCTGACGACGAGAACCATCGTCACCAAATAGCGCGGCCAATCCAGCGTCCGGATATGCCTCTGAGGGAGCATGAAGCCGAAGTAAAAAGACGAACCAAGGAAGAAAAGAAGAAAGGCTCCCTGTAGAACGTCCATCTTGCCCATGGCCATGCCCGCCGCCGCTAAAACCGCGAGCAGACCCAGGAAAGCTCCCATCGTCTTGCGGCCGTCGAGGTCGCGCTGGATCATCTTGGGAAGAAGCATCCACGCGGCCGAGACCCCGGCCAACAGAGGAACGCCGATGAGCATCGAGTACGCCCCGTCGCCCTTGGGGCCGAAAACGCTCCACGTCGCAGGGGGCGCCGCCTTAAGACCGTACCAAGATTCCCACGGCCAGTACCAGGCGTAATTCGGACCGCGGCAGGCGTAGCCGATATAGATCAGGGCAAACCACAACACCACGCCGAGCATGAACATGGTGTTGGCGAAGGGCCTCTCCTTCCACGCGTAATAGCCGATGCCCTTGGGGTTGGTGTCGATGTAAGGGATGGCGATGAGGCCAACGATGATCAGTCCCGGCATCACCACTCCGGCGATCCATGGATCGAAATACACCAGCAGCTCCTGCAGGCCCACGAAATACCAAGGCGCCTTGGAGGGATTGGTCGTTACGTTTGGATTGGCGATCGCCTCTAGAGGGGCGTTCTGCAAGATCGACCAAACCATGATGACAAGCACGGTGGCCGCCGCGGCGACGTATTCGCGCTTGACCAGATGAGGCCAAACATCCACCTTCTCTTCGTTGGCCTGGTAGGGAGCGGCCGAGAAACTGTCTTTGCGGATGCGCCAGAAATGGAGAATCAGGAGTATGCCCACGACCAGGGGCACGGCCACGCAGTGCATGACGTAGAATCTCAGCAGAGTATTCTCTCCGACCATCGTGCCGCCCAGAAGCGTGAAGCGGACGTCGTTGTTGATGCGCATTCCCGCCAAAGAGCCCAGCGGGCCCTCATTTCCCAAAATCGGCGTGGCCCCCGCCATATTCGTTCCGACCGTCACGGCCCAAATCGCCAATTGGTCCCACGGCAGCAAATATCCGGTAAAGGACAGAAACAGGGTCAACGTCAATAGAAGCACGCCGACGCCCCAGTTGAACTCGCGCGGCTTTTTATAGGCGCCGGTCAAAAACACACGGACCATATGCGCGATAACCGCCACCACCATCGCCTGCGCCGCCCAACGATGGGAGTTCCGCAAGAACATGCCGAGGGTCACCGCGAACTCAAGATCCTTAATATCGCGGTAGGCCAGCCCTATGGTGGGGCGGTAGTAAAACATCAGCGCCACTCCGGATAACGTTAAAATCAAGTACAACGCGAACGAAATGCCGCCCATGCCCCAGGTATAGAGCCATTCCAAGGCGCGCGGCCTCACCTTGACCGGATGAAGATGCAGCCAGACGTTGCCGATGATGTGCGCCGCCCGGTCTCGCGGAGTGTCCTTCCATACCCCCCCGCGAAAGACGGATCGCCAAAGTTGGGAGTCGATGATCTCTTTCTTGATTTTCTCGATGTCGACGGTGGGCATGGGCAATCCTTAGACCGAGGCGAAGTCGACGAAGTAGGGAGGGTTCTCGCGCTTGCCGGGCTTGTTTTCCAAAATCGCCTTGTCGACGATCAGATCCCCGGTGGGCGCCAGTTCCACCTTGGCGCGCCATAGCGGCGTCGGAGCCGGACCGGCGATGACGTCTCCTTCCATCGTGTAGTTGGACCCGTGACACGGGCACTTGAAGCGGTTCTGGTCGCCCCACCAATTCGGCGTGCAGCCCAGATGCGTGCAGCGCGCCCACATCGCGTAAAA
>JBBTHA010000106.1:0-16327 GCA_038060535.1 Elusimicrobiota bacterium | reverse complement strand
AATAGCTCTCGTCGAGAACGTTCGTAATTTGGGAGCCTCTGCGGAAGTCAGGAGTGAAAACGAACGATCGTGTCTATTGATGTGTGTCATTTTGACGCTATGACATGAAGCGATATGACACATGCCCTGATGCGCGAAATGACCGGGGCCATTGGGCGTTCCTAAAACATTTCCGGTGGTGGTCGTCACCGGGATGCGCCGGGTGGACAAAAGCACTCTTTTGCAGAAGGCCCCTGATCACGGATGAGGCGCAGCGCTGCCTTTTTCTCAGTTAGGCTTGCCCGTTCGCGGCGTTTCAGCGGCCGGCTAGAAAGGCTTCAGCCGCGCCGCGGTCGGGGGCGGCGGAAAATCGTCCCGCGTCGTGACGGTAGATGTAAAGGTTTTTGTAGGGAATGTCCACGTCGCCAAACCAGCTCATCACGGCCCGGTCATCCTCGAATCGCACGCGCCCTTGTCCTATGAGCGCTTTAACGTCGCGGGAGCCGCGTATGAGGGCCAACGCGGCGTTGAGATCGTATGTGGAGTTGAACACGGGCGCTGTGCCGATGTAGTTGTCGAAGCCGTAAAGAAGGAGGGTCGCACGGCCGGCGGGCAAGGCGCCGAGGCGAGGAGCCAGGGCGTCGAGAATCTGCCGCTGACGCCGCGCGGCCTCGCCCCATTGAGCGTTGGAGGTCCACGTCGCCAAAAGAAACGCGGCGAATAGGGCGGCGCATGCCAAGGCGGCCGCGCGCGCGCGCCGGCCGCCGCAAGCGCCCAGGCGCCGCAGCGCCCAGGCGGCCAGCAGCGCCGCTCCCAGGGAGGGGACGAAATTGATCCTGTTGATAGGGGAGAAAACGGCCGGCGTATAGTCTTTGTCGAGGATGTACGGGGCATAGCCCAATACGAAAAGGGAGATCGCCAGGGCCGGCGCGTCCTCGTCGTCGGCGGCGGCGGGCAATAGGCGGGGACAGAGGAAGGCGAGGCCGCTTGCCGCCGCGAGCCACGCCAGCCAATCAAAAGGGCTGAAGTGCGACCAGGCCCAGGAGGCCTGCCGGGCCAATAAATGCCACAGGCGGTTGAGGACCTGGCATTCCAGTCCGGAGTAGAAAACCTTCAAGGCGTGCCCGGGATGAACGCTCATCGGATGCCTTTCGGGGTGCAGCCACAGCGGACAGAGCGCGCGCTGCCACACGGCGACCGCCGTAAATCCCGTCAAAAGGGGAAGGCATGAGGCGGCGGCGCTCCTGATAGCCGGGACGAGGCCGCGCCGCCGCGCGCGCCAGGCTTCGAGAAAAAAAGGCGCGAGCGCCAGCGTCATCGCCGCTTCGTAGAGAAGCCCGCCGGCGATCAGCGTCAGCGCCGAGGCGAGGGGGCGGCGGCGGCGCATGCGCACGGCCTCCAAAGTGAGCGCCATGGCGGCCGGAGAGGAGTAGATGCAGATCCAGTGCCTCGCGGCGTCGTGGTTGGGCCAGAGGACGAAAAACAGGGCGGCCAGAGCGGATGTTTCGCGGCTGAAGCCCTCTTCTTCCAGCCAACGCCAGAACGCAATCCCTCCCCAGGCGATCAGCGCGGCGATGACAAGGTGGTAGGGCAGCGCGGACGTGCCAAAAAGGCTGAAAAGCCCGGGAAGGCAGAGGAAGTTGAGAGGCCTAAACCAGAGGCTCGTTTCCGCGCGCGCGAAGTGAGCCGCCGTGCCCAGCCACGACGGGTCCGCGGAGCCGGCCATTCTCGCCAGCCAGGACCAATCGTCGTCATAGAAACCCAGAGAGCCGATGCCAAAGATGGTGGAGACCGCGGCCGAGGCAAGGACGGCCCTGCCGACGGCCTCCGCTCGCAGTCGGGGTTGGCTCACCGCTCGATGGCCTCGTCGACGATGACGAGAGGGCGGCGCTTGATTTGCCGGTACATGCGCCCGAGATATTCGCCGATGACGCCGAAAAAAATCGAGTTGACGCTCAAGGACAGCAGGATGAACGCCGTCGTCGTGGCCCAGCCCGCGGGCATGGGAACGTTGAAGAACAGCTTGCCCGCGGCGTAGCCGACCATGGCCAGGAACGTGAGAACGGAAATCGCCAGGCCGGTGTAGGTCGCCAATCGCAAAGGAACGATGGAATGGTTGAGTATGCCGTCGAGGGCGAGGCCGACGAGCTCGGAAACGGCGAACTTGCTGACGCCGCGCTCGCGCGCGCCGCGATCGTAGGGCACGCCGACTTGGGTAAACCCCAGTGTGGCCAGCGTGCCGCGCAGATACGGCGAGGAGTCCTCGATCTTGAGGAGCTCGTCGATGGCGCGCCGATCGACCAGACGGAAATCGCCGGCGTCGTGCGGGAGATCATCCTCGGACAAGGAGTCGATGAGGCGGTAGAACAGGGAGCGAGCGGTGTTCATCCACCAGCTCTCTTGACGGGAGCGGCGCACGCCGTAGACGACTTTGGCGCCTTCTTCCCAATGGCGGAGGAACTGCAAAACGAGCTCGGGCGGGTCTTGGAAGTCGCAGTCGAGCTGGATGGCGCACGCCCCTCGGGCCTTCGCGTAGCCGGTCAAAATCGAGCGCTGGTAGCCGAAGTTGCGCGAGAAGCGAAAGGCCCTCATCCGGGGATTTTTCAGCGCGAGCTCGGCGATGCGCTCCCAGGTGCGGTCGTTCGAGCGATTGTCGGTGAAGATCAGCTCGTAGTCGTAGCGGGTGCTCAACGGGCTCATGACGTCTGCGATCTTGGCGGCCAGGGGGGCCACGTTGTCTTCCTCGTTGTAGACGGGCACGAGGAAGCTGATGAGCTTCATCGGACCCTCGCTCGAGCGGCGTCTCCGTAGACTCGGCGCAGTCCCGAGGCCAGAGTCATGGACGGCGACCAGCCGGGCAGGGCGGGTCCCGCCCAGGGATGCATGACTTCCCGCTTTCGGTAAGGACGGCCGCCGAAATGGATGTTCGGAGATAACCCCGTCTCCTCTCGAAACAATTCGACGAGCGCGCGCAGGTTCAGGCGTTCTCCCGAGGAGGCGCAATACTCGCGCACACGCAGTTCCGGGTCCGCGCTGAGAAGAGTTTCGGCGCGCAGAAAGGCGGCCGCGGCGTCGTCGACATGCAGAAGATCGAGGCTTTGGTCGCCGGGCGACAAAGCCAGGGTCTCTCCCGAAGACGCGCTTCGAGCCAGGAGGTTGAGGAGTTTGGGCCGCGGATCGTCCGGGCCGTAGAGGTCGTAGAGGCACAGCGAGAGCGCGCGCAGGGGCGTGGCGCGGGCGTAATACTCGAGAATGTCCTTGAAGGCTCGCTTGGTCGCGGCGTAGAGCGAGACGGGATCGTAAGAGGAAGTTCCATCGCGGTACTCGAAGAATGTTCCGGCGTTGATGAATTTGTGGGTGCGGGTTTTGACGCAGGATTCGGCGAGCTGGGTTCCGAGAAGGATATTGGAACGCACGAGCGGCTCGACGTCGTTTTCCGAGTGGCTTTCGCCCAGCACGGCCGAGGCGAAATGAAAGACGCTTTCCGGGCGGTGCTCCTCAAGGATGGAGCGAAGTCCCGCGATCGTGCCGTCGTAGACGGCCGCGCGGGCTCCAAACAGGTTCGCGGCGCGGCCGCCCGGTCGGATCAGAGCCACCGCGGGACGACCGTCGTTCGACAAGCGCCGCAGCATCGCGCGGCCCAGGAAGCCGGTCGCTCCCGTGACGAGAACCGGCTTCAAGACGCCTTCCCCCGAACGAACGCCGTGACGCGTTCGGCGACGAAGTCGATCATCTCCGCGGTCAGCCCGGGGTAGACTCCGAGCCAGAAGGTCCCGGTCGTGATTCGATCGGTGTTGGTCAGCGCGCCGTGAACGCGGAAGGCTCGGCCGCGGAAATACGGCTGACGGGTGAGGTTGCCGGCGAAAAGGAGCCGCGTGGCGATTTTATCCTTCTCGAGCGCCCGGATCAGGTCGGCGCGGGTGAATCCGGCGTCGTCGCGCACGGTGATGGGAAACCCGAACCAGGAAGGATCGGAACCTGGGGCGGCTTCGGGAAGAATAAGAGCGTGTTCAAGAGGCGCGAGCGCGGCGCGCAGACGCCGGAAGTTGGCCTTGCGCGCGGCGATGAACCCGGGAAGGCGCTGAAGCTGGGCGACGCCCACGGCCGCCTGCATGTCCGTTATCTTGAGGTTGAAGCCCGCGTGCGAATAGGTGTATTTGTGGTCGTAGCCCTCGGGGAGATCTCCCAGTTTCCATTGGAAGCGCTTGCCGCACGTGTCGTCTTTGCCGGGCGCGCACCAGCAATCTCGGCCCCAATCCCGGAAGGACTCCAGCAGGGGCTTGAGACGCGGGTTGTTGGTGAACACCGCGCCGCCCTCGCCCATGGTGATGTGATGAGCCGGAAAAAAGCTGAGCGTGCCGATATCGCCGGCGCTTCCCACCGGCCGGCCCTTGAAGGTGGAGCCCAGCGCGTCGCAGCAATCCTCGATGAACCAGAGGCGGTGTTTTTCGGCGAGGGCCTTGACGCGGTCGAGGTCGAAGGGATTTCCGAGGGTGTGAGCGAGTATGACGACTTTGGTCTTGGGTCCGATCGCGGCTTCCAGGGCGTCCAAATCCGCGTTATAGGACGGCAGAAGGACGTCGACGAACACGGGCGTGAGGCCGAAGTGCAGGAGAGGATTGACCGTGGTGGGAAATCCGGCGGCCACGGTCACGGCCTCGTCGCCGGCCTTGAGCGCGCGGTCTCCCAGCTTGGGGGAGGTCAGCGCCGCGACGGCAAGGAGATTGGCTGAAGACCCGGAATTGCAGGTCAGGACGCGGCTTTGACCGAGGAAGCCCCCGAGTTCCTTCTCGAAGCGGTCGTTGTAGCGTCCCGTGGTGAGCCAAAAGTCGAGAGAGGAATCAACGAGCATGGCGACGTCTTCCGGACCGAACACTCGTCCCGAGACGAGGACGGGAGTTTTTCCGGGGATAAAAGGGGCGGCGGCGTGGGCCAGGCGGGCGTGCTCGGCGGCTAATTCCAGTACGCGTGCTCGCAGCTGCGCCTCGGCGGGAGCCTGGACGCTCAACGCGCCGCTCCCACGGCATCCTCGTAGGCGGCGATTTGACGGGCGGTCATGCGGGGGGTTTGGGCGCTGTCGCGGGCGTGGTCCCGGTACCATTGGGCCGTCATGCGCAGGGCGTCTTCCAGCCCCCAAACGGGTCCCCATCCCAATTCCCGCGCCGCCTTGGACCAGTCCAGCTTGAGGACCTTGGCCTCATGCGGCTGGCCGTTCGCCGAGACCACCTCGACCGGCAGCGCCACGCCCCAGGCGCGGGAGAACATGTCGACGAGTTCGGCGACGCTCACGCACGAGGCGTCGTCGGGACCGAAGTTCCAGGCCGAGGAGAACCGGGCGGGCTGTTCGAGGAGGGCGGCGCCCAGCTGAAGATAGCCCGAGATCGGATCCAAAACGTGCTGCCAGGGGCGCACGGAGGACGATTGCCTGACTCTCAGAGGGATGCCGGCCGTCAGCGCCCGCACCGCGTCGGGAATGATGCGGTCCGCCGACCAATCTCCGCCGCCGATGACGTTGCCGGCGCGCGCCGTGGCCAAAGCGACGCGTCCTTCGGGCTCCAAAAGGGCTTGCCGGTAAGACGAGCAAAGCAGTTCACAGGACGCCTTGCTGGCGGAGTAGGGATCGTGTCCGCCCAGGCGGTCGTCCTCTCGGAAGGGGCGGCCCTCGCCGGGGTTTTCGTAGCACTTATCGGTGGTGACCACGACCACCGCCTTGACCGAGGTCGCCAGCCGGCAGGCTTCCAGCACCGAGGCCGTGCCCATGACGTTGGTCTCGAAGGTTTCATACGGTTCTCGGTACGAGCGCCGCACCAGCGGCTGGGCGGCCAGGTGAAAGACGATTTCGGGGGCCGCGTCGCGGACCACCCGAGCGACCGCGGCGCGGTCGCGGATGTCGCCGAAGCAGGAGGCCATGCCGTCGAAAACCCGGGCCGCATCGAAGAAGGAAGGCGTGGTCTCGGCGGGCAGGGCGTAGCCCCGGATTTTCGCGCCGAGGGCCTTGAGCCGGCTGACGAGCCAGCCGCCCTTGAACCCCGTGTGGCCCGTGACGAGAACGGATAGGCCGCGATAGACGTCGAGGCGCCTCATGAGCGCGGCTTCCACGGCGCCCGGCCCGACGCCCAGAGATTTTCCAGGAGCTGCTTGTCGCGAAGAGTATCCATCGGCTGCCAAAACCCCTCGTGGCGAAAGGCCGACAACCGGCCTTCGGCGGCCAGACGCTCAAGCGGGGCTCGCTCGAGCACGCATGCGTCGCCGTCCATGTAGCGCAGGGCGCCGGGCTCGAAGACGAAGAAGCCTCCGTTGATCCAGCCTTCTCCGGTTTGGGGTTTTTCCGTGAACCGCGCCACGCGATCGCCCGCGAGCTCGAGGCCGCCAAAGCGTGCCGGGGGGCGCACCGCGGTGACGGTGGCCAATCGACCGGACTTTTTATGAAAGGCGAGCAAAGCCTTGAGTTCGACGTCGCCAAGGCCGTCTCCGTAGGTGACCATGAAGGCTTCTCCTCGCAAGAGCGCCGCCAGTCTCAGGAGGCGGCCGCCGGTCATGGTGTTGAGGCCCGTGTCGACGAGGGTGACCCGCCAATCGGGAGCGCGGCGTCCCAGGGTTTTAGCGCGTCCGTTTTTCAAGGACAACGTGAAATCGCTCTCGCGCAGGGCGAAGTCGGCGAAATACTGCTTGATGACCTCGCCTTTGTAGCCGCAGGCCACGATGAAATCCTTGTGCCCGAACCGCGCGTAATGCGACATGATGTGCCAGAGCAGAGGCTTGCCGCCGATGTCCACCATCGGTTTGGGGCGAAGAGAGGTCTCTTCGCTCAGCCTCGTGCCGAACCCGCCGGCCAGGATGACGGTTTTCATGGTCGCGGCCCTATTCTACCATTGAGTGCGGAGGGCCCGCCGAGAGGGAAAATGACCAGGGCGCCGTCATCCCATAGGGGCGGGCCTTGGGCCCTGAAGCGGCGCCAGAGAGAGCCGTCGGGAGCGGCGAACAGGCCGCGTTTTTCCGAGGCGATGAAGCGCGCTCCTCGCGCCGCGGCCTCGTCCAGGATGCGCGGGGCATCCTCGGGATGGATGTCGAGTTCATCGGACCAACCGCGGCGGTCGAGGTAGTAGAGCAGGACCGAGGAGGCCTGGCAATTGGTCAGAAACAGGTCCGAAGGCGAGCTGACGGCGGCGGCCGCGGCGCGGGCTGAGGCCAAATAGGTGAAGCCCTGGCGGTACCAGTGGTGAATGCGCAGGGCGGCATGGGCCGGAATCGAGGCGATCAGCAGGAGAAAGGCGGCTTGGGCCCAGGCGCGCCGGCCAGGGGCGAGAAGTCCGATGCGAGCGCGCAGGCCGGCGGCCGCCACGCCGATGAGCCCGGCGACGACCGGAGCCATGGGCAGGGCCGTGTACTCGTGGTAGTGCGAGTAGCCGGCCATGGCAAACAAATGCAGCGCCACGCCGCCGAACCAGGCGATCCAGAACGCGTCGCGGCGACGGCCCAACACTTCACGCGCGCCCAGAGCGAATAAAACCGCGCCGCCGTAGGTCGTGACGAGCTCGGGGAACCTGGAGAAAATTTGAAATTGCATGAAGTACGGCAGGCGGGCGTAGGACAGAAGCTTGACGTACTCATCCCCATGGGTGGGCACGACATAGACGCCCTGGCGCGCTCTCAGATACCAGGCGATGACCCCGCCCATCGCCAGCGCCCCGGCCAGGGCGGTGCGCCAATCCGTCCAGGCGCGCCGGCCCAGCCGCCTCCACGTCAAGCCCGCCAAGGCGGCGAGCATGTGGGCATAGGGAAGCTTCAGTCCGGTGGCGATAAACGCGCAGAACACGGCCAGCGTCCAGGCCAGCCAGGGTCTTCCCGGGTCCAGGGCTTTCTCCCAGAGGATCAAGGCCGACACCAGGGCCAGCAGGGCGGTCGCCTCCGGTTGGACGGTGCGTCCGAAGTATATTTCGACGGGGAGAAAGGAAAACGTCACCGCGCCCCAGAGGGCGGCCTCTCTGCCGAACTCTCTTTCGTAGAGACCGAACAGCAGCAGCGCGGTCAACGCCGAGGCCGCGACCGAAATCAGGCGTCCCCAGAGCTCGCCCAGGCCGAAAACGGGCCACAGCTTGCCGTAGAGCCACATATACGCCGGAAGCTCCGTGCCGGCCAGACGGTCCTCGGGTCCCGCCCAATCAATGCGCGGCTGGGCGATGGGAAGCGCTTGGCGCCAGTAGTTGCGCGCGATGGAGGCGGTGTTGACTTGCCGGTGGAAGTGGTAGTCCAGCAGCGGGGCGCTCAGTCCCTTGGCGTGGACGAGGAAGGAAACGGCGGCGACCAATGCCAAGCAGGCTCCTCTCCCGCGCAGCAGAGCCGGCATCATTCCTTGAACGCGTAGATCTCGACGGTGCCGCCTGAGCGCAGCGCGGTTTCGATCAGCGTGGCGAGCAAGGTTAGGGGAACGAACACGGGCAGCAGCAGCCCGATCAACAGGGTCTGAAACGGATAGCGCCAAGCCGCGTCCGTGCGCGCGCTCGAGTCCTTGAGCAGGGAATACAGCAGATTAAAGCGCAGGCCCAAGCCGTTGTAGAGGCTTTGCAGAAGACCGTAGGGGTTCTGTTCGAAGCTGAAATGGTCCAATTGGACGATGCGCAGACGGTGACGGCGCAGGAGGGCTTCGAGAGTCTTGGGGCCGAAGTGAGTGTAATGCCGCGGCACGTCGAGATGAAACCAGTATCGTCCGAACAGGCGGGCCTGCCAGCTCGCGTAGTTGGGAACGGCCACGGCGAGCACCCCTCCGGGCTTGAGCAATTCGTAGGCGCGGGCGATCGCGGCCGTGGGATTGGCGAAGTGCTCGAGGGTGTGCCAGAAGATGACCGCGTTGTAGCGGTCCTTCTCATGCGGGGAGGTCAGGAAGTCGCCCGTGGCCACCTCGAGCTTGAGAGCGTGGCGGGCGTGCCAGGCGGCGGTTTCCGATAGTTCCAAACCGTGGGACTCGTAGCCGAGCGAGCGCAGATTCTCCAGCAGCAATCCGCGCCCGCAGCCGACATCCAGGACCGGGCCGCGCGGGACCCGGTTGTGGATCACGGCCGCCCTGCGTTTTCGAAACCAGCGCACCAGTGTCTCGAAAAGAGGGTTGAAACGGACGTTTTCCTTTCCGTAATACTGTTCCGGGTACCAGCGGGAGATTTCGTCGGTGGGGACCGCCGGCCAGGTGCGGCCCAGCCCGCACCCCGGGCAGACCATGATCTGAAAGCCCGTCTCGACGGTCGAACGAGACAGAAGGGGGGCGGCGCCGCCGCAGGCGGAGCATTGGGCGGGATGCGCGGGGCGGTCGTGCTTGTCCGGGTGGACGCGCGCGGCGTGAGTCGTCATCGATGGGGGATTATATAAAAAAGGACCCCACCGCCGTTCCGGTTATCGAACCTTGCGCAGGTAGAGGTCCTGGACGTTCGCGTCGATGAAGGTCCCCAATCCCTTTCCGGCCAGAGCAAGGGACTTCATCGTCTTGATGTTTTCAGGATTCGCGCTTTGATTGGTGTAGCGATACACCGAACAATCCGTGAAGCGGATCGTCACGGCGTCCTTGGCGAGCTCGTAGTGCGAGACCTTGGAGCTCCCGTCGAGATTCTTGTACCGCTTGAACATTTTAGGCTTCTTGGGAGTCAACATGGCGTCTATTATGCGATAAACGCCGAGGTTCGCCAACCTAAAAATTCGATCTCCAAAATAATACAATCGAAAAATGGCCACAGCACCCAAACTCCTCCTGCGTTCATGGGCGTTCGTTCTTCTGTCGCTGCCCGCCGCCGCGTTGCTTCCCGACGAAGAAAACACCATCAAAGTGTTTAAGGAAGCCTCCGCCTCCGTCGTGTACATCACCAACGTGGCGCTCACCCAAAGCCTCTACATGGACGAGTTCGCCATTCCTCAAGGCACCGGGTCGGGGTATGTGTGGGACCAAAAGGGACATATCGTCACCAATTTTCACGTCGTCAACGGAGGCGATGCCTTTCTGGTCACTCTGAAGGACCGCACGCAGCTCGAGGCTCGGGTCATCGGGGTCGATCCCACCAAGGACATCGCCGTGCTGCAGGTGACCAAAAGCCTGGAAAAGCTCAAGCCGGTCAAGGTGGGCTCTCTCCATGCGCTCCAAGTCGGCCAGAAGACCATCGCCATCGGAAATCCCTTCGGTCTTGATCACACTCTGACGACGGGCATCATCTCCGCGCTGGGCCGCGAGGTCCAGGGCATCGGCGGCGTCGCCATTCGCGACATGATACAGACCGACGCGGCCATCAACCCCGGCAATTCGGGCGGTCCGCTGCTCGATTCCGAAGGCAATCTCATCGGCATGAACACGATGATTTTCAGCCGTTCCGGAGCCAGCGCGGGAATCGGTTTTGCCGTCCCCATATCGTTCATCAAGAGGATCGTGCCTCAGCTTATCGAATTCGGGAAGGTCGTGCGCCCGGGCATCGGCGTGAGTCTGCTCAACGCCGGCCAGAAGTACTATCTTCTCGGCGACCAGCCCGGCGTGGTCATCAACGCCGTGACGCCCGGAAGCCCGGCCGCCCAGGCGGGCTTGCGCGGGCTGAGCCGTCAGTCGGGGGGTCGCTTGACCCCCGGCGACATCATCGTAGGCGTGGACTCCCACACGGTCAACGACTTCGACGATCTTTACAACGCCTTCGACCGCTACAAGGTCGGCGACACGGTCGCGCTCAAGATTCTGCGCGGCGGGAAAGTCATCGCGTTGAATGTGACGCTGATCAACGTCCAGTAGTCTCAGCGCGACTTGACCCCGGGCGTGGCGGCGACTTCGGCGTACAGATGGGCGGCCGAGGCGATCGCTTTTTTGAACATGCCCAGGTGCAGGCTTTCATTTTCGGAGTGGGGGTTGGACAAGGGGTCTTCCACGCCGATGAGCAGGGCCGGGGCGCCCTTGAGGGCCTGGGCGAAGGGGCCCACGAACGGGATTGATCCTCCGCAGCCCATATCGACGGCCGCCTTGCCGTAGCCTTTCTTGAGGGCGCGCCGCGCCGCGTCGAAGGCCGGGGCGCCGGTGTCGGTGGTCCAGGCGGGGCTTGCCGATTCGCCGGAAAACTCCACGTTCACCCCCCAGGGCGCGTTCTTCTTGAGATGATCCTTGAGGGCCTTGAGCGTTTTATCTGGATTCATGTCCGGCACGAGGCGCACGCCGACGTGGGCCCAAGCCGAGTCGTTGATGATGTTGGCGCACTCTTTCCTGGAGGAGGCTTGGATGGCGTTGACCGACAAGGACGGCCGGTACCAGTTCGAGCGCAGAATGTCCTTGGGCGAGCAGAGCAGCTTGGTCCCACGGAAAAGGCCGGATTGCTCCCGGAACGTTTTTTCCGGGAGCTTGAGAACCTTCAGGCTGGCCTCGGCCGCCTTGGCGGGTTTCTTGACGTCTTTGTAGATTCCGGGAATCGCCAGGCGGCCCTTTCCGTCGACGCAGGAGGCGAGCATTTTCGACAGCGCCAGCACGGGGTCGACGACCGGCCCCCCCCACATTCCGGAGTGCAGAGGATGATCCATCGATCGCACGGTCACGTCCAGGGCGGCCAGCCCGCGCAGGGCCACGGTGAGCGAAGGCGTCTCATGATCGAAATTTCCCGTGTCGGTGAGAACGATCGCGTCGGCCATGACCTTGGCCGCGTACTTTCGAAGAAAGAGCTCCAAATGGTCGGAGCCGCATTCCTCCTCGCCCTCGATGAGCAGCTTCACGTTGACCGGCAGGCGACCGGCGGTCTGCAGCCAGGAGGCGATGGCGCTCGTGTGAGCCACGGCGCCGGCTTTGTCATCGGCGCAGCCGCGGCCGTAGAGGCGGCCGCCGCGTTCCGTGGGTTCGAAGGGGGGGGAGACCCACAGCTCCTCGCGGCCCGCGGGCTGGACGTCGTGGTGCGCGTAGAGCAAAAGAGTGGGTTTGCCCGGGGCGTGCAGCCAGTCGGCGTAGACGTAAGGGTGAGCCCCTTCCAGCGTGATGAGCTCCACGTTCTCCAGCCCGCGCATCCGGCAGAGGACGGCGACCGCCTCGGCGGAGCGCTCGACCTGCTTGGCATCGAAGCCGGGAAAAGAGACGCTCGGAATGCGGGCAAGGACCTTGAGGTCCTCGATGAATTCCGGGTAATGGTCGTTTGCGTACTTGACGGCCGCATCGGTGTTCTCGATCATAATTCGGATCATACTAAAGTTGGTAGAATCGGTTCGGATGCTTCCCACCCTGCCGCGCTATATTCTCAAAATGTTTTTCCCCGTGTTCGGGGCGTGCTTGGCGCTTTTTCTCGGCGTCTTGATGATGAATCAATTCCTGCGCTTGTTTTCCCTGGCGATGATGAAGGGCATATCGGCCTGGTGGATCCTCGTGTGCTTTTCCCGGCTGCTGCCTTCGTTGGCGGCCTTGGCGGTGCCCATGTCGTTTTTGGTCACAGCCATGGTGATCTTGGGCCAGCTGACCGATTCCGGAGAAATCATGGCGTTGCGCGCCAGCGGATTTTCCTATCGGGAAATCACGAGGCCTCTGTTTTGGCTGTCGATCGCCCTGTCGGTTCTCTTGCTCCTCATCAATCACAAAGTCGGACCGGAGGGGTTTCACTCGTTCAAGAAGAAAACGACCGAGGCGGCCCAACAAATCGCCAAAGTCGAGCTGCGGTCGGGGTCCTTCACGCAGTTCGGTCCTTGGCGACTGTACGCCCGTGAGTCGGACGCCGAGACCGGACGCCTGGAGGGGGTGTATCTGGCCAGGCCCGACAAAAACAAGGGCATTCGGGTCAACGCCGAGACCGGGAGGCTGGCCACCGTCGCGGGCCACGGAGTCTCTCTCGAACTTCTCGACGGTCAATTCCTGCTTCCTAACGAGGAACCCGACCGGTTCACCTCGGGCCGCTTCGAGCGCTACCAGGTTTTCGTTCCTATGGCGCTGCCGCCCGCGCCTCGTTCGCTGGACATGCAGGAGATGAGCACCGCGCGTCTTCGGGAAAAAATCAAGGACCCCGCGACAAAGGACGATCGCCGTCTCGAGTATCGGGTCGAGACGACGGTGCGCACGGCCGGGGCGTTGTCTCCCTTCGTTTTCTTTTGGGTCGGAGTTCCGCTGGGGTTGGGCTTAAAGCGCCGCGCGCGGGGAATTGACTTCGCCGTGAGCCTGGTCGTCATGTTTTCTTTCTACGGTCTTCTTGTCTTGGGGATCAGCCTGGGACGCCAACAGGCCTCGCTGGCCTCCATCGCTCCGTGGTTGAGCGACGCGGCCGGACTGGTGGCCGGCTTCTGGCTGACCCGGCGGGCGGCGGCGCGGTGAGGATTTACACCCGCCACATGGTGGGGCGCTTTCTGAAGCCGTTCTTTTTCGGCCTGGGAATATTCGTGGTGCTCATCTTCCTTGGGGACACCTTTGACAAGATGAATCCGCTCATGCGCTCCAAGGCGTCGTTTTGGGCCATCATGGAGTGCCTCTGGTTGGGCGTGCCGTATTGGGCGGTTCGCGTCATTCCGATGGCGACTTTGTTGGCGACGCTGGTCGCCATCAGCGGATTCGTTCAAGGAGGGGAGTGGCTCGCCACCCAATCCTGCGGCTTCGAGACCAAGCGGTTTTGGATTCCCGTGCTTTTCTGTTCTCTGGGGGTTTCGGTTCTGGCGTTTGCCGCTCAAGAGACCGTCATGCCCGCGGCCTGGGCGCGCTCGCGCCGGCTCTGGCGGGAAAAGGTGCACGCCGAATGGGAATGGAGCAAATACGAGAACGTGGCGCTGTTGGGAAGGAGAGATCAGTTCGTTCAGGCCTGGCTGTTTCTTCCCGCGGAGGGGAAACTCGAGCGTCCGATTCTGGAGATGATCGGACCGCTCGGAGTGGATAGGCAGCTCGACGCGAAATACGCGCTGTGGGACGACAAGCGCAAGAGCTGGATTTTTCATAAGGGGGTCGAACGGGTTTTCGGTCCCCAGGGCGTCGTCGAGATCGCCTTCGAGGAGAGAATTTCCGAGCTCAACACGCCGCCGCTGGAGCTGGTTCCGCGCGCGACCAATCCCGATGAATTGACCATGCTCGAGGCCTTCTCTTATTCCCGGTCGGTCGGCCGCCTGGGAGGTTCGCCGAGGGAATATCACGTCGCGGCTCACGCCAAGATCGCCTATCCTTTCACGAATCTCGTGATCTGCGCATTGGGCATTCCCATCGCTCTGAGGCTTCGCCGCTCCTCGAGCGTGGTCAGCTTCTGCATAGCGCTGGCCGTGTCGTTCATCTTTCTGTGGACTTTGGAGATCGGACGAACCCTGGGCGTGAGCGGGCGCCTGCCCGCTTTTGCCGCGGCCTGGTTGGCCAACGCGGGCTTTGGACTTCTTGCCGCGGGGCTTATCTGGCGCTGGGACTTATAGATAATCTGGGAGGGGGTCTTTGGACCCATGACGATCGCCAGCGTCGATGGTATCTTATCTATATGAGCCTCTTGATTCGCGCCGTATTCGGATTGATCGTTCTGGCGGCGGCCGCGTCGACTGTTCACGCCTCCGATGACACCCGCTTGAACTTTTTGCGCGCGGTGCTTCAGGAGACCACCGTCAATGAAGTCGGAGTCCGTCAGACGAAGGCCATCGAGGACCTGATGGCCCTCTACGCTCAATCAGGCACGACGGACGAGTTAAAGGACGAAATCGTGACGATTCTCTTGGTTGACACGGTGGATGCCCATGATTGGCTGACGAGCATGGCCGTCGAGGCCATTGCGACCGCCGTCGATTTGCACCGTGGCGCCGGTCCCGCGCTGAGGGAGACGATCATGAGGCGGCTAGACGACATCGCTACGAACTACGACTCCACTCGTTCACGCGCCGCGGGTCAGGCGCAAAACTTGATTCGTTCCGGCCGGTAAGTCCAGCGCGGCGTCAGGGTTGTTTGGGCGCTCCGCTTGGGTCGCTGGCTTTGCCCGATTCCGTCTCGAGAGCCTTCTGCGCCTTTTCGGCTTCCTGGCGGACCTTTTCCGTGGAGACCGGCTGCTCGTCGGCTTTGGGGGCGGCCGCCTTGCCGGCTTCGGAAGACAGGTCGCCCCGATCGTCGGACCCGCCGAAAAGAATGCTCAGTTGGACCGCGGCGCGCGCCTCGCGCGGGATCTTCTTCTCTTTGCCCTGGCTTTGGGTGGTCACGCGTTTGGGACTGACGGCTCCGGACACGTCGACGATCACGTGGAGGAAGTTGAGTCCCGCTCCGGCGGTGAGCATGGTGCCAGACCCTGTTTCCGCGAGATTGCGCATCAGGCCCACGCGCAGGGGGATGTTGATCCAAGGGCGGTTGAAAACGTTGAACTCGTTGCCGAGGCCGAACTGGCGGCTGGCCACGTTGTCGACGGGCGTGAGATTTCGGGTCAAATCGAGGTCGCTTGTGATGTTCCACCAATTGAAGGGGGAGAGGCTCGCTCCCATTCTCAGCTGGGGGTTGACGGCGAATTTTCCGATGGCTCCGGCGGCGACCGCCGCGTCGGGCTGCTTGAATTTCGGGTTGTTGAGGTTTCGTCCCACGAGGCCGATGCGGGGGTGGAGGGGCGCGGCTTCAAAGGTGCGGCTGACGTCCCACAGCACCCCGAGGTCCACGCCGAAATTCGAGCTGCCCCGGGCGCCGTCCTTGAACCGCGTGAGCATGTTCGAGTCGTCGTTGTTATTGCGCAGCACGAAGTAATCGTAGTAGCCGACCCGGGCGCTCATCAGCTTGACGTTGCCGCCGACATAGAGGCCCGGCGCGAACCCCAGTTCCCGTCCGTAGCCCACGCCGAATTCAAGGACTTGAACGCCCTTGAGGGTGAGTTTCGAGTTGTTGGTGCCGTTTACGACGGTCGTCGTCGTGGCGGAGGCGTCGACCGTGGGAACGGCGCCCATGTCCAGGAACGTGTTGGTGAAGATGGCCAGACTCCCGACCTTGAAGTCGATTCCGCCATCGACGCCCAGGCGCAGCCCGTTGCCGGGCGAATTGAGCTTGCTCAAAGCGGTGTCGACTTTCGCCTGGGTGATCGACAAGGGATCATCCTTGAGGGCTTCTAAATCTTGGGCTCCTTCGATGACCGAGCCGGTCAGGGCGGCGTGCACTCCCACGGGAATTTGCAGGCCGTAGGCGTTGGCCGTGGGGCGTCCGAGTGCGGCGGGGTTCCAATAGGACGCCAGGGGGCCTTGCGCCGAGGCGACGCCGGCTCCTCCCATTCCCACGGCGCGCGCGCCCAGGGGATGCCATTCCAGCGCCGCCGAAGGCGCGGCGCCGAGCGTGAGGACAAACAGGGAGAGGGCGATGTTTTTCATAAGCCGGAGTATGGCACATTTTTTTGGGCAAAAAAAGAGCCGGGCGGCCCTGGGGGCCGCCCCGGATGCCGCGTACGGGGGGGCCCCC
>JBBTHA010000105.1:0-7418 GCA_038060535.1 Elusimicrobiota bacterium | reverse complement strand
TGGACCCGATTTCCAGCGAGTGCGACCTCCCATCCCTTGCCGTCGCGATCCAGTTTCAACCCCGAGCGATCCCGACAAGGGACGATCCGAACGCCGCTCCCTCATCCGCAGAGAGGCGCACGAAGATTCTGGGCTTAGGCAACAGCGCCGGAAATCGGGTCTGTCAATGAGGCGCCACGCGCTGGCCAATCGCGGAGAGATATTTGCGGGCCTGCTCGTGATTGGGATCTAAACGAAGCGCCTCGGAGAGATGGTCCTTCGCCGCGGCCCAATCCTTTCCCCAGGCCAGAGCGGCCAGGTTGAAGCGGGTCTGAGCGAGGGGATAGAGAGCCAAAGCGCGGCGATAGGACGCCTCGGCCGCGCCCCGATCGCCTCTTTTTTCGGCAACGACCCCGCCTTGCGTGGCCGATTCCGCGGCTTGTCGCCGAATAGCGGATTCCACGGGCGGCAAAGCCCGGTAGCGGGCGGCCAGCCTCAACTTCTCGGAAAACAATTGGTCGGCGAGCAAGCATAACGGCGCGGCTTCATCGTAATGTCCGGCGGCGGCCTGCATATAGCCCAAGAATAGGGGGGCTTCCGGGAAATGCCAGTTCGCCGCCCAGGCCTCATGAAGCGCCGTCTGCGCCTGCGCGCCGAGAGCCTGCGCCTGAAGGCGCAGGCCTTCACGAAAGAAGGCGGTCGCGTTTCCCTCGATCAAATCTCCTGTGAAGAAATCCGGAGCGGCTTCCTTGCGTCTGACCCCGCGCCGAACCAGCAGGGCGCCCGGCGCGCCGCCGCCGTCGACTCCGGACACAACCTGCAGCAACCCCCGAGCCTTGGCGTCCTGCGCCAGCGGGGGGGGAAGTTCGACGTCATGCGTCGCCAGCACCGGAGAGCCCGAAGATCCCAGCGCCGCCCAGCCCGCGGCGGAGGCCAAACTCGACACGGGCAACGACGCGTCGCGCCGCCGCCAATCGGCCTGATACCACGCCGAGGACGCCAGCCCCTGGGCAACGACGCGCAGATCCGGGCGCCATCCCTGCACCTCTTGATAATGCCACAACGAATACAGCGGCACGTCCTTCTTGGCCACGACCACGGCTCCGATGGGAGCGGAGCGAAACACGTTGGCGGCGAAATCATACGAGTGAAAATGCGCCCGGCGGTCCAGGCGCGCGGGCGTCGAGCGGGCCAAAGGCCAGGCCAGCACAAGCGTCAAGGCGAGCGCCGCTCGCCAGCGTCCGCCTCGAGCCGCGGCCCCGACGCCGGCCGCGAACCAGAATATTAAAACCGAGTCGGAGAGAAGATAATGAGGTTCGACAATGGCGGCCGCGTGGGGGTTGGGGGGCATATTCGCCAAAAATAAAAAGACGGGGCCCGACCACCACCAAGCGGCCAGCCGTCCATAAAATCGACACCGATCCTCCCGGGCATCGACGACGGCGCCCAATGCGGCCAGCGCCGTCAGCGGGCCAAACGCCTCCCAAAGATGCCCCGCCCACAAACGCAGGTTCTCGAAGAAGAGTTCTCCCGTCGCGTAGTTGCGGGATATCAAATCCAGCGTGCCCCCGTAGCGCGAGCGAAAAATCGAGTCCAGGAAATTCGCCAGGCGCGCGGGGTGGTTCCAATCGAGCAGGGGTCCCGTCGCCGAGCGCACCGGCAAATACAGGTACAAAGACAGCCCGGCGGCCCCAGCGAAGAGCCCCAACGCCGCGCGCCGGATCGCGCCCTGCGCCCGGGTCCGCAGGAAAAACGTGCCCGCGATCAGCGCCGCGGCGGGCGCGTTGGAACTCGACAAGGCCGCCGCGGCGGGAGCGATCAAAAGCGCCGCGCCAAGCCATAGATTGTCTTCCCTGTCGGCCTTGGGACGCCACGACAAAGACAGCCACAATAAACCGGGGGCCAGCAAAATCAAATCCAATCGATTGGTCAAGAACAGGCCCCCGAGAAAACAATAGGCGGGCCACAAACGCTCGCTTCGGTCCTGCGAAAGCCTCTCGGACAGGGAAATCATCGCGACCGCCGAAAAGACCCAAAGGGAATACATCTCCGAAACCTGCGACACCATCCAGAACACCGGATTGAGGGCCAGGCACAGCGCCGCCGCCAGCGCCGTCACGCGCCCGTACTTCGGACGGCACACGTAAAACAGCAAGGCGCACGCCCCCGCCCCGGCCGCCGCGGAGAGGAGGTTCAGGCGATAGGCGACGTTGCCCAATGGAAAAAGCGTCGCCAGCCGTCCAAGGACGACGAACAGAGGATAACCTGTGGGGTGGGCGACACCCAATCGAAGCGCGGCCAGACTCATCTCTCCGCTGTCGCGCCAGAGGGCGAGCGCGGGGGGAAGAGCGGCCAGGTAAAAAAGGAAGACTCCCAAAAAAACCGCGGCGCTCATTTCTTGGCCCCGGCTCTTTGGCGGGCTTGGGCGGCGTAAGCCGCCGAACGCGCGTCGCTCGGGTCGACGGCCGCCGCGGAAGAAAACGCATCGGCCGCGCTCGCCCAGCGCTGAGCGCCCCACTCATGGGTGCCGAGCGCGAACCACGCTCGGGCCGAGCGCGGCTCCCTTTTGACCGAATCCCTCAATGCCGCCTCGGCTTGATCCGTCCGCCCCATGCGATCGAGAACCACGCCCAGGTTGATCATCGCATCGGCTTTGTCGGGCTGGATCGCCGCGGCGGCACGGTACGCCCGTTCGGCCCTGGCCCAATCGCTTTTTTCGAACGCGCGGTAGGCATTGACTTCGAGCGCGTGCGCGACGGTCGGCCTGACCCAGAGCGCGTCGGGAGCCGTCTCCATGGCGGATTCAAGCCATGAGACGGCGGCGTCGCTCTCTCCTTGCCCCATCGCCTCAAGAGCGCTTTGGTAAGGGAAAAATGCCGCCAGCGCCCGGTCGCGGTAGCGCGCCGCGACCGCACTGCGCGACCAGCGCAAAACCAGGGTCTTGCTCAGAGCCGGTCCTTGGTCAAACGCTCCTCCCGGAGCCAAAGGGCGGCGCAGCAATCCCGCTGGAACCAACACTGTGCCGGGAAGAAGGCCGTCGTTGAGGGTCGAATACCAGAGGCGCCCCGAGGCGGCCCAAAGGCTCTCGACCTCTCGCCTGCGCTGCTCCTTGGCCGCGCGCGTCAACGAACGGAAGTCCGCCCCGTAGCCTCCCGGGAAAACGACGCCGCCCCGGTCGCGCAGCTCGAGATCCGGCCGCAAACGCGAGGCGTTGACGAAAAACGACATGGCATAGAACGTGTCGTCACCCCCGTCCATGACGAAAACGGAGTTCTTGGGCAGGGCTCGAAGGATGGCGCGTCCGTAGTCGTGGGACAAAAAATCATCCCGCCGCGACTGCGCGAGCGCGCCTGGAAGGAGAAGAGACGCCGAAACCAGCGCCGTCCCGGCGGCCAGCGCCTGGCCGTGCTTGAAGATGAAGGTCAATCCCGCGGCGACCAAGAGGCTCAGCCCCAGAAAAGAAAGCAAAAAGAAACGCTCGAGCGCGGCCGAGGTCTGCGGGTCCAATCCCGGGCGCCCCAGCAGTAAAAACGCCGGACCGCAGACGCACACCCACGCCGCCGCGACGCGCCCATCCAGCGCAAGTCCCGACCGCTTCCAACCCATCGCGCCCAAAAGCGCCAGGGCCGTTCCCGCCGCGCCCAGGCAATGCCACGCGGCTTGAAAAAAGCGCATGCATTGGGCCCACACGTCCGCAAAACCGAAGGCGCGGGCTCCTTCGACGGTGAGGGCGAAGGTCCCGTAGTCCCGCCGCAGAAGCAGTCGAGTCAAGGACTGGACGTCGACCGCGTGCCCCCAATCCAGAGGGGGAGATTTCAGCGCGCGCAGCACGAGGGCGGCATGCACCGTAAATCCCAGCGCCGCGGCGATGGCGGCCCAGCCCACGGCCGGCGCTAACCGGCCTTTCGCGCCGAGTCCCGCCACGAGCAGAGCGGGCAAAACCAACACCAAAGTCTGATGCACGCCCAACCCCAAGCCGAACACGAGTCCAACGGCGGCCGCCGGGCCGGGGCTGAGCAGGCGCTGACCGGAAGCGGCGACCAGCCAAAGCAGGCCGGTCGCGGCCAGCCCCAGAGGCGCGAACACCTCGGCCACTGCGGATTGTTCCCGCCACAGAGGGGACAGGCCGATGAGCGCCGTCGCGCCCCAACGGGCCGCGCGCGGCGCGCCCCAACGCCCAAGCGCGTCGCACAGCAAGGCGAGCGCCGCCGCGCCGCACAACGCGGACAGGAGATTGGCTCGATAGGCCCAGTCCCCCAACGCCAGAACGGTGCCCAGCGCCTTGGCTAGAATCGTCCATGTCGGGTACCCCGGGGCGTGCGGCACTCCCCAGACCGCGGCGGCGGCGGCGAATTCTCCCGCGTCTCCCGTCGTCACCGACGGAGCGGCCTGATAAATTCCCAGCGCGGTAAAAACGAAGAAAATCAGTCCGCCCTCACGCATGTCCGGCGCGCCTCCTCAGCATCCACTCCAAGAGAAACAGCAGGCCCGCCGCGCCCAGCCAGAACGGGGACAGGAAAGGGCGCAGCCGCCGGACGGATTCGTCTCGCGGACTCGGCGGGGGCAAGAGAGAAAGAAGCTCTTTGACGTCCACGGTGGATAAATCAAAAAAGCGCCCGCCTCCGGCGGCGGCGGCTCGAGTCAGCCAAGCGCGGTCCATCGGTTCATCCTGCGCCGTGTCCCAAGTAAAACGAACTTCGTCCTCGCCCCACGGCCGTCCTCTCACGCGCGCCCAAGCGCGCACTTTATGAAGTCCCGCGACGAGTCCCGTCAATTCGACGGCGTAGACGCCGGGCTCGGTTTCGCGAACGGCCGCGTCTTGCGAGCTCCCGTCCGGCCTGGTCCAAACGACCGACAAGCGCGTGTCCGCCGACGGAGCGGGTGAAAATCCCTCGTCGAAAACGCGCAGGACCAGCCGCGCGGGCTCGCGAGGGACCACCTTATCGGGAAGGGGAGCGAACTTGACCTTGGACAAATCCAAGCTCCCCGTCAAATACTGCACCGTCCGATTCCAAAAACGGGCGTAAAAACCGGAAGCCTCGGGTTCTCCCGCGGCCCCCAGCTTCCAACGCCACGAGGAGTCGGTGCTGATCAGCATCACTCTGCCGCGTCCGAATGGACGCATGGCCACAATGGGAAGATCCTTGCCGTCCTCGGTCTTCTCCTTGGGATGGGAGGCCAAGACCACCGATCCGCCTCGAATCGAGGCGAAACGCGCCCAGCCGTCAAGCAGGGGGAGTCTCTCCCAAACCCGCCGCGACGCCTCGGCCGTCTCGTAGAGGCGAACCAACGGATGATCCAGCGAGACCGGTTTAGGAGAAAAAAGACCGGGTATGAAATCCGGACGCGACGAGGACAGCGCGATGGGAAGGATGTCCTCGATGGGAGAACCTTTGTAGCCCCCGGCGGCGAAGGCGCTGTCGCCTCCCTTGACCAGCAAGGCCCCGCCGCCGGCCACGAAACGCTTGAGCGCCTCGAGATGCTGAGGGGGCAAATTGAACCGGGCGGCGGAAAAATTCTCCAAAATAAACAGGTCGAATTGGGTCAAAGCGGGACCGAAAATCTGATCGACCGGAAACGGAATCAAGGATAGCTCGCGATCGGGGGCCGGAGAGGGATTTTCCGGGTTGCGCAGAATCACGAACGAAACGAGCTCATGGTTGGGATCGGCTTTAAGAAACTCGCGCAAGGCGGAATATTCGGGGCTAGGACGTCCGGCCAGATACATGATGCGGTATTTTTGCCTGAGCGTCTCGACGCGGAATTCGCGGTCTCGTTGGCGGCCGCCCGCATGCACGCTGATGCGCAGTCGCGCCGTGCCGAGCTGGTCGGCTGGAGCGGCGAAGTTGACCGCGAAGGATTCCAGGTCCGAATTGACGCGTCGGCGCGTCCGTCCCAATTCGCGCCAGCCTCCGGCGCTCGCCTCATCGGCCCGAGACAAGGTCACCGTCGCCTCACGTCCGGCCAACCCCGTGGCCTCCACGCCGGCTTCCACCGCCAAAGAGCCGTGCAAGAACGCGAAATCGGGAGCTTTTAGGTCCATGAACGTCGCTCCGGTTTCGCGCCGCGAAGGACCGGCCCCCAAGACGTCGACGGGCGCGCCCAGGGCGGACAGGGCGCGGCCCAAATCTCCGGAGCCTTCGGCGGCTCCGTCTGACATCAGCCACACTCGCGTTGGAGGACCCTCAAGGGGAAGAGCCTCGGGCAGAGAATCTTCCGGCTTGAAGCCCGTGTTCTCGACGGCCGCGCGATCCAAGGAGCCCAGCCCGCCCAAAATTCGAGCGCGCTCGCTGACCAGCACGACGCTGCAATCGGCGGCCGCCTCGATGCGGGAACGACGGCTCTTGAGCCAACTGACGACCTGCTCCAAACGAGTCGCCCCGCCCGGAGCTTTCGATTTCATCGAATGTCCGACGTCGATGAGAATCAGCAAGCGAGGATTGCTCATGCGCCCCTGGCGAACAAGGACGCGGGGATGCAGGAGCGAGAGCGCCAAAAATAAAGTCCCCGTCCCGCGCAAGATCAACAACGATCTTCGCGCCGGACTTCTGAACGCATGGAAGGCGAAGGCCGCGGCCACCAGCGCCAGGCCGCCCCAAGCCCACGCCCCCGCCTCCGCCTCCAGGCCCCAATGCGTCATGGCGCGGCCGAGCGCAGCTTGTCGAGGATGGCGGCCTGATGCACCGAGTCCGACTTATATGAACCGGTCAGCGAATACATGATGATGTTCAAGGTCAAACGCCGCGCCAACTCACGCTGGGGTTCTCCCGCCGGCACGCAGGTTCTCAATGGTTTTCCCAAAGCGTCTTTCGCCCAGGCTCCCAACACGTCGTTGCGCGAGTAAAGCACGGCGACGCGGCCTCCCCATTCCATCCCCTCAAGCGCTCCTTGCACCCGGACCCGTCCGGCGGGTCCGCGCAGAAGGAAAAACGTGCGATAGAGCACATGGTCGGCGGGCAGGGCCTTCAACTCGGCGTCGGGAAGAACGCGGCCCAACTCCCTTCGCACCCAGCGATCGAACGCCGCCGGCGGTCCGCCGCTGGAATCCTCGATCCACAAAAATCCCCCTCCGGAGATGAACTGACGAAGGCGGCGGAGCTCGTCGTCGCGCAACTCGGCTGGAACGGAGCCTCCGGCCAAATAGAGGAACGGGGAGGAGAACAGCGCGGAGTCTCTTAGCGAAATCGCGCGCCGCTCGGCGGCGGCCCGCACGCTGGTCACCTCGGCGAGCCAAGACGTCACCGCCAAGGGAGCGTCGGGATAAGGATCCCAGTCCGGCCCGATCTGAAGCTGCGTCCAAATGAATCGATCTCCCTGCTGGGCGGAGGCTCCCGTGGCGAGCAACGCGCACAAAGACGCTGCAAAAAAGACCGCCCGCGACGGAAGAGCCAGCAGCATCTCCATCAGCAAGGCCAGGGCCGCCAAAGCCAGGCACAAAC
>JBBTHA010000104.1:1738-7524 GCA_038060535.1 Elusimicrobiota bacterium | reverse complement strand
CCCACCAATTCGGCGTGCAGCCCAGATGCGTGCAGCGCGCCCACATCGCGTAAAAACCTGTGGAAGTGCGCACGATCCAAACGCGCTGTTCATTGAGCCATTTCGTCGACACCCCCAGGTCAAAGCCCGCGGCGGGGCCGGCGTTGAATTTTTGGGACGGCTCGTAAATCACGTTTGGAAACATGAAGCGCGCGCCGGCGGCCGCGGTGGCGGCGAAAAACGCGGCCAGCATCCCCCACCCGGCCCACAGAAAATCCCCCCGAGAAATCGGGGCGGCCGGCTTGACCTCCTTGGGGGATGCAGGCGCCGACGGCGCCGGAGGGATCGGGTTGGGATTGGCTTGACTCATGTTTATTGATTGTTGAGGTCGAATGAGACGAAAAATACCTTCAAGAAGCGTCAAAGTACCAATTCCTGACGGCGGCTGTCAAATTTACGACTTTATTCTCCGTTATTGCGCCGCGGCCGCGGCGCGCGCCAGCACCCAGGCGGCGAACCGATCGTCGGGCATGAGAGTTTTCGCGTTCCAGGAATACTCCAGTCCCGCGAGATCGCGAGGGATTTTATTTTCGATGCCGCCTTGGGCTATGAGCAGCGGCACCACCAAGGCCTTGCCGGACTTCGACGCGGCAGACACCTGCGCGCGAAAATCGGCGACCGCCGCCGAACGAACGGGCGCGGGCGCATCGTCGCGCAAGAGGGCATAAGACACGCCCCGAAAGCCCCCTTCCGATTTCAAGCGCCCCGCCAGAGTCGAGAGGGTGCCTTGCCAAGCGGGCAAGGCCGCGTCGTCGACCGGCCCGTGCGCGACCAAGATGACGGTCTCTCGAGACGGCGCCGACGACAAGGCGCGAGCGCGAGCGCGCAGGATTCTCGACACCAAGGGATCGTCGTCGAGAGCCGGGGTCATCTCCAAAGGAAGCGGAAGGCGCACGCTCGCCGTGGAAAACGAATGCCTGTGGCCTGAGGCGCCGTGGGAGCCGTGGCCGTGCGGCAAAGCCGCCAGCGCGTCGCGCAAAACCTCCGAGGGCTTCTCGCGCAACCCCAAGGCGAAGCGCGTCTGATCGAGAACTTCCGAGCGGCTCAAAACGAACAAAGGCACGGCGATTATTTTTTTGATGCCCCGGGCCGCGAGGCGATCAACTCCCCGCTGCAAGGCCGCCGCATCGGCCATGCCCAAGGCAAGCTCCGTGGGAACGCGAGCGTCCGCGCGCGCGCGCAGCTGTTCAACGTTTTTATCCCACGCCGAGTTCCCTCCGTGGGCGAGCAACAGTATGCCGTAGGGCTGGCTCTTCTGCGCTTGGCCGGCCAGAGTCAGCAGCGTCAGCAGAGAAACGGCCAGTCTCATGAATGCTTCAGACTGAGCTCGTGGTCCGTGGACAAGGACTGAGCCCATAGGTTGAACTCGACGGCCTTGTCTTGGACGACGCTCAAAGCGGCCGCCACGGCCTCGGCGCGCGAGGCCATGGTCTTAGCCACGATCGCCTCGAGATCCTCCAGCCGGTACAAGTAGACGCCGTCGATGGCGTGCACCTTTTCCTCAATGTCGCGGGGCATGGCGATATCGATGAGAAGCAAAGAGCGTCCGCCTCGCCGCGTGACAGCCGCCTCCACCATGGCGCAAGTCACCACCGCGCTCGGCGCCCCGGTCGAGGCGATGACCATGTCGGCGCGCTCAAGCTCTTTGGGAAACTCGTCCCAGCCAATCGCCTCGCCATGGTACTGCGCGGCCAGCTGATAGCCCCGCTCCCAAGTGCGGTTGGCCACCGATAATTTGCTCACGCCGTGGGCCGCCAAGTGTTTGGCGGCGAGCTCGGCCATCGCGCCTGCGCCCAAAATCAGGGCGGTCTTTCCCTCCAGCCGTCCGAAAATGCTCTCGGCCATTTGCACGGCGACCGAGGGGACCGAGGAAGCCCCCTGAGCGATCGCGGTCTCGGTGCGCACCTTCTTGCCGACGTAGAGCGCGCGCTGAAACAGCACGTTGAGACGCTTGTCGGTCATGCCCGCCGACTTGGCCCGCTCATATCCTGTTTTGACCTGCCCCAGGATCTCGGTTTCTCCCACGACCAAAGAGTCCAGCCCGCCGGCGACGGCAAAGAGATGTTCAACCGCCTCCTTATCACGGCGGACCTCCGCTTGCGCGGCCAAAGACGCCCCCGCCAAATCCTCGAGCGCGCCCAGCAGCAGCTCGATTCGAGGCGGCGCCAAGGGTGTGCCCGCCGCGTACAACTCGAAACGATTGCACGTCGATACGGCGACCGATTCCGAGATGCCGCGCCTCTTGAGCTCGGCAAGGACCCGCTCCACGGACACCATGGCCAAAGCCTCGCGCGCCGCGCTGGCGCTGGAACGATGGCTCCACGATAAGGAAACGAGCCTCATCTCCCCCCTCCCAAGAAGTCGTGACGACCGGAAGAAAGCTCCGCGCTCACGAACGTCGCCACGATGCAGGCGAAAGCCAGCATGGACACGTAAATCGGAATGCGTCCTCTTCGGCCGCGGGCGTAGCGCAGCCAAAGGAATTCGCCGTAGATGGCGGCGGTGATCAGCGCCGTCGTTTCCTTCGGCGCCCATGACCACGCCCGCCCCCACGCCGCGTGCGCCCACATCGCCCCCATGACCAAGCCCGCAACCAGAAGCGGCAGAGAGACGGCGATGATCTTGCCGTTGAGCGCGTCGAGCTCGTCGATCGACGGCAGCCGGTAGCACAGCTCGGTCGGCTTGCGCGATTTGATCTGGCGTTCTTGAATGATCAGAGCCACGCTGACCCCGAAGGCATTGGCGAAAGCCGCGTAGGCGCTCATCAAAACCATCGGATGGAAGTTGAGCCAATAGCTGCGCAATTCCGGCTCCAGGGGACTCAGCGACGGATCCGCGTGAAGAACCGCCAGGCCCAAGCTGACGGCAGCCAGCGGAAGGATGAAAGCCCCCAGAATTCCCAGCCGCTTGCGCGCCTCAATGACGAAAAAAGCGGCCGTCAGCGCCAGCGACATATAGGACAACGCGCCGAAAAAAGAGTTGACCGGCAAGAACCATCGATTTTCAGGAAACACCCAAAATTGAAGGATCCTCGCGGCAAAAGCCAGAACGTGCGCGGCCAGCCCGGCGCCCATCAACACGAGCATCAGGCGGCTGGCGCGTGTATTCTTGGTCAGAAGATAAGAGAAGGCCGCGACGCTGGCCGCGGAGTAGGAGAGGAAGGCAATCCACGACAGGAATACTTGAGTCGCCATGGGGCTATTCTACCATCTCCGGCCGGACGTTACGATGAAAACGGCTTGCGCTTCGAAAAAAATCCCACCAAGGGTCCCACGAATCTCAGGAGCAGCGCCGACGCCGCTCCCGCAAGAAACAGCCCTGCCGTCTTGGCGAGAGGATGACGCAGCCACGGCACACCCTCGGCGGCAAGGCCTTGAGCCGCGCGCCCCTTGTTGATCGCCTGGAAAACCCTCAGGCTGCCGCGCGCTTCGCGAATGCCCAGTCGGCGCGCGTTCGGCGGCAGACGATCGCCCGGGGTGTCTCCGACGCTGATGGCACGGGACTTTGGAAAGGGCATGGACATCAAGGCGTCGCCCCCGATTGTCCCGTCTTTAGACGTGCGGAACTCATCGCCCAGGAACAAAAGCGAATCGGCAGAGACCGGGTAGCCCTTCGCCTTCAGGATGCTGTAGGCCAGGCGCGTGGCGTCGGACTTCTTGAACTTGCTGAAATACACCCAATTCCTGTTCTGCAGCACCGGCAGAAGAATGTTGTGGTCCTTGAAGCGTTCGATGAGCCTCGCACCGAACTCCGTGGCCTTGGCCGCGTCGGCGACCTTGAAAATCACCCCGATTTGATTGGGGTTGCTGTCCATGATCGTCAATTCGCTCTTGGCGATGTTGAGATCCGACAAGGTCGTCTCGACCGCCTTCAGAAGAAGTTCTTTTTCTCCTGGGTCCCAGGGGGTCTTGACGTAGGGAATCGCCTCGCCCGATTGGGAATCGAAAAGGACTATTTCCCCTCCCAGGCTGGCCGTGACGAAAAGGTTGCCGCGCAGCGAAGGGCGGATGCGCGAAACCAAAGTCGAATACAATTCGTAAGGAATAATACCCGGGGAGTCGGGCTTGACCGCCTCCGGGGGCTGGTAATCGTAATTGAGGGCCGAAGCCAGAACGACCGGAAGCCCCGAGGCGAGGGCGGTCTCGATTTCAGCCAGAAGATCCTCGGGGGTCGGAAGACTGAGGCCGTCCGACCCGCGATCGGTCAGCGTGTTGTTGTAATCGGTGATGATCGCCGATGGCGGATTTTTTTCCAAGTCCGCGAGAATCTCGTCGGCGGAGGCGACCTGGGCGCGCAGCGCCTCTTGGCGCAAGGCGTCGCGAAGCCACTCGTAGTCGACCCCCATCTTGAATGCGACATCGCGCAGCATCGAGGGCTGGAGGCGTTCGTGAAGTTCCTTCGAAATCCGATCGACTTCAGCGGTGGAGTCGGCGGGAATCGGCTTTGAGGGTGCTGGAAGGGATTTGGGCTTGAGCGCGTCGAGAATCGAGGTCAAAGACAGGCGGCTTGAATGCGCGAGAACATCCTCGAAAGACAGCTCGGAGACCGTTGTCTTGCGGTCGGCGGCCAGCTTCACGACCGCCTTGGCAAGAATCGCGGCCTCTTGAAGGGAATCAGACAGCCCGCGGTGGGCCTCGACCTCCCCGATGCCCAGCTCATGAATCAAATCCTTGACCTTGTAGCTCTTAAGGCCGGGGAAAATCGAACGAGCGATATCTTTTGTGTCTATGATGAGATGCGGCATCGCCGGGACGCCCAACTCCTTCATCTGGTAGCCCAAGAAGGCCGCGTCGAAAGGAGCGTTGTGCGCGACGAGCACCGCGTCCTGCGCGACGAAAGACGCGAACGCCGGTAAAATCTCCTTCAACGTCGGCTGCCCTTTGAGATCGCCGTTAGTGATGCCGGTCAGTTCCGTGATAGCGGCCGGAACCGGAACTTTGGGATCGACGAGCTGTTCGAACGTGTCGATGACCTTGATCGACCCATCGTCTTGAAGGCGCATCTTGACGGCGCCGACTTGGATGATTTGATTGACCTCGGGGTTGAATCCCGTGGTTTCCAAGTCGAAGACAACGAAGGTGGTTTGAGTCAGCGCGGGCGACGCGCGCGGTTGCGGCGCGGGTGTAAGCCCAAGGGCCGACGGTGAGACGGGACCCACTTCGAAAACCGGAGCCGGCGTTCCATCCTCGGCGACGTGCGCCTGCCCGGAAAGCACGGCGTCGATCTGTTCCAAGGCCGAATGCCGATTTTCACCCGTGGAATTGGAGTCGGCGATGGCGGCCAGCGGGGAACTGATCGCCGAAAGTTTTTCCGAAAGCCGCGCCGAGACGGCCCGCGGCGCCGCCACGAATGCGGGCGAGAACATCGCGGGGACGCCTTGAGATGCCAGCAGGGTCGCGTGGCGCGGCGCCGCCGGATTGGAAAACAGAGGAACGACCGACGCGGCAAGGCTCGCTGGAAGCGAAACGGTTCGGCCCGGAAGACTCCGCGCCGCCGCGCATTGAGCCTCGATGCCCAAAGAGCAAACGATCAGAGCCCCGGAGAGAACGACCGCGGCGCTGGACCGGAAAAATCGAATCATGTCTGCGTTCCTATCACGACAGGGATGCGGGCCTCCATCTCTCTTGGACTATTATAAGTGCGAACGCGGGCCTGTGACATAGGCCAAGTGGGGAAGGAGCCGGCGATAAACGGCCCAGTCCGCTTTGGGGAATAGACGGCGGAGATCCGGATCTACGGGGAGAGGC
>JBBTHA010000104.1:0-1728 GCA_038060535.1 Elusimicrobiota bacterium | reverse complement strand
CCAACCGCCCTCCGCGCATCGCAGTCGCAAACAGCAATCCCAACCCGAGGGCCCACAACAGCGCCGTCGCGCGGCGCATGAGAACGTTCATCCCCCCGATTTTAGCAGCACAGGCGCCCAAGCAGGACAAAACGGTGAACACCCCGCACGTCCACCAGGCCAGTTCCTCATGCTCGGCCAGGACCTCCCACGCCGCCGGAACATGAGGCGCGTTGCTCTCGGCGAGAAGGCCTAGACCGAGGGTGATCCACGCCGACGCCGTCCCCATCCATAACAGCGGCGCGGCGGCTTCATCAAGCCACCCGGGAGCCCTTGGAAACAGGCGCCCCCCGGCGGCCGCCGCCCCGAGCGCGAGAAGGACGATCGGGAAATGGACGGCCGCCGGGTGAAGGAGGTAAAGCGCCCGCTCCACTTACAGCTTTTCGACCTTAGAGACGATGATGGCTTGAACCCCGCCGCGGCTGACGACCTCGCCGGTGACTATGGCGTTGCCGCCGGCCAAAAGCTTGGCCTGCGCGAAAGGCTTTTCGTTGCCGTGATCGTTGATGAGAAGATAGACCTGCCCCTCTTTGGTGTGCACTCCCAGCGGAGCGCCTCCCTTGACGCACATCTGCGCGCACGAGGCGTGTTTGGCTCCTCTGCCGTCGTGCTTCATGAAGCAGGCCATATCCACGAGCTCGCCGGAGAAGGAAGCGGTTTTGGCGGCCGCCTTCGACTGCTCGTGCTTATGCTCGGCCGCGATCGCGGCTGAAACGGTCAACAGTCCCGCAAGAACGGCCACCCCAAAACTTTTCATCATCACGCCTCCTGGGATTTACCCGTGAGCATTATACCCTCTTGAGCCCGCTTCAGGCAAAAAAACGTATAATCACGCCCCTATGGGCGACACGCGTCTCCTCGACTTCAAAGGTTCCGGCCTTTGGGCGGTCATTCTTGGCGGCTCGTCGGGCTTTGGCCTGGCCACGGCCAAACGCCTGGCCCGCGCCGGCTTCAACATTCTCATCGGCCATAAAGATAAGGAGGGCACCGTCGAAACGACGATTCGCCCCCACTTCGACGAGATCCGCGCCGCGGGGGTCAAACTCGTCACCCACAATGTCAACCTCTTCGACGATGAAGGCCGCGGCGAGGTCTTCGAGAGCATCGCCGCCAACGCCGGAGCGGGCAAGGTCCATCTGTTCATGCAGTCGATCGCCGCCGGCTCCTGCCGCCTGATGATCGAGGATAAAACGCCCGACTTCCGGGGCATGGCCATCAAAGGACTTGCCGAGGCTCTTGGACTGGCGCCAGACATGGTCAGGGCCGCCGTCAACACCGCCTTCCATGAAAAAGGCTGCGACGCGCTCCACACCTTGGCCGACTCGCGCATCCCCTACCGCGACGAGCTTCTGACAGACGATGATTTGCAAAAAACGGTGTTCATGATGGGCTACGATTACCTGCTCTGGGGCCGGGAGCTGTGCAAAGAAGGCCTGCTCAGCAAGGACGCGCGCTTGGTGGCCATGACCTCGGAAGGCAACGAGGTGGCCTGGAAGGGCTACGCCGCGGTGTCGGCGGCCAAAACGGCCTTGGAAGCCTCCTGCCGCGCCATGGCCGTCGAGCTGGCTCCTTACGGCGTGTCCTCCTACATCGTTCAAGCCGGCATCACCGACACGCCCGCGGGCAACGCCATTCAGAATTTCGATTTGATGAAGGCGCAGGCGCGACTGCGCAACCCTTTCCACCGCC
>JBBTHA010000103.1:1847-19279 GCA_038060535.1 Elusimicrobiota bacterium | reverse complement strand
CACGCGGTCCTTGACGTCTCCGGCCGGGCGCCCGTACAACTGCTTGACGATGCCCGAGAAAACCGACTTCTCCTCTTCGGCGCTCACCGTCACCAGCTCATCGGGCTTGACGCCGCCAGACCCCGGGATGTTTCTGCGGGTTTGCGGGTCATACACGCCTTCGACCGAGGCCCCTTGTGGAGTGTACCAGCCGCCCTGAGTCACATGCAAGGCGGTCCCATCCGCCTTCGCAAAGGGGTTGAGGGGCCCGCCCGGGATGACCGTTCCCATATGCTGTTGGAACGAGCCCTTGCCGTAAGTCGTCGTCGAGCCGACGATGGTCGCCCGGCCATGCTCCTGCAGGGCGGCCGCGACCATTTCGCTGGCCGACGCCGACATGCCGTTGACGAGAATCGCCACCGGCATGCCGGCGTAGCGGCCAAGGCCGTCGGTGATGGCCCTGGTCGCGAGCATCTCCTGGCGCTTGGTCACAGTGATGACGTCTCCGTCTTTCAGGAATTCCGAACTGATCGATTCAGCAAGGTTGATGAGGCCGCCCCCGTTGCCGCGCAGGTCGATGATGAGCTTCGTAGCCCCTGCGGACTTAAGCTGATCAATGGTCGCAAACAACCACCGGTCGATGCAGGTATCCTCCTTATTTCCATTACAGAAGAATTTTGAAAAGTAGACATAACCGATTCCGGGCGCGGCCATCTTGCTGAAATGATCCGGGCTCTGAATCGCACCGCGCTTGATATTCAACGGATTTTTCAACCTCGCCACCGTCACCAACACCTCGGTTCCCGCCTCGCCCCTGAGGCGGCTGATGACACTCCCCAGGTCTTCGCCCTTAGTGGGCATCATGTCGATGGTCGTGATGACGTCACCGTCGATAAGGCCGGCTTTTTCGGCCGGAGAACCGGGAAAGACGATCTCGAGAAGAACACCCTCGGCGGCTTTTTCGACCTTCGCGCCGATTCCGACGAAATTGCCTCTCATGTCATCGTTATACTTCTTGGCGGCCTTGCGGTTCATATACGCGGTATGGGGGTCTCCGAGCTTCTTAACGAAACCTTCCAGCATGGCGTCGACCGCCTCTTCCCATTGCTGCGCGCTGTATTGCAGCGTCTCGGGCTGGCCGTTGCTCTTGACGAATTCCTCTTTCATCTCCGCAAGGCGTTGGTCCCATTCCGACGCAGGTATGGGACGCTTGAAAGCGATATCGGTGTTCATGAGAATTTTCGCCACCCGCAACACGATGTCTCTGGAAAGATTTTCCGTGGGAATCTTCCCGTTGGACGTCAAAAACTCCACCGCGGCCTTCACCTGCTCCCGAGTCAGGTGCTCCGGCAAGCTGGGCGTCTCATGCCCGGGCCCGGTCTCGGTTTTGTATTTGATCTTCGTGACTTTTTCATTGGGAGGTTCCACCGACCGGATGGCTCCGAGCTTCAAAGGCATGGGCGCGGCGCTGGCGCTGCGCGCGACCGCCATCGAGACGAGGAACAGCGTGATCAATCGTTTCATAACTCTCCGTAAGCGAAGCGTCACGGCGAGTATAACATCCGACGCTCCCGAAGCTCAGGTCCACACATCCCAGACATGGGCGGGCTATAGACCCAAGCCCTGCTGGGCCCTTCGACCTATATCATGCTTTCGCGCATGCTCTATACTGTCGGGGTGGCAATAGCCCTTCTGTTTTTATGCCTTCAAGCGGCGCCGGCCCCTGCAGCACCCATCGGCGTCGACATCGCGCCGCCGCGGCTCGAATTCGTCACTCCCGCCGAGCTCAAGGCCCGCGCCGAAACCCTGCACGCGGCCGCCCTCGATCCCAAGGTCTCGGACGCCTCCGTCAAGGAGCAGGCGCGCGGCTTCTTCGAACGCCTGCCCGCCCAGACGCTGATCGTTCCCGTTTCCTACCGCCGCATGGAACGCGAACGAGTTCCGGGCCGTATAGGCACCATCGCCGGAATGCTGGCGACGGCCGAGCGGCGCGTGGAGCAATGGCGGCGGACTCACCGGGAGCCTCCCCCTGCCGAGCTCATGGGCGCCATGTCCTCGGCTCGCTTCATGCGCGACGCCGAGCGCCTCTCCTACGACGACGCCGGCCTCTTGGCCGAGCATCAGCTCGGCATTTACCGCTACGCCCGGCAGCGTCTCAACGACGGCCTCATCGTTCTCAACGCCCGCCTGAGATGGCTCGCCGCGCTCGTCGGGGAAGCCTTCGCTTACGCCACGGTGGCCCATGAGTCCCGCCACGCCCTCGACCACGCCGAGGGACGCCTTGATCCCGACAAGGAGGTCGCGGGAGAGGCCAGCGCCTTTCTCACGCAATACCGCTGGCTCGCGCTGATCGATCCCAGCGGCGAACGCATGCTCACGCTTCACTCTTCGCTCAAGCTCGCGATGCTGCGCGAAAAGGACCCGGATGTCAGGGAGGCCCTGCGAAACGCCGTCGAATACCTGGAGCACCTCTCGGACGTGGCCGCGACCGGAGGCCGAGACAAAGACCTGCGCGAGCTTGCCGAGCGGCTGTATCGTAAGGGGTGGGGCCATCATCACCGCGATGACGGCCCGAGCCCGCCCAGCGCCTAGAGCCGCTCCCCTAGCGTTTTTTTGTTTTGCCGCCGCCCGAACTCCTGGGCGCGAGCATGAGCACGGCCCAAGGCCAAGACAGAAGCCCCCCCAGCAAAAGGCCGGCGGCGACGTCGCCGGGGTAGTGCACTCCGCAATAGACACGGCTGTAGGCCGTCAGGCCCGCCACCGCCCAAAACGCCATCGCCCCCGCCGGGTAGGCGACGGCAAGCACCGCGGCGGCCGCGGCCGTGTTCGCCGCGTGATTGGACGGAAACCCCATGGTCCCGCCCGAAGGAGCGCGCACGATCGCCCCGATGCCGGCGTACTGCGGACGCGGCCGCGCGACCCAGGGCTTGAGCACGCGATAGGCGAGCATGTCGCACGCGGCGACGGCCAGCGCCGCGACGACCAGAACTCGCAGCGCGCGCGCGCGCCCCTTCCACAGCCAAAGCCCCAGGAGCGCGGGGAGAAGGCCGTAGCGAAACCACGGCACGGCCTGGAGATCGGTGATCGCCGGCATGAGAGCGTCCAAGGCCGGGTGCGTCCACACGCGATTGATGAGCTTGAAGGCGACGCGATCGAACGACCCGAAGCCGTAAGGCACGTTCATCGGCGTTTTCCCCTGGCGCAGCCCGAGCACACTCCATGCACCAGCACCTCATGCGAGGACACCCGGAAGCCTCGCGGAAGCGCGCTCTTAAGATCCGGCAGGCACCCCCCGCCCAGCTCGAACACCTTCTCGCAGCGCTGGCAGCGAAAATGATGGTGATGGTCCTTGCCCGCGAATTCATAACGCGGAGCCTCTCCGGGCAGCAGGACCTCGCAGATGCTCCCGTCGGCCAGCAAAGCCTTGATGCTGCGATAGACGGTGGCGATCCCCAGCCCGGGAGCGCCGGCCTTGGACGCCTCTAGAACCTCCAGCGCGCCCAACGGCCGCCCGGCTTCCTCGAGCGCGCGACGGATGGCCCGGCGCTGCGCCGTGTCTCGCACCATGGGGCGATCATAGCAAAAAGACGCTTTCTTCTCTTTTGATATTGTGTTATCATTATCAAATGCGCGCCGCACTCCTCCCCCTCTTTCTTGTCTGGGCGCCCCTGGCGCGCGCCCAGCCCTCCGAGGACCGGCTCAACGCCCTCGAGCAGCGCCTTTCGTCCCTGGAGAACGCCCGGTCCAATAACGCCACGTCAGCCTTTAACCCCGCCCTGGGAGCGGCGCTCGACATCGCCGCTGTGCAGACCGACAGCAAGGCCACGATCAACCTTCGCGCCGCCGAGCTGACCCTCCAAGCCCCGATCGATCCGTATCTCAAAGGCTGGATCGTGGCGACGGGGTCGCCCGACACGGTGAGCCTGGAGGAGGCCGCCGTTCGCACCACGGCCCTGCCGCACTCCCTGTCGCTGACGGCGGGCCGCCTGTTCGCCTCCTTCGGGCGCCTGGCGCGCTTCCACGACCATGAATTGCCCGTCATCGAACGTCCACGCTCCTTGGACACCTTCGTGGGCGGCGAGACCCAGGCCGACGGGGTCGAGCTCTCCTATCTTTTTCCCACGCCGTTCTACCTATCCGCCCAAGCCGGGATGTTCAACAAGATCGGCGCCGACAACGCGCGGGCCGACAACGCCGTCGAAAGACCTCTCGACAATTTCACCTACTTGGGGAGGTTGACCGCCTACGCGGATTTCGGCGACGACCATAGCCTGGAATTGGGAGCCAGCCAGGCGTGGACGCCCAAACGAATTGTTCCGGACGCCGCCGGGACCGAAACCACGCGCAAGAACACCTGGCGCACCCTGGCGGGAATCGACCTCACCTACCGCTACCAGCCCGTCGCCGGCGGTCTCTATAAAGGAGCGATCTGGAGCGCCGAAATCATGCAGAACAACGAGCGCCGCTTCGATGCGGCCACCCTTCTGCCGCGGGACCGCGTGCGCTCTTATGCCGGGGTGTCTTATCTGCAGCTCAAGCTCGGCCGCCGCTTCAGCCCCGGGGTCATGATAGACCTCAGCGAGGATCTCGACGCGCCCAAGACCTTGACTCGAACCTACACGGGATTTCTCTCCTTCCACATGAGCGAGTATCAACGCCTGCGCGTGAGCGCTTCGCGCATCGATGATGCCGCCGCGCCTGGAAGACGCGGCAACAGGCTGGGACTGCAATGGACGGCGGTGCTCGGAGTCCACACCCACAGCTTCAAGGACCGCTGACATGAAAAAAACTTCTCTGGCGCTGGGGCTGGCGCTCATGGTCTTGCCGCGCGCCGAAGCGGCCGCGCTTCGCGTGGTGGCCACGCTCCCAGAACTCGTCGACATCGCCAAGCGCGTCGGCGGCGACCTCGTCGCGGTCGACGGCCTGGCGCGCGGAGTGGAAGACATCCACCAAATCGTCATGAAGCCGAGCTTCGTGGCGAAACTCAACCGCGCCGACGCCGTCGTCTTCCTGGGCCTGACGGCCGAACACACGTTTCTGCCGGGCCTACTCGACGCCGCGCAAAATCCCGCTCTGCGCGTCGACCACAACACCTCCGCCTGCCTGGGGCCCGGCTGCATCGACTGCTCCGCCGGCGTCCGCATCCTAGACAAACCGCAGTCGCTCAGCCGCGCGCAAGGAGAGGTCCATGCGCAAGGCAATCCTCACTATAACCTCGACCCCCGCAACGGGCTGATCATCGCGCGCAACATCGAAGCGGGCTTCTCCCGCCTCGATCCGGGACACGCCGCGCAGTACAAAAAGAACCTCGCGGCTTATCGGGAAGAACTCGAGCTTAAAATCGCGCAATGGGTGAAAAAATCGGGCCCGCTCAAGGGCCTCAAGGCCGTCTCCTACCATGGAGACGTCGCCTACCTCGCCGCGTTCACGGGCCTGGATTTTATCGGAACGATCGAACCCAAGCCCGGCATCGCGCCCACGCCCGCGCACCTGGCCGCCCTCGTCGGGGTGATGAAGGACGCGGGCGCTGGGCTCATCGTGCGCGAGCAGCAGTACGACGCGAAGACTCCCGCATGGCTGGCCGAGAAGACCGGCGCCAAGATCGCCGTCATCGGCACGATGGCCAACTCCATGCCAGACACTGAGACCTTCGTGAAATTCAGCGAGAAGAATCTCATCAATCTGCTGGAAGCGCGATGAAAAATAAGGCGCCTGAGCCCTTGATCCGATTAAAAAACGTCTCTCTCGGATACGGGAACACGCTTGTTTTGACGAAAGTCGACCTCGACGTCCGGCGAGGCGAGGTCTGGGGACTGCTCGGTCACAACGGTTCGGGAAAGACGACTCTTCTCAAGAGCATGCTCGGACTCATCGCCCGCCGAAGCGGCGAGGTCATTGGGCGGCCCCGCTTCGGCTACGTCCCTCAGAAAGAGCGCCTGGACCCCGTTTATCCTCTCTCATCCTTTGACGTCGCCGCCATGGGAACGTATCGGGCCTTTCAATGGCCTTTTGGCCGCCGCCGCGCCGCGGGATCGGATGTCGTGAGGCGCTGCCTGGCCGACTGCGGCGCCGGCCAACTCGCCGACCGGCGATTTGGCGACCTGTCGGCGGGACAGAAACAACGCGTCTTGATCGCTCGCGCCCTGGCCGCCGAGCCCGAAATTCTCGTGCTCGATGAACCGCTGGCCGGAGTCGACATCACCACCCAGCAAGCGTTGCTGCCGCTTCTCAAGGAGCTCAAAGAGAGGCGCCACTTGACGATGCTCATGGTCAGCCACCGCATCAGCGCGGAAAAAGGATTGTTTACGCATGTCGCCTGGATCGATGAAGGACGAGTCGACTCGGGCCCAGCCGCCGGGATGCTCGCCTCGGGGCGAATCAGCGATATTTTCAAGACCGAATTATGAACACGTTTCTCGAGATCCTGAAACCCGATTTTTTGCTGCATCACGCCGTTTGGGGAAGCGTGGTCGCGGGATTCGTCTGCCCTCTCGTCGGCGTCTACGTCCTCTTGCGACGCCTCATTTTCTGGGGGGTCGCCCTACCCCAGGTCTCGGCCGCCGGCATCTCCTGCGCGTTCATGCTCGAGGCCCTCGGCCTGAACATGATCACGACGGGAGAACACCATGAAAAACATTTAGCCATCGTCGGCGCCGTCGTCTTCACTTTGGGCGCGATCATCCTGCTGGCCGGCCTCGAACGCCGCGCGAGCGCCCCATCGGAAGGCCGCCTGGGAGTGCTCTACGTGCTGGCGGCGGCCCTGTCGATCCTGTTCGTGTCCTGGAACGCCTCCGGCGAAAATGAAATGCTGGGACTGCTCAAAGGGGAGATCGTCTCCATCTCGGAAACCGACTTTCACGCCATGCTCGACCTCTTCGGTCTGGCCGCCGCCGCCATTCTCTTGTTTCAAAGGGAATTCACGCTCGTTTCGTTCGATCGAGACATGGCCATGACTCTCGGCCGCAGCGTCAATGTCTGGGACGGGGCGCTGTTTCTTATTATCGGCCTGACGATCTCCTTGGGCGTGATGACCGTCGGACCCCTCGTGATTTTCGGATTTCTCGTCATTCCACCGATGGCAGCGCTTCCCTGGGCCCGGGGAATGATGTCGTTCTCCCTCCTGTCCTCGATCATCGGAGGCCTCAGCGCGTTTTCGGGCTTCTATGTGTCGTACACGCGCGATTTGCCGCTCGGGCCCATGGTCGTGTGCGTCGCCTGCG
This sequence comes from Elusimicrobiota bacterium, assembly GCA_038060535.1. GTDB lineage: Bacteria > Elusimicrobiota > Elusimicrobia > UBA1565 > UBA9628 > GWA2-66-18. Next base: position 12,080 of record JBBTHA010000103.1, on the reverse strand, counting down.
CCGCCTATCTCCTGTCGTTGTCCGCCGAGCGCATCTTGAGAAGATCTCCATGATGATCGCAATCGTGGCCGCCGCCTTTGTCTCCACTCTGGTCGGAGGCTTTCTTCCCCATCTGGCCCATCTGCTGACCCGCTCACGACTGTCAAGAGCCCTCGCCCTGCGCTCGGGCCTGCTTCTGGCCGTGGCCTTCGCGGATGTTTTGCCCGAAGCCTGGGCCGCCGGCCCACGCTTGGCCGGCCTGGCGGCGTTCGGCGCCTTCGCGCTGTGCTACATGGCCGAATCCCTGACCATCGGGGACTGCTGCCACGAGGCCGTCGAGGACTGCCGCTCGCACGCGATGGGCGGCGCGGCTTTGGCCGGCATCCTGATCCACTCGTTCGTCGAGGGAATCAACCTCGCCGCGGCGCGCCTGGCCGGCCCCCCCACTTTGGCCGCGGCGGGCCTCTCGATCATCGTCTGTCATTTCGCCGACGGCTTCACGCTGACGACCTTGTTCGATCGCGCCGGCGCGCGGCGAGCCGCCGTCATCGCGCTTCTCGCCGCGGTGGGACTGAGCACCGCGTTGGGCGCGCTGGCGACCGGATTCCAGTTCTCGGTCCTCGCTCCGGGGCCGGCCTCGCTCCTTCTGGGGTTTGCCGGCGGATGCTTCGTCTACGTCGGCGCGGCCGACGTAATCCCGCGGCTGCACCGCGAGCGCGATCTGGCCTCGCTCGCCTTCTTCGCGGCGGGAGCCGCCGCCATGGCCGGGCTTAAATTCCTTCTCGGCTGACAACACACCCTTGGGCGCGGACGAACGGCTCGCGAATGTCGTATATTTTCACCAGGCCGATCCCGCGGCGGATCCCGCCGGACTGAAACCATGAGCGCGATACGCTTTCAGAACGTCTCGAAGATCTACCGCCGATCTCACTTGGGGCGCGTGACGCAGACCGTGGGCCTGCAAGAGCTGAACCTGGAGATTCGCGCGGGAGAGGTTTTCGGACTGCTCGGCCTCAACGGCTCGGGCAAGACCACGGCGATCAAGCTGATCATGGGGCTGCACCTGCCGACCACGGGAGACGTTGAAACGCTCGGACGCCCCGCTCCCGACGTGGAGGTTCTCGCCCGGATCGGCTACGCCCCGGAATCGGCTTATCTCAACCGGACGCTGACGGGCCGAGAGAACCTGCGGCTTTTCGCCGCGCTGTCTCACATCGAGCCGAATCAACGCGAACGGCGGGTGTCGGACATGCTCGAAAACGTCGGCCTGGCGCACGCGGCCGACAAGCGCCTCAGCGATTATTCCAAGGGCATGCTGCAGCGCGCCAGCCTCGCCCAAGCGCTCGTCCACGATCCCGAGCTGGTCGTGCTCGACGAGCCGGTGACCGGCCTCGACCCGCTGGCGATCAAGGAGGTCCGCACCCTGATTCTCTGGCTGAAATCCAGGGGGAAAACCGTCCTCTTCTCCTCGCACGATATTTCCGAGGTCGAGCGCGTCTGCGACCGCATCGCGATCCTCAGCGGAGGACGCCTGGTGAGGGTCATGACCCAGGAGGAATGGCACGGCAAGGCCGACTGCCTGGAGACCGCATTTGCCGCGGCCGTCACGCGCACGGACGGCGTCGGCCCCATCCACATGGAGTGAGCATGCCCACCATCGCGGCCGTTTTTTCTTACACCCTCAAGGAGCATGTCCGCCATAAGGCCTGGCTGTCTTCGGCCTTGTTCGGGTTCATCATGCTCGGAGGAAGCCTCGTCGTGTCCGCTCTCGCAAAGGACGAGCGCGGACGCCTGATCCTGGATTTGGGCCTGGCCGCGATCGAGGCGAGCGCCATGCTCTCGATCGTGTTCCTGACGGTCCATCTGATTCTCCGGGAAATCGAATCGCGGGCCATCTTCCTGATTCTGACCCATCCCGTGCGCCGTGAGGATTATCTCTTGGGACGGTATCTCGGCACCCTGGCCGCGGTGGCCGCGGGTCTCATCGCCATGTCGCTGCTCCACATCGCGATGCTCGCGTCCTTCTACGACTGGTGGGAGCCCGGCCGCTACCTGAGCGCCCTGACATGCCTGCTGGGAAAAACCGCGGTGATGGGCGCCTTGTCGCTTTTGCTCTCGCTGGCCCTAACCTCGGAAGCCGCGGCGATGTCCTTCGCGGGATTTTTTTGGATGCTCGGACACTTCTCCTTCGAGATGCGCTTTTTGGCCGAACGTTGCGCCAGTCCCTTTCTCAAAACGATCATCGTCGCGTTCTCCCGGGCCGCTCCGGATTTCGCTTACTTCAATTACCGTGATTTCTGGCATCAATCGGCCCCGGGCGCCCACTGGCTGCTTTGGGCCGGGCTCTATGCGCTGGCCTACGCCGCGGCCTGTCTGGCCCTGGCCGCCCAGATTTTCGAGCAGAAAGAGTTCTAATGAAGTTCCGCTGGCTCCTGCTTGCGGCCGCGTTCTTCGCCCTGGCCCTGGCCGCCGACGACCGCATGCGCCTCCTCCATCAGCCGCGTTTTCCTCTCCTGGGCGAGCTCAAGGGAGGCCCTTTCGCTTTCCAAGACGTCGCCCTCGCCGCTTCCGGTTTCCGCGCTCCCGCCGCGGATATCGCCTGGATCCAGCTTTTGCAGTACGCCGCCGGCAACCTCCCCGCGCTGGCCGACTCGCCCCATCGTCCCTACGAGCATTTGGCCCAGATGAGCCTTCGCGTCGCGCGCCTCGACCCGTCCTTTCATCGCGCGATCTTGTTCGGGGCGGGGATGATGGCTTGGTACGAAAACGTCAAACGTCCCGACGAGGCGGCGGACATCCTCCAGGAGGGCTTGCGCCTGGCGCCCGAACAGCCCATGTATTCGCTCTACCTCGCCGCTCTGGCTTATAAAAAGCAGGGCGACACCGAACGCATGATCGCTTTGCTCGAATCCCTCGTCGATCGCCCCGAAACGCCCAGCCAAATGAAAGCGATCCTCGCCAATCTGCGGCAATCGCGCGGGCAATACCCTCAAGCCTTGGAGTTGTGGAGAAAGATCCTCGACAGCGACCGCGACGCCTCGGAACACTCCCGCGCCCGCCTCAAGATCAACGAGCTGAACTCGCTTCTCCGCGGGGCGAAAGCGTCTTCATCACGGAAAACAACATACTGAAGTCGTCGTCGTCGAGGCGCAGGCGATAGAACATCTGGCGGATGCGGCGCAGCCGCGCTTGACTCGCGCGCGGGCCGCAAGACAAGCGCGGTTCGAGATACTCCCATAAAGACAGCATGCGGTCCAGTCCGGCCGCGGCAGGCTCCTGCGCCGTGGGCGCCCCGGCGGGCGCCGCCAGGGAAAACAAAGCCACGGCGACCGCCTGTCCCAAATTGAGGCTGATGCCGTTTCGGCAAGGAATGCGCGCCAAATAGGGGCACGGCGCGGACTCTGCCCGCGTCAAGCCCGTCGATTCCCGGCCGAAAACGAGCGCGACTTTTCCCCCCAGCTCCGGAAACGAGGGCAGGACGAACTCCCGATGGCGCAGAGAGGTGGGACGGCGGCTGAAAGCCACCGCGCTCGCGCAGCCGCGCAGCGCGTCCGGCAGCGTCTTCTCCAGGCGCGCTCCCTCCAAAATATCCCTGGCGCACGCTCCGCTCACGCCGGCCTCGGGCGGAAGGCGCTTCCAGCAAGACGACACCACGCGCAAATCGCTCGCCCCGAAGGCCTTCATCGCCCTGGCGGCAAAGCCCACGTTCAAAGGGTTTTCCGGTTCCACCAGCACCACGCGGCAATCGAGGTCCATGGTGCGGGGAAAAGCGCTACGGCGCGGCCGGCTTGGGAGCGGCGTCGTTGGGCGAACCCATTTCGGGCGGCTCCATGCTCATGGCCGGCGCGACCTCGCGCGCGTACGGGCCGTTCCACGTCGCGTCGAACACGCCCTCCAAGACGCGCGCCACCTCCGGGCTTTCCAAGACGACGGTCGCGTCCCGCGAGGAGAAAAAATAGTCCTTCTGCCAGTTCGAGGTGCTGATCCAGCTCGTGTTTTGGTCCACGACCATGTACTTGCAATGGTCGACCCGGGAAAAAGGCACGAACCCGCCGCTGCCCCGCGGAATCTTGGTGTATTTCACGCTGACGTTGCTCGTCGTCGACAGCCTCTCCAAATTCTCGGCATCGACCTTTTTGGCGAACGACCAGTCGGCCACGGCCAGCCGGACCCGCACGCCCCTTCCGGCGGCCGCCTTGATCTCCTCATTTAAATCGATCCAGGTGTCGCTTCCGCCGTGGACGCTGACGCCGTAATTCATGACCTGGATGTCCACGGTTTTTCTCGCGCCGCGCAGCAGCGCGTAAAGAGCGTCGATTTCGCTGTCGTAGCCCGGAGGCAGCTGCCCAACGGGACTGAAGGCCGGGTACATCGCAGCGCCTGCGACGACGGCGGGGTTGGACGCGTTGAGCGGTCGCGCGGCGAAGACGGGCGGCGCCTGCGCGCCGCCTCCGGCCTTGCCCCAGTCCAGCTCGAAGACGTCTAGAAAGCTCCGCGCCATGGCCTCGTGGCCGATGCGGATTCCCAATTCATGGATTTGGGTGAGCGCCAAGCCGTCCATGTTTTGGCTGCCGACGAACACCTCCCGGCCGTCGACGATGAAAAATTTGGCGTGCTGCACGCCGGGAGACATCGTCAAAACCCTCACCTCGATTCCCGGCACCTTCGCAAGCCAATCGGGAGCGGCGTTGTTTTTCTTGTAGAACTTCGAGTCCACGATCACGCGCACGGCCACCCCGCGGCGAGCGGCGGCCTCCACGGCCTCGAGCACAGGCCTCATCGCGCCGCGATCATTGATGTAGAACTGCTCGAGTTCCAGCGTCTTGCGCGCGCCCTTGATCATCTCGGGCCACACGTCGGAGGGCCGGCGCGTATGCGCGGAGCCGTAAACGGTCTCCTCGGGCACGCTTTCGACGAGCTCGATGCCGGAGAAAATAGGAGACGCGCCGTCGTCTGCCGCTGCGCAAACGCCCGCCAGAAGCACGCACGGCCACGCGCGCGACAGAAACGACCGCAAACGAGAGGACATGCTCCCTAAACCCGACGCGCCCCGTCTAGGGTATGACGCGAATAGAGCCGCCGGAATTGGCTCCCGCCGCGATCACTCCGCCATCGGCGTCGACGAAAACGGCTCCCGCGATCGGCACGCCCAGGGTGCCCGCCGGGGTTCCGGGCGCGATGCGCACGTACGCCGTCAAGAGCGTGCCTTTCGCCAGAGCGTCCTTATTCTCGGGGCTGTACACGACGAAAGCCCAGGAATTTTCCTTCAGGTTCGTCCTGACGATTTTCTTCGAGGGCGTCAGCGCCGCGCTGGGCGTCACGGACACGGTGCTCACCCCCACGGGCAAAGTCAAGCTGAACTGCAGGCCGACCGGGAGTTTGGCCCCGGCGCTCAGCGCGATGGGAAGCCCGACTGTTTCTCCCGCCTTGCCGGAGGCTTTCCCGACCTTCAAGGTCGCCGCCGCCCAGGAGTCGCCCTCAACGAGCAAACAGAATCCGCACGCCAAAAGAAACGCTGTACGAGTCATCGGATGACCTCCTAAAAAACGAGCTTCCTCGCTATCATAACACAAATGCGCTTCGCGGGTGCTGGCCGCCTCCGCCTTCTAGGAAACGGCGACGGGACGCCCGGCGGTCGGCAGAGGGTGGGTCAGCCGGCCCCAGCAGTCCGCGCCCTCGGCGGTCACGATCTCGGCGGCGCGCGCGAGGTCCTCCTCGCGCTTGGCGAGGCTTTTCTGCACCAGGCCCTTCAAATCATCGATGTCGTAGAGATAAACGCCCTCCGCTTGGGCGACCTCCGGAGCCACGTTGCGCGGCATCGCGATGTCGATGATAAAAAGTGACCGGCCACCGCGGCGCCGCGACAGGGACAAGGCGGCCTCCCCGTCAAGCAGGATGCGGTCGGCTCCCGTGGAGAAGACCGCGATATCCGCATGGTCGAGCCGGTCGAAACCTTCCGCAAGCGTAATGGGCTTTCCGCCGAGCTCCCCCGCCAAGGCCTGGGCCTTATCCAAGCTGCGGTTGCTGACGTAAAGCTCTCCGGCTCCCTTGGAACGAAGATGACGCACCGAGGAAGCCGCCATAGTGCCGGCGCCAAAAACGACGATCACGCGCTCCTTCAAATCGGAAAAAATACTGCGCGCCATGACCGCGGCCGCCCCGCCGATCGAGGCGATGCCCCCCACGATGCGCGTCTCGCCGCGCACCTTCTTGCCGACCATCAAGGCGCGTTGGAAGGCGAGATGCCCGTATCGGTTGGCCGTCTTCTCGCTGCAGGCCCCTTGGTAGGCGGCCTTGCACTGACCGAGAATCTCGGTCTCCCCGACGATCCATGAGTCCAAACCGGCGGCGACGCGAAACAGGTGATCGACGGCCTTCTGATCGCGGTGAATGTAGAGAACCGAGCCCAAGTCCCGTCCCGCGCGTCGGCTCATCCACTCCACGATCGCCTGCTCCCCGTCCTTATCGGGCTGGCAATAGATTTCAAATCGGCTGCAGGTGGACAAGACCACGACCCCTTCCTGCCTGGTGGCTTCCTTAATGACCGAATTGATGCGGCCAACCTCATGCGGCTTCGGGGCCATCGCCTCGCGCACCTCGACCGCGGCTGTCGAATGATTGAGCCCGACGACCAGCCAACCTTGCTGCATGGACATTTGTGTGGCAACAAAACAACCAGCAGCCCCCCGGGAAAAGACGCCAAATATTGACCAAAATGGAACTCTTGCCGCCCAACGCCCACGAATTGCGCGATTTCGCGCTTATGCTCAATACCGGTGGCAGGCCGTGCACACGTCGGCACGAACGTCGCCGGAGGCCGCCTTGGATACACCATGAGCCTTGTGGCAGGACACGCACGCCACCTGACCATCCTCCAAGGCTATCCCGGAACTGTCGCTCGGATAAAACGCATCGGGCCGGCGAGCGGCCGCCAAGTCGTATTCGACGCCGATTGGGTGATTGCCCCCTGAACCGGGAGCGGCAGCGGGATGCCAACCCAAATTCGTCGCGACCGTTCCATCGTGACAGGATAAGCACAGATCCATCTTCCGGCCCCGGGCGTGACGCGACGCGCGTTCGAATTCCCCGGCTCCGGCGTCGGCATGGCTTTGCCACAAAGGCTGGTGAGTCTTGGAGCCGTGGGGAAAATGGCAATAAAGACAGACGCGCCCGGCGCCCTCCTGAGATTGTCCAGCCAAGGCCGGGAACGAAGCGTGGTCCTCGAGCGCGTCGCGAAGATCGCCCATGTCCTCCCGAGGCCAAGGCGAGCGCACTGCCACAGCCGCCAAAACGAGCGGGACCGCGAGCGCGGCCAGAAAAACAAACCTCCGAGGCCATGGATTCATGATGCGCGCCATGATGAGGATGCTTATTAAGTCTAGACCCTCCCCGTCTCTACGTCAAGGGGGGGCCGGCGACCCTAATCCTCGGGCAAGCCGCTTCGGTAAAAAATAAAATACCTCGCGTCCCGACGGGAGGGATGGATAGGTGAAAAGCGTCAACTTTTCACCCGCGAGGTGAGAAGATGATAGCGCAGCTTGGACATGTTTGGAAAGTCGAAAAATCGACCGAGAGGATGACGTCGTTTGCCGGCCTGCCGCTGCTGACGGAGCTCGCGCACCGGAGCAAACTGATCCGCGAACTGGACGCGGTGCCCGGGATATGGGAGCGCCAAGGCAAATACGGGACATCGGATTACGTGATGAGCCTGGCGTTGACGCTGATCGCGGGCGGGGAAAGTTTGGAGGACACTCGTCTGTTGCGTGAGGACGGGGGTCTGCAAGGCTGGTTGTGGAAGGATCTTCCCGCGCCCAACAGCCTGGGCGATTTCCTGCGGCGCCACGGGCATCGCACGATCAGCCGCCTGGGTCGGGTCAACGCTCGGCAAGTCCGGCGCTTGTTGGCCAGGCAACGTCACAGATATTTGACCCTGGACATCGACTCAAGCTTAGTGGAAGCCGACAAGAGAGAAGCGCAGAAGACCTACAAGGGCTTTGACGGCTACAATCCGCTGTTGGCGTGGCTTGATGAGCCAAACGTCTTTCTCTCCGGCGTATTCCGGCCCGGCAACAGTTCGCCGCAGTCGCACCTGAGAAGCCTGGTGGGGCAATGCCGGCGTCTGCTGGCTCAAGGCGTGAAGCTGCGCCTGAGATCCGACAGCGCGGGCTACAACACCTCGGTTATGAGCTACTGCGCCAAGCACGGCATCGAGTTTTCGATCACCGCGGACCTGGATGCCGCGGTCATGGCGAGCATCGAGGCGATCCCCGACGAGAAATGGCAACTGGTGGTCCGGGGCGAGGAAAACTTCCTCTTGGCTGAGACCGTCCACGTTATCGGGAGCAAATCCAGGCACGAGCGCCTACCCGCATTCCGATTGATCGCGACCAAGAAGCTCAGCGGGCAGCTCGAGCTATTCAAGAATCCGATCAAGCATCGGGCCATCATTGCCGAACTGCCTGAAACAATGAGCGCGCTGGAAGTGCTCGAGCACCACAACGATCGAGGCCGGATGGAAAAGGCCATCGACGAGCTCAAGGACGGCTTTGGTCTCGATCATCTTCCCTGCGGGCAATTGATGGCCAACGCGGCGTTTCTGCAGGTGTGTCTGATCGCTTACAACTTGGTGCAGACGTTCAAAAGCGTCGCGCTGCCCAAGGGCTGGGAGAAACTCGAGATCAAGAACCTGCGCTTCCGGCTGCTCTGCCGCGCGGCCAAGCTGGTCAGCCACGCGGGTTATCTTGTCACCAAGCTCCGGGACTTCGCGTTTTTCGGCGTGTTCGAGCAGGCGCGCTGGGCCGTGTTGGCTCCGGAGTTGGCCGGGGCCTGCGGATAACCGGCATAACTCAACTGGCTCCGCCGCAGGGGCTGTGAATCGTGGGGACAAGCGCGCCCGGATGCCGTGCACGGCGTCATCGTGAGCCGGTTGCATCGTCCAGCGGGGCGTGTGGAGGCGCGGCGTTGGCCTCAGGCCGCGCCGGAACCCGAGCGCGGGTCAATCCCGCGCGTCCCCGATGGATGATGCAACCGGCTCACGGCCCGCTCGCACGCTTATCCGAGGATTGAGGCGGCGACGAGGTCCTGAGCGAGATGGGGCGCTCAGGCTATCGCGCTCCCAGCCCCCGAGGCTTGGCCGGCGGGGGATTGGCCGTCGACGGACCCGAGGCGAACTCGTAGGCCCCGATATCGGGCAGGCCCTGGGGACGGACATTGCCGAGGAAATCCACTTTGATTTGCTCCAACGGCGAAGCCGCTGCCCTGCCTATGCCTGGACTGCCTGCGGACAAGCGATAATCTCCACCCCCGGTCTCGATGTAATTGACAAACAAAGGATCCGCTTCCAATGTCCCGGAAAATGAGGGTGAGAGTCCGGCGCTGATCGTTATCGGCGTGGCGTTGCGAAAGATGATGTTGTTGACGAACTGGATGCTGGGGCTGGGTCCTATCTGACCCATCACGCGCGCGCCGACGCTGATGTTGTGATAAAAGATATTGTTGGCGACGTAAATGTTCTCGGCGACGGCATCTTGTCCGCCGACCACGATCCCGTGCTTGTTGCGGAAAACCGTGTTGTGGACCACCTTCACGTCGCGGGGATTGTGCCAAAGATGAATTCCGTAGGACTGAGAACGATACACGAGGTTGTTGGCGATGACCCCGCTTCCATACGCATGATAGAGGCCGTGCGCGCCGGCCGTGCCCGCCGGCGCCGTGCAATGAAAGTTGACGTCGTGCACCCAGTTGCCGATCGTGTCGTTGTCTGTGGCGTTTCGGGGGGTCGTCGGCGCGCCCACGTGATCGATCGCGGCTCCGGCATCGGTCTGTCCCCAGGCGACCCTTGGATCGCAAATCGTTTTATGGCCTAGATGATGGACGTGATTGCGCGTCACGCGCACGTGGGAGGCATAGTTAAAGATCCCGCCGCGGGCGTCCCCTGTCACTTCAAAACCATCGATGTCCAAATAATTCGCGCTGGAATTATTGATCCAGATGTACTGGGCTCCCGCCGTTTGGATCTTGGCGCCCCATAGGTTTTCAGAGACGAAACGAACGCGAGCCGTCGCCGTGCCGCCGCGACTGGTGGTGATCGGACCCGAGTAAACTCCCGGCCGCACGATCACCGTGTCTCCGGGATTGACCAAGCCCGCGGCTTTCTGAATCGTTCTCAACGGCGCGGAAAGAGTTCCCGGATTGGAGTCCGAGCCCGTTGGGGCGACGTAATAGGTAAGAGCCCACGCCTGCGTCGCGCTACCC
>JBBTHA010000103.1:0-1837 GCA_038060535.1 Elusimicrobiota bacterium | reverse complement strand
CCCCCCGGCGGGGGCCCGACGCCAGGTTCAACAGGAGCAACAGGTGTTTCAGACGATTGCGCTCCATGCCATTGAGTGGGCCTCCTCTTGACCCAGTATAGCCCCCCTTTCTCCGATTCGCCAACTCACCGACAACTCACTTCCGTTTTTTTACCGTAAAATTACCCTCTTTTTAATCTTCCGCAACGAATTGACGTAAAGGCAGGCTATACTACGAGAGTCCGCGCGGAGGGGTTCATGATGACTCATATTTCGAGGACTGCGCTCGCCGGGGTTTGCTTTTGCGTCGCGCTTGCATCCGCAGCACGGGCTCAGGCTTTCAACGGCCCTTTGCGCGTCGACTCCAGGAACCCGCATTTTTTTACCGATGCCGGCGGCAAGTCCATCTTCCTGACCGGAACGGGCATCCACGGCACATTCCAGCCGAAAACCTTCGGAAACCCTAACTACAGTTCATACCTCAATTTCATGGTCAGTTACGGCCACAACCTTCAAAGAATGCGGATTTGGGACAATGGCTGGATTCGGGGAGATTCATCATGGGCCGCCCTTCCCACGATCTATAAGCGCACCGGCCCGGGCCTGGCCACCGACGGCAAGCCTAAATTCGATCTCAATCAATTTAACGACGTGTTCTTCACTGAGCTGCGCAACCGCGTCGTGGCCTCGCGAGATAAGGGCATATACGTCATGCTCATGTTCTTCATGGGTTACAGCACGGAGGGTCCGCTGGGAGAGTATCATGGCCGGGATTTCTTCGGCGGACATCCCTATCATCCGCTGAACAATATCAACGGCATCAACGGCGACCCCAATGGAGATGGGGAGGGCGTCGAAATCACTTCCCTGAAAGTTCCCGCCGTCATCGCGCTTCAAGAGGCCTATATCCGCAAGATCCTAGACACACTCAACGACCTCGACAATATTTTCTACGAGATCGGCAACGAGATGAAAACCCCGCCTCAATTCGAAGAGCATTTCATCAACTATGTCCGCAGCTACGAAGCGGGCAAACCCAAGCGGCATGTCGTGGGTCATTCCGCGAGCATAGGGACGTCCGTCAAAACGACTTGGGATTGGGATCCGCGGGAAGTCATGTACACCGGCCCCGCCGACTGGGTCGCTTCGGTGTACCAACCCCTTAACGTGGACAGCAGGAAGGTCTCCTTCTACGATACCGATCACATCAACGCCTGGGGCGCCACCTCGGCCATGGTGCCCTTTCCCTGGAAGGCGTTCACGCGGGGAATAAACACGATTTTCATGGACGACATGAACAGCAGCGCCTACGGGCGCGATCCCGTCCTCGTGGACGCCATCAGAAAACGCCTGGGGCAAACGTTGACGTATTCAAAAAAGGTCAATCTTGTCCAAATGCGTCCCAACACCGCCTTGGCCTCAACCGCCTATTGTCTGGCCAGCCCCGGGGCGGAGTATATCGCCTATCAGCCCGGCAGCGGCGCCTTCAGCGTGAATCTTCTTGCGGGAACCTACGCGGTTGAATGGTTTAATCCGGCCACAGGCGCCGCGGCATCAGGCGGGTCGATCTCCGCGGTGAGCGGTTCCAGAAGCTTTACGCCTCCCTTCTCAGGGGAAGCCGTCTTATACCTGAAGTCCGGCGCAAACACCCCGCCGGCCGCGCCGAGAGGATTGGGCGTCAGTGGTTCTTCCGGCCCATAAAGAGCTGGGTCCACTGTAAGCCGTTTTATTCCCCTCGGACCCATACGTAAGCGGCGAGGGCTTGAATATAATGACGCCCGATGCCCCCCTTCGGACGACGCCTTTTGGCGTGCGCCCTGTCGCTGTCGACCGTCGCCCTGGCCCCGGGGCTGGCACC
>JBBTHA010000102.1:0-8131 GCA_038060535.1 Elusimicrobiota bacterium | reverse complement strand
GCGGCGGAAGGCTCGATGGCGGCCGTGCTTGTCGCGCTCGGCTACGACGGAGGAAGGGCCCTGGTCGCCGCGCTGGTTTTTCGCGTCGCGTACTACCTGATCCCCTCCTTGCTGAGCGTGTTCGTCCTTTGGGGGCTGAAGGTGTCGGAACCGGCCGTGTTGTCCCAGGCCGCCGCCTTGGGCAAGGAACTTCCCCAGTAGCGCCTTCGCGTGCCGGCCGTCTGGATCGGCGTTCTCAGGGGGACCGCAGGTCTTGATCATCGTCATTGGAACATTGGGTGAAAAATGGGTAATATGCCCCCCGAGATGATAGTCTGGACCGCGGTCATCGTGGGTGTTCTTGCCGTGGCCTTTGCGGGAGTAATGCTCCTTCATCGTTCACTGTATGTTTGCTCGGTCTGTCTGTTGGCCGTGCTTCTTCAGACGGGCGTGTTGTTCCTGCTCTGCGGGTCCCCGTTGGTGGCTTTTCTCCACATCATGATCTATGCTGGGGCGGTCATGGTTCTTGTCGTCGTGGCGGTCATGGCGGCCGGCTCCGACGGCGGACGTTTCTCGGATTTTTCGTTTCCAAGGCCTCTGGCCTGGCTCGGGCTGCTTGTGGCCTTGATGGAACTCGCCTTCGCCTTGTCGAAAGGGCCTTTGCTGACGACGGCGGTCCCCTCCGGACTCGAGCCGGCGAACCTGGGGGCCGTTTTATTCAAGCAATATGCTCTGGCCACCGAAGCGGTGACGCTGCTCATGTTTTTGGCGGCCTTGGCCGTGGTCCCGGACAAGGAGGCCGCGTGAATCTGACGGTGGCGGTCTGGGCGACGACCGGAGCGGTTTTTTCCATCGGCCTGGCCATCGTGGTCGTGCGCCGTCAATTGCTGGCCATGTTGTTGGGACTGGAGCTGATGCTCGCCGCCGTCAACGTAAGCTTGGTTCATCACGCAGAACTCTATCGCGATGAGCAGGCGCTGGCCGTCGTCGTTTTGGTTATCGCGGTCGCCGCGGCCGAGGCCGTCGTCGGTCTTTCTCTGATTTTACGCCTGCGGCGCGCCGGGGTGGCCGCCGATACGGCGCAATTGCGGGAGTTGCGGGGATGAGAACATGATTCCCCCGGAAGTCCTGCTTCCGGTCCGGATTCTTTTCGGCGCTCCCGTCGCGGCCATCCTCTTCGGTTTTTTCGTGATGCGCCGAGTCAAGCCCGAGTGGACGCACCTTCCCATCCTCGCCTCGTGCGCGGCCGTCACCGCCTCGAGCATGATGCTCGCCGCCTACGTCTACGCGGGGAAGGGGTTCGATCAGCCTGTGATGCATTGGTCGGTGTCCGGTGATTGGGGGGTCAGTTTCGGCTTGCGCATCGACGGTCCCTGCGCGGCGGTGCTCGCGATGGTCGCCTTCGTCGGATCCTTGATTCATGTCTACGCGGCGGGCTACATGAAGGGCGATCCCGGTTTTTCGCGGTTCTTCTTGGTGTTCCACCTTTTCTTCCTGGCCATGATTGGTCTTCTCACCGCCAACGATTACGTGCAGATGTATCTATTTTGGGAGTTGGTCGGCGTCGCGTCTTATTTGCTGATTGGTTTTTGGTACCACAAGGAAACGGCCCGGGCGGCGGCCCTCAAGGCTTTTCTCACCAACCGGATCGGAGACCTCGGCTTTCTGCTCGCGGTGCTGGTGATGATCTCCGTTTTCAAGACCACGCGCCTGCAGCTCGTCTACTTCCACATCGCGGCCGGCCGCCTGGAGTTGGTGTCGCTTATAGCCTTGGGATTGACGTGGGCCGCCTGCGCCAAATCCGCGCAATGGCCGCTGTATTTTTGGCTTCCCGACGCGATGGAAGGGCCCACCCCGACCTCGGCTTTGATGCATGCCGCGACGATGGTGACCGCGGGCGTCTTCTTGCTGGTGCGCTCTTGGCCCGTGATCGAGGCCGTGGAGGGATTGCCGCACCTGATAGCGTGGATCGGAGCCTTGACTGCGCTCGGCTCAGGGGTGATCGCCTGCGCGAAAAAAGACTTAAAGCGCATACTCGCCTATTCGACCGTCAGCCACTTGGGCTTGATGATGCTCGCCCTGGGGGTGGGGAAAGTCGGCGTGGCTGTTTTTCATTTGGTCGTGCACGGATTTTTCAAAGCCGCGCTGTTTCTGTGCGCCGGCAATATCGCCCATGCCCTGCATCAGTCCACGGCCAACGTCGACGAAGTCGGAGGCCTGTCGCGGTCCATGCCGATGACGCACGCCAGCTTTCTGCTGGCCGCATGTTCATTGGCGGGCTTTTATCCCTTGGGCGGGTTTTTCAGCAAGGACGCGATTCTCGACGCGGCCTGGCATCACGGTGGCGCGTTGTCCGCGTTGAGTCTGCTCATCGCGGCTGTATCCGGGTTCTATATTTTCCGCATGCTCTTTTTGACATTTTTCGGAGCGCGTCCCGAACAATCCCGAGACGCTCGGTTCCATGAGGCCGAACCCCTTTTGAGCGTGCCGGTGCTGTGTTTGGCTTTGGGTTCGGCGCTGGTGGGATTTGCGGGGGGCCCGGTGACGCGCATTCTTGCCTCCGGTTGGGTCATGGTGCCGCCCGGTTCGCCGGTGATGCCGGGCGATATCAATTTGCCGCACATGAACATGGTCGTCGCGTTGTTGGGGACGGCGATGGCTTGCGTCGGGGCCGCGGGAGCCTACTGCGCGACGATGGTGTTTCCGGGCTGGGATTGGCGTTGGAGAGGCGGACGCGTCGAGGCCCTCATTGAATCCGATTTCGGCTGGAAGATCGTGGTCGGATGGTTTGCCGCGGCCGCCCGGTCCTCGGCCCACGTGATCGGCGTTCTGTTCGATCACAAGCTGTGGGACGGCTTTCTGGAAAGCTTGCCTCGCGCCCTGGGCACTGGAGCCGACGCGATCGCTCGCGCCGCTCAGGGAAGACTCAACGACTATCTCTGGTGGATGGCGGCGGGCACGGCGTTGTTGTTGGGGAGGGTCCTGCGGTGAGCATGACGTTGACCGGGCTGTGGGTTCTGCCGCTGTTCGGCTGCCTCGTCTGTTCGGTCTTGGGGCGCTTGTGGCCGGGTTCGGTCAAGAGAGCGGCGATGGCGTTCTCCCTTCTCTCGTTGGGAGCCGTCGTCCTGGCGATAGGGTCGTCGTGGTCAGGCGGCGCTTTTACGACTCTCAACGAGGTGGGTCCGAGGTGGGCGTACGGCATTTCCTACCGTTTGTCGGCCGACTCCCTTTCGTTGGCCCTGGTGGGCTTGACCGTGTTCTTGAACCTGATTTGCATGATCGCTTCATGGGAACTGGAGGTTTCGCCGGGCTATTGGGCGTGCTTCTTGGCTTTGACCGCGGCGCTGACCGGGGTGTTCTTGGCGCGCGATCTCTTTTTCTTCTACGTCTTTTGGGAAGCGACGCTGGTTCCTATGTTCTTCATCATCGGGTTGTGGGGTTCCAGCGGCCGGCGGCATGCGGCGCTCAAGTTTTTTATTTTCACCTTCGCCGGATCCGTGTTCATGCTTTTGGCGCTGCTGGTGCTTGTGTCGTCTCACCACGCGGCGACCGGGGCATGGACCTGGGATTTGGCCGAGCTCGACGCCAAGACGCTGGGGCCCTTGGCGCGCCTGGTTTTTTGGGGGCTGGTCCTTGGCTTTGCCGTCAAAATTCCCATGGTGCCTTTTCATACCTGGCTTCCGGATGCCCACACCGAGGCGCCCGCCGCGGGGTCGGTGATGCTCGCCGGCGTGATGTTGAAAATGGGCGTTTACGGCCTGTTGCGCATCGCCTTGCCGCTGTTTCCGGAGATTTCCTGGGAGGCTCTCCCGATTCTCGGAGGGCTGGCGGCTTTCAGCACGGTCTACGGCGCGTTGTGCGCGATGGCGCAGACCGATCTCAAGCGTCTGATCGCCTACTCCTCGATCGCGCACCTGGGATTTTGCTTGCTGGGCGTGCTCTCGCGAACGAGTCAGGGCTTGAGCGGGGGCGCGCTTCAGCTCGTCAACCACGGTTTGACGACCGGGGCGCTGTTTTTGATGGTCGGCTTCATGTACGAACGCGTGCACAAACGGGGCCTGGCGGATTTCGGCGACTTGGCCTCGCGAGCTCCCACCTTGGCCTTCTTTTTCGGTTTCTCCACTCTGGCGTCCATCGGCTTGCCGGGTTTGAACGGATTCGTCGGGGAGTTCATGGCCTTGTCCGGGGCCATGGCCGCTTTGCCCGTGTTGGCGATTGTGGGGTCCGTCGGGGTGTTGTTGTCGGCGGCCTACGCCCTGCCCGCTTTCCAGGCCGTGTTTTGGGCGCCGGCTGGACCCGGCTCGGTCAGCGAGAAGATGAGTGATCTTCACCTGCGCGAAAAGGCGATTCTCTGGACGATGTGCGGTCTCATGGCGTGGATCGGACTTGCGCCGAAACCGTGGCTGGCTTGGTTCGAGCCGGCGATCAGGGGGTTGGTGCGATGATCGCCTTGGCGCCCCAGGCCGTGCTCACTGCGGGGACATTGGGAGCTTTGTCCTTGGGATTGATGCGCCGTCCCTCGGCGCTGGGACTGCGCGTGTTGGCCGTCTCGTCGATTGTCGCTGCCATGCTGAGCGTGGCGACCGGTTCGGTTCACGAACTGTCCTCGGTGATCGTGATGAACGATCCCAAAAGCCTGGGGTGGCACTACGTCATCTGCTTGGGGGCTTTGCCTCTGGCGTTTTTTCTGGACGGGTCCGATGACGTGATGACGGCGCTGTTTCTGGGAGCGACGCTGGGCATGTCGCTGCTCTGCGTGGCGGCCAACTTGCCGATGCTTTTTATTTCCCTGGAGTTCATGTCGCTTCCCGCCTATCTGTTGGTGGCTCGTTCGCGTCCCGGAAGCCGGAGTTTGGAGGCGGCCATCAAGTATTTCTTCGCCGGGGGAGTCGCGGGCGCGTTGTTCATGCTGGGCCTTGCGCTCTATTACGCTGACACTCGGAGCCTGGCGTTTTCCGGCTCGCTCTCTGCGCTGGGTCAAGGGGGGGCGGCGTTGATGGCCGCGGCGGCGCTTTTCAAGCTGGGCGCTTTTCCGCTGCATTGGTGGCTTCCGGATGTGTATGAGGCGGCCGCGCCCGAAGTCTCAGGGTTCCTGTCCACGGCGATGAAGTCGGCGGCCGTTCTTTTCCTCATGCGTTTGTGCGAGATGGCTCCGACGGCCTCTGTTGCCGACTTCTTGCCCGGCGTCGGGGCGCTGACCGCCGTCGTCGGCTCGGTGATGGCGCTGCGTCAAGAGCGTCTGCAGCGCCTGCTGGCCTACTCCTCGATCGCGCATGCGGGTTTTCTTCTCCTCGGCGTCGGAGCTTGGGCGCGCGCCGGCCGTTCGGGCGAAGGGGCCAGCGCCTTGTTGTTCTATCTCGGAGTTTACGCGTTGATGAGCAACGGCACCTTCGGTTTTATCAAGCACGCGGGCGCGCAGACGCGCGCGCAGCTCAAAGGCCTTGGGGTGTCGATGCCCGCGGCCGCGGCGGCGTTGACCGCGCTGCTCGTGTCGTTGGCCGGCATTCCGCCGACGGGAGGATTTTTCGCCAAACTCCTGATTTTTTGGCGCGCGGTCGACGCCGGCTTGCTCGGCCCGGCGGCGCTGGCGGCTACGGCTGCGTTGATCTCGATGGGCTACTACCTGGGGATGATCAAGGACATGTGGTTTGAGGAACCCTCGGGTCCCGCGCCCGTTGCCTCCGAGGGCCTTGGGGTCGTGATCGCGTGCGCCGCGGCAGCGGTGCTGCTGGGCGCGGCGCCCTGGCTGTTGGCCCAAGCGATGGAGGTCGGGATCAAATGACCGCCGCGGCGATGCTGGGACTTCTGTGCAATGTCCTCGTGGTCCTGGGCATCACGGGTTTTTTTGTCAACGCCGGCAAGCTATTCGGTCCGCATCCTCGCCACCAGGGGGACGGCGACCTGCCCTATGAGACCGGCGTTCGCCCCATCGCCCCGGCGTTTGAGCGTATGACCGCGTCCTATTGGAGGTACGCGGTGCTTTTCGTGGTTTTCGATGTGGATCTGGCCTTCCTCCTGCCGTGGGCGCTGGCTCGCCCTGTTTTGGACCTGCACACCATGCTGGCGATCACGGCGTTCGTGGCGTTGGTTCTGTTCATGCTCGCCTACTTCTGGAGAAAAGGGGTTCTTGAATGCCGCTAGCCGATGGTTCTGTCGCGGGTGTGATGACCACCCAGCTCGACGCCGCCTTGGGTTGGGCGCGCAAATATTCGATTTTTCAATACCCTTTCGTGACGGCATGCTGCGGCATGGAGTACATGTCGACGGCCGCCAGCCACTATGATATGGATCGATTCGGGGCGGGATTTCCCCGATTCTCACCGAGGCAGGCGGACGTGCTCATGGTGGTCGGCACGATCTCCCACAAGATCGCCCCCGTCCTGCGCCGCATCTACGACCAGATGGCGGAACCCAAATGGGTCGTGGCCTTCGGCGTCTGCACCTGCACGGGAGGTTTCTACAACAACTACTCGACCGTCCAAGGCATCGACACGATTCTGCCCGTCGACCTGTATATTCCCGGCTGCCCGCCGCGGCCTGAAACCGTCATTCACGGCTTGACCATGCTCCAGGAAAAAATCCAGAAAACTCAAGGGCAATTCCGGTGACCGAAAACCGATTGGCCGGCGAGCGCCGAGACATCCCCGCCGCATCGAATATCGAGAGCCTGTCCGATTTGAAGGGGCAGGGTTATAACGTGCTTGTCGACATGACGTGCGTCGACTATCTTGCGCAAGGCCGGACGCCGCGCTTTGACGTGATCTACCGCCTCATGAAGCTCGACGCGGCGACGGGCATGGATTCGGGCCGCATCGAGGCGCACTGCGCCGTCGGGCCAGAGGCGGTTCTGCGCACGGCCAAGGACTTGTGGCCCGCCGCCGATTGGCTCGAGCGCGAAGTCTGGGACATGTTCGGCGTCTCTTTCGTCGATCGACCCGGGATCAAGAGATTGCTCCTGTACGAGGAGTTCGAGGGTCACCCGCTGCGCAAGGACTATCCGATCTCGCGGCGCCAGCCGTTGATAGGGCCTCGCAGCGGGGACAAAGCGGACAGTCCTTCGTTTAATCTCCACAAGCCGTCGATCACGGGTCAATGAGATGACAGCCACCAAAGGGCCGAGCCGCAAGACCTACATGCTGAACATGGGCCCCGCCCATCCGTCCATGCATGGAGTCGTGCGCTTGATCTTGGAACTGCAGGCGGAAACCATCGTCGACGTGGATTGCGAGATCGGTTATTTGCATCGCGCCTTCGAGAAGCACGCGGAGAGCGAGACTTGGAACAACGTCGTGCCGTGGACCGACCGCCTCAACTACGTGTCCCCTCTCATCAACAACGTCGGCTACGCCATGGCCGTCGAGACGCTCGCCGGCATCGAGGTTCCCGAGCGCGGCCAGTACATACGCGTGATCGCCTCGGAAATCTCCCGCGCGACCGATCACTTGACCTGCGTCGGCGCCACCGCCATGGAACTCGGGGCGTTCACCGTGTTTTTGTACATGATCAAGGCGCGCGAGTATCTCTATCAGCTGATCGACGGCTTGACCGGGGCGCGCGTCACCACGTCGTTTACCCGGGTCGGCGGCGTCAAGGGCGATTTGCCCGCGGACTTCGCCGAAAAATTCCGCGGCGCGGCGAAGCTGGTGCGGGAAGCCGTGTCCGAGAGCGATCGGCTGCTCACCCGAAACCGCATCTTCATGGATCGCACCGAAGGCACCGGCATCTTCTCGAAGGAGGACGCGCTCGCTTACGGGATCACCGGCCCGTTTCTGCGTTCGACCGGGGTCGCCTACGACCTGAGGCGCGCATCCGTACGCCGTTTACGATCGGCTCGATTTCGAGGTTCCCGTGGGAACGACCGGAGACAATTACGACCGCTACCTCTGCCGCATGGCCGAGATCGAGCAAAGTCTGCGCCTGGTTGAGCAGTGCCTCAAGCAGATTCCCGACGGCAAGCACTCCCTGGAACCCCGCGAGATTCGCTACGCCTACGAGATTCAAGACGCGGGCAAACTGGGCGACACGGCGCTGTTGACGAGGTACGCGGCGAAGGTCGACCAGACCCTCGAAGGCATGGGGGTCGCCGCGGCCGCCGGCACGCGCGCGGCCAATCCCACGATCACCCTGCCTCCCAAAGAGAAGACCTACTCCA
>JBBTHA010000101.1:0-39559 GCA_038060535.1 Elusimicrobiota bacterium | reverse complement strand
AAATTAGGGGCGCGGGGCTCGACGTGTACGAATGGGAACCGAGGATGGCATCGGGGGGGCGGCGCAGCGAAATCCACGTTCCATCGATCGCCGAACGCAAACTCACCCTGCTCAAACATCTGGCGCTGGAACGCGAATTCCAGGGCGACCGGCAGGCCGCTCTCAATATGCGGCGCATCACGGTCTGGTATACGCAGGGACTGCCCCGCAACAAAATCATGCGCGTGTCGGTCTGCTCAACCATGGATTGCGGCGAAATCGCCGGACTCATCTGCGGATTTTTCGACTCGCTTCCCGCCGACGTTCCGCCGCCGATGACGCCGATCCTGCTTGCGGAGTAGGCCCTAATACTTCTTGGTGGCGGCGAACATGTCTTCTGGTTTGGCGCCCATTTTATAACGCGTCTCAAGCCAAAGTCGCCGCGCGACATACGCCAGAGGGCCTCCCGAATGCACATGCCGCGCCGCCGGACGAAGCCGCTCGGGCAGAAGAGCGATGCGGCCGCGCGTGCAGAGGCGTCGGCTGAACTCCAGGTCCTCTAAAACAGGGTAAAGCGGAAAGCCTCCGATGGATTTGTAAATCTCGGGCAAAGTGCACAGGCCGTGGTCCGACGAAACCAAACCCGAACGCACGCGAGAGTTCGACCAGGCCGACAAGGCGCTCAACGCCAGTCCCGCCCCGTAGTCGACCGAGAACGCCGTGGCGGCCAAGCCTTCGGTGGACGGAGCCAGCCAGTAGTGCTCCAAGACCTGCTGCCAATTACCCGGCGGCTGAGAGTCCGCGCGCAAAAAGAAAAGGAGGTCTCCCGTCGCCTTCTGCGCTCCGGCATGCCACTGCGCCCCGCGATTCGGCTTCCCGTATTCGATGACCTCGTCGGTCCACTCGCACGCCGCGGCGACGGTGCCGTCATCCGAGCCCCCATCGACGACGATGATCTCCATCGGACTCGTGTGTGAAATTTGATGAAGACGCTTGAGAGACGAGCCGATTTGCGGACCCTCGTTATGCGCCGCGATGATGACCGAGAGCTTCATTCGCCGTCCAGGGACCGGAAAACCAAGCCGGTCGCTATTTTGGGAAAGAAATAGGTGGATTTTTGCGGAAGAAGGCCGACGGTTTTGGCCGCGCGGCGCACTTGCGCCACGCCAAAAGGCTTCACCAGCACGGCGCAAGCCGCGGCGGATTCGGCGGCTTTGGCCGCGACCGCCGAGTCGGGGGTGTAGCTCATCTGGTCGGGCGCAATCTCCGCGAGCAGATGCGCTGCCAGCCACTCGACGGCGAGCCCGCTTCGACAGGCATTGGGCTTGGGTTCGCCAAAATAAAAACCATTTTCGATCAAGCCGAACGCATAGGGATTTTCCGATTCGGCCACCCGCCTGTTAAGCTCGGCCAAATTCGCGACGAGCGTGAGCCCCGCGTATTGAGCGGCCCGCTCGCGCAGAGGCCGTTTGGCGATGCGGTGCGTGGGTAGAACCACGAGCCCGTCGTCTTCATCCGCGACGAAATAAGTCAGCACCGCGCCGCTGCCGGGACCCCCGGTTCTACGGTGATAATCGCCGCTGACCGCGAAACGATGATGCCCGTCGGCGATGAGAATCGAACGCGAAGAAAGAGCCTTGCGCAAAGATGAAATCAAGCCCGCCTGCTCGACGACCCAAAGGCGATAGTCCACCCCCGCGTGGGAGCGCCCGGTCGCGGCCGGACGTCCGCGCATGGCCCTGGCCAACGCGCGCCGCGCCGCCCCGGAGGGATCGCCATAGACTCCAAAAATAGGGCTGGTATTGACTCCGACTTGGTCCAGCATCTTCAGGCGGTCGGCCTTGGGTTTGGCCAACGTGCGCTCGTGAGGAATGATGTCGCGCGCGTGTTTGGGCTCGACGGAAAGAGCCCCCAAAAAACCTCGCCTGACGCGAACGCGGCCGTTCCAGCGGAAGCTCTCTTCGACCGCATAAAAAGCCTGTTGAGGATCCCTCACCAAGAGGCCCTCGACGATCCAGCGCCTCCAGACGCCGGCGGCGCGCGCATAGCGCCGATCGCCGGAACCTTCGGGCAATTCCAAAAACACCGCGTTCGAGCGAACGCGGCGCAATTTTTTCGCCAACTCGGCGCTGATCACGTCGTACGGAGGACACAACGCGCAACCAAGGGAGGCCGCGGCGTATCGCACGCCGCGAAACGGACGGACGTCGGCCATGAGTTCATCATCCCGCTTTCACCCTCTCGTTGTCAAGACGGTCTCAGGGCGGTAGAATGTCCGTTCAATGCGAACACTCGTCTTCGGCGGCACCTTCGACCCTCCGCACCGCGGCCACTTCGAATTGCTCAGCGCCGCCGTTCGGACGATCCGTCCGGACAAAATTCTCATCCTCCCGGCTTATCATGCCCCGTTAAAAGAAACTCCCACCGCCTCAGCCGCCCACCGTCAGGCCTTGGTCCGTTTGGGCGTGCTCGACCGACTGCCCCCTCGATGGCGAACAATCGGCCGACTGGACCTGCGCGAGGCGCGTTCGCGCCGCCGAACATACACCGTGGAGACTCTCGCCGATCTCCCCGGGGAACTGCACTTCGTTTGCGGTCAAGACTCCGCCGCTTCTTTTCCACGTTGGAAGGAACCGTCGCGCTTGAAGTTATTGGCGTCATGGTGGTACGGAGCGCGTCCGCGCTCGGGAAACAATATCCCCCCCCACTTTCGTCGAGTGCCGGGACGATTTCCGAATATCTCCTCAACTGAAATCCGCTCGGCGCTGTCGCTGGGTCATGACTGCTCCTCGGAGCTTTTTCCGGAAGTCGCGGCCTATATTCGAGACAACAAGCTCTATGGTCTCGACATCCTTTCCAGGCTCAAAGAGACCCTGTCGGCCGGTCGCTTTCAACACACCCTCAACGTCGCCTCTTTAGCCGAAGCGCTCGCCCGCCGTCACGGACTCAACGCCGACGCGGCGCGCCTGGCGGGACTCCTGCATGATATGGGACGCCGCTTTCGTCCATCCGAGCTCGCCTCGTACGCTCGTCGAAGACGTGTGACGATTCCTGAACGCAAAAAGATCATCGCCTTTGATCCGCTGCTGCTGCACGCGCATGTGTCGGAGGATTTGGCCCGCCGAGAATTCGGCATACGCGATCGGGTCGTCCTGGCGGCGGTGCGCCGACACACTCTCGGCGACCGTTTCATGGGGGCCCTCGACCGCATTCTCTACGTGGCCGACGCCTGCTCCGCCGATCGCGCTCATCGCGACGCCCGAAAGATCCGAGCCCTGGCCTTCAGCGACATCGACGCCGCCCTCAAGGAGTGCGTCGGAGGGAAACTGACGCATGCCTTGGTTCGCGGAGCCTGGCTGCACCCTTCAACGATCCTCCTATGGAACACTCTCGCCACGGATTGACGCTTCAACGCGGAGCGGCCGGCCTGATTCTGGCCGCGTCGCTGGGCCTGGCGATCATCGAGAACAGATCTCCTTTGGCCGCGAGCATCCGCGCCCAAAAGCCGTGGCCGTTTTGGCTGACAGTCCCGACCCACGGGGCCCCCTCGTTCAATCTCGGAATCTACGACCCTCTCCACCGCGGTCTGACGGTCATCCATCTCCCCGAACACTGGCGAATCGAAACGACCCGCAGCCTGAGCCGCGCGTACCTCGACGCTTTGCGCTCCGGACATGACGCGGCGGCCGCCGAACGAGCCGTCGCCGGCCTACTCCAAGAGCGACTCTCGGCGCTGTCGTTGGAGCCGATCCCCTGGGGACACGCCGGGCACCTGCGCATTCAAACGGACGGGGTCGAGGACGGAGAAAACGCCTCGGCCGCCGCGCGCACCCTCATGGCGCAGGGAGGGTCTGCCCGCGCCTGGGCCGCGCTGGCCGTGACCGCGGCGCGCGGTCTTCTGCGCGCAGACCCATCGGCGATCGACCCGCTTCTTCTCTCTTCCGAGCTGCGCCAGGTGCGCCAAGAAAACGTCCGGCCCGCCCATTTCCCGGACGACGCCTCCGCTCCGGTGTTTCTCGCCGGCGTTTTCAACCCGCAGCCGGCCGCTGAAAACGAGAACGCCGTGGTCGTCGAGGTTCTCAACGCCACCGACCACCAGGGCCTGGCGGCTCAGGCAAAAAAAATGCTGATATCGAGTGGCGTGGACGTGATATTCGTTGGCACCGCCTCTCGTCTACGCAAACGCACCGTCGTTTACGACCGGATCGGAGACTATGCCCGCGCGTGGCGCGTGCGCGAAATTCTCTCCTGTCCGACGGCGATCACGGCAACTCGAATCGATGTTTTGCGAGGCGTAGACGTCAGCGTTGAGCTGGGCGGCGACTGTACGAAATACTAGGAGACATCATGGAACTCGTCGAGGTCCTCAAAACCGCGGTGCAAGCCGGAGCCAGCGATATTCACATCGTCATCGGCAAGCCTCCGCTCATGCGTCTCAACGGACAGATCGATGAGATCCCCGGATTCTCAAAGATAAACCCCGAGGAATCCAAACGCCTCATATACTCGATCCTCTATGAGGAGCAGCGCGCCAAGTTCGAAGAAACCTGGGAGCTTGATTGCTCGTTCGCCGTGACCGGGTTATCGCGCTTTCGCGTCAACGTTCTTCTACAAAAAAACGGCGTAGAGGCGGTCATGCGCGTGATCACCTCGAAAATCCCGACGGCGGAGCAGCTGCGGCTTCCCAAATCCATCACCGACTTGGCCGACCTCCCGCGCGGACTCGTCCTGGTGACCGGCCCCACCGGCTCGGGAAAGTCGACGACCCTCGCGGTCCTCATGGAGATGATCAACCAGAAGCACAACAACAACATCCTGACCATCGAAGACCCCATAGAATTCGTCTATGAGTCGAAAAAATCCGTTTTTCGCCAGCGCGAAGTCGGACAAAATACGAAGTCGTTTACCGCGGCCCTGCGTTCAGCGCTTCGCCAGGATCCAGACGTCATCCTCATCGGCGAAATGCGCGATCTGGAGACCATTCAATTGGCGATCACCGCCGCCGAAACCGGCCACTTGTGCTTCGGCACCCTGCACACTCAGGACGCGCCCTCGACCATCGATCGCATCATCGACGTTTTCCCGCCCCATCAGCAGTCCCAGGTGCGCGTGCAGCTGGCCGTCGTTCTCCAAGCCGTCCTCAGCCAGCAGCTGTTGGCGCGCAAGGATGGGGAGGGGCGCATCGCCGCGCGCGAAATCATGATCATGACCCCCGCGATTTCGAACATGATCCGCGAGGGAAAAACGCATATGATCTACGGAGCCCTCGATACCGGGGCCAAGCACGGCATGATCCCCATGGATAAATCCCTCGCCGAGCTGGTGCGCCAGGGCTTGATCGCTCCGGAAGATGCTCTGCAGCGCGCCAACAACCCGGAAACCTTCAAGCAGCTGGCCGGCATCACCAATCGAAGCAGCGCGACCCTCATGTAAAATGGACAAAAAAAGAAACCTCCCTCTCCTGCGCTCCTTGGAGCTTTTCTCGCGTTTCACGGATAAGCGCCTGGAAGACTTGTCCGCGTATCTCGAACCCCTCTCGTTCGAGGGCGGCGCGGAGATTTTCTCCGAGGGCTCGATAGGGGACGGATTGTATTTCGTCGCCTCGGGGCGAGTCCGGGTCACCAAACGCCTGGCCGCCGGAGGCGTCAAGGATATCGCCTCCCTCGGAACCGGAGATTGTTTCGGCGAAATGGCGCTGCTTGACGCCGCGCCGCGCTCGGCGGGAGCCTGGGCCGTCGGCAAGACGGAATTGGTGCGCCTAAGACGCGACGACCTCAAGAATTGGCTCGCGGCCGACGCCGCCTCCGCGATGGACTTTTTTTCCGCTCTCGTCTCGGTTCAATCCGAACGGCTGAGGCGCACGTCTTCGGAGCTGGCCCTACTCCATGACCTGTCCAGCCTTCTCGTCGAGCCCGCGACCATTCCGGCCTCGCTTCTCTCTCGTTCGATTGAACGAGTCCTGCCGCATCTCGAGGGCACCTGGTCCGCCGCGGCCTGCGTCTTCAACCCCTACAATAACGAAATGGATCCGGCCGGGTCCTGCGGCCCCGAGACGTTCGGCCCGGAAGTCGGGTCGCTGCCGTCTCCTTCGAGCCCCGCCCTCTCTTGGGAGTCCGACAACCGGACCCTCGCCATCGTGCTGCGCTCCCCCGCCAAGCTTTTGGCCACGCTGCGCCTGCGATCTTCCGTTCCCTTGAACGAAAACCGCCGCGCCGAGTCCGCCCGAACCATGGCGGCCGTCGCGCAGCTTCTGACCTCCGCGCTCGAGAACATGGACTTTCGCGCCGATGAAGTCCTGCGGCGCCGCCTGCAAATGAGGACCGGTGCCCAGGGTCTTTAGATCGGCGGCCGTAGCCGCCGCGCGCTCGGCCGAGGACAAGAAAGCCGAAAGCATACTCCTGCTGGATGTCCGCAAGACCAGCCCCCTATCCGACTACATGCTGATCGCCACGGCGGTTTCACGGCCGCATTTGGAGGCGCTGGAAACCAAGCTCTCCGAGGACCTCGAAAAAATCGGCCTCGACATCCATCATCGCAATCGCCCCCAATCCGATTTATGGCGCGTGCTCGATTACGGGGGCCTGATCATCCACCTCATGATTGAAGAGACCCGGAAACTCTACGCGCTCGAGCGCCTGCACGACGGCGCCAAGGAGCTTTCGTGGCGGAGCTAACCGAAGTTCTTGCCCAAACCTCGCGCCTTGGGGCGAGCGACCTTCACCTCGTCGTGGGAAAGCCGCCGATGCTTCGCCGCAACGGCCGCATCGAACCCCTGGGCGGCGCGGCCGCCATTCATGCCGAAGAATGCGAGCGCCTGGTCTACTCCGTTCTCACCGAGTCCCAGCGTGCGAAGTTCGAGGAACGCTGGGAGTTGGACGGATCCCTCTCTATTCCCGGCGTGGCGCGCTTTCGGCTCAACGTGTTCCGTCAAAAAAACGGGCTGGCCGCCGTGTTCCGCACCATCTCGTCGAAGATTCCTTCGCCCGCCGAGCTGAGTCTGATGCCCTCGATCGTCAACCTCATCGACCTTCCTCGGGGGCTCGTTCTCGTCACCGGTCCCACGGGCTCGGGAAAATCCACCACGCTGGCCTGCCTGATCGAGCAGATCAATCAAAAGCATCAAAAGCACGTTTTGACCATCGAGGACCCCATCGAGTTCGTCTACGAAGACAAGCTCTCGATCATACTTCAGCGTGAGGTCGGCTCCTCGACAAAATCCTTTGCCGAAGCCCTGCGCCACGCCATGCGCCAAGACCCGGACGTCATCCTCATCGGCGAAATGCGCGATCTTGAAACCATTCAATTGGCGATCACCGCCGCCGAGACGGGCCACCTCTGTTTCGCGACCCTGCACACCCACGACGCGGCGACCTCCGTTGATCGAATCATCGACGTCTTCCCCGCGCACCAACAACAGCAGGTCCGCGTTCAGCTCGCCGCCGTCCTGCAGGGCGTGGTCTGCCAGCAGCTTCTCCCGAAAAAAGGCGGCGGCGGACAGGTCTGCGCGAGGGAATTCATGCGTGTGACCACCGCCATCGCAAGCCTGATCCGGGAAGCCAAAACCCACCAGATTTACGGCGCCGTCGAGGCCGGGTCCAAGCACGGCATGATCACGATGGACCAATACCTCGCCTTTCTAGTCAAGAAAAATCTGCTCGAGATGAGCGAGGCCTTGGGCGCGGCGCACGACATCCAGACGCTTAAACGCCTCGCCGCCATGGACCCCGTCGCCGACCAATGATCATCGCCACCCTCAGAAATAAACTCTCCACGGCGGCCCGTCAATGGGCCCGCGCGCAGGACCTGCCGCTGCCGGCCAACCTCCCGCTCTGCGCCCCCCCCGCTCACGTCAAATCGGACATTTCCCTGCCTTGGCCTTTGGCCGCCGCCAAAGCCGCCAAAAAAAACCCCCTCGATTTGGCGAAATCCCTATCGGAGGCCTTGGCCAAAGTGTCGGAGGTCGAAAACGCCGTCTCCGCCCCCCCGGGGTTCGTGAACATTGTTCTTAAGCAAACGGCGCTTTGCGGCAACCTGAAGGCCATCACCCTGGCGCCCCACCTGTACGGCGCCGACGACGGCGGACCGAAAACCAAGGTCCTCATCGAGTTCGTCTCCGCCAATCCCACCGGTCCCCTGCACATGGCCTCGGGGCGGGGAGCCACGCTGGGAGACAGCCTGGTCCGCATTATGAAGCGCCTGGGCCGCGAGGTCTGCGCGGAATACTACGTCAACGACGCCGGCGGACGCGTCGTTCTCCTGGGGGAATCGATACTGGCTCGCCACCAACAAGCCAAGGGCCACAACGCCAAAATTCCAGATAACGGCTACCAAGGCGAATACCTCATCGATCTGGCCGCCGCCGCGCCCGCCCAAGCGCAGTCCTGGGACGCTCAAGCCTGGGGGCGCTTCGCCATGGACGCTCTGCTGTCCTCTCACAAAGACGACATGCGAGTCTTCGACGTCCACTTCGATCGCTGGTATCTGGAAAGCGAACTGCACGCGCGCGGGGCGGTCAACGACACTCTCAACACCCTCAAAAGCCGCGCAATGGTGTTCGAAAAAGAGGGGGCCGTCTGGCTGGGCACGGCCAACGCCGAGGGATCCGCCGACGACAAGGACCGAGTCCTCGTCAAATCCGACGGCAAGCCCACGTATTTCCTGCCCGACATCGCCTATCATAAGGACAAGTACGATCGCGGCTTCGAACGCATCATCGACATTTTCGGCGCCGACCACCACGGCTACGTTCCGCGCATGAAAGCCGCGATCGCGGCGCTGGGAAAACCCGCGGACAGCTATCACGCCATCGTCCACCAGCTCATCCATCTCTACCGCGGACAGGAAGCCGTTAAGATGTCCAAGCGCGCGGGAACCTTCATCCCCCTGCGCGAGTTGATCGACGAGGTGGGCAAAGACGCCTGCCGCTTCTTCTTCGCCTTGCGCACCCCCGACAGCCATCTCAATTTCGACTTGGAGCTGGCCAAGAAGCAATCGAGCGACAATCCCGTTTTCTACGTCCAGTACGTGCACGCCCGCATCTGCTCGATTTTCCGAAAGGCCGAGGAGACGGGACTCCATCGCGCGGGATCGGAACTGCCCATGCCAAACGCCCTCTTCTTGAACTCTCCGGCGGAACGCGCGCTCCTCAATAAGCTGGCGTGGTTTCCCGATATCCTTCTTGATTGCGAGCGTCTTCTCTCTCCGCATCCACTGGCCAATTATCTCTTGGAGTTGGCCGGGCTCTTCCATCCCTTCTACGAGTCCTGCCCCATCATTTCGGCCGGGTCCGAAATCGCGGCGGCGCGGCTGCTGCTGATCGCGGGAGTTCGCGACGTCATCCGAGAAGGCCTGAGCCTTCTCGGCGTCAGCTCCCCGGAACACATGTAGGCATTTGCGGGCCTTGACATAAAACAGTCCCCGCATTATTCTCCTGCTGACTTTAGGACGCTCCTGGAGGGAATATGGTTTGGATTATCGCGGGCTCGTCGCTTTTGATCGGAGCCGGAATCGTCGGCTTGTACATATTCAGTGATTTTGGAAACTACTCCGACTCGCCGCACTCCTGAGTGCCCCGCTGGGAAGAGAAAATGCTGAAGAACAAAACCATCGCCGTCGTCGGCGCCGGCCACATCGCCGGAGCGCTCATCGGTGGAATGGTGCGTTCCAAGCTTCTGCCGGCCAAGAATATCGTGGCCGCGCGCCGAAATTCCTCGGCGTTGGCCGAGCTTCATAAAAAATGGGGCGTGCGCACGGCCACCGACAACGCGAAGGCGATCGAGGGCGCCGATATCGTCGTTTTGGCGGTCAAGCCTCAAATGGCCAAAGCGGTCATGGAGGGGCTGGCCGGAGCCGTTCGAAAGAACCAACTCGTCATTTCCGTCATGGCGGGAATTACCACGGCTTCGATCAGCAAGGCTCTTCGCGTCGAAGGCCCCGTCGTCAGGGCGATGCCCAACACGCCGTGCCTCGTCGACGCGGGCGCGACCGCCGTCGCCGCCGGAGCGCGCGCCGGAGAGCGCGAACTCGCCTTGGCCCAAGCCGTCTTTTCCTCGGTCGGCCTTTCCGTGATCCTCCCCGAAAGCGCGCTCGACGCGGTCACGGGCCTCTCGGGCTCGGGACCGGTCTACATCTATATGGTCATCGAGGCCATGATCGACGGCGGCGTTAAAATGGGCATCCCCCGCGCCGTCGCCGCCAAGCTGGCCGCCCAAACGGTCTTCGGCGCGGCCAAACTCGTGTTGGAAACCGGCAAGCACCCCGCCGTTCTTAAAGACGAGGTCACCACCCCGGGAGGCACCGCGATCACCGCCATTCACGTCCTCGAAAGCAAGGGCTTGCGCTCCGTGCTCATCGATGGAATAGAGGCCGCCGCGAAACGATCCAACGAGCTTTCAAAACTCTTCGAGGCCGCGGCGAAATCCCCTCAAGACGGCTAAGCCGCGCCGGCCGCGCGCCTCAATCGACCGGCAGTTCCCAAAGAGGGACGCAGGACTTGATGAGGTCGATGAGCTCCTGATCGGCCGGCATCAACGTTGAATCGAAGCTGGATCGCTCGACACGCGGAGAAACGTACATCAAAACAACCCTTACCAGGTCAATGGCGTTGCCGCCCCTGTCGCGAGTGGCGTTGATCGAGATATTCAGGGAACCGGGTTTAAGTGATTTTTCATAAGCGGAGATGGCGGAAAGATTTCCCCCTTGGCCATTTTCCCACTCCTCGTAACGAAGACTGACGGTCCAGCTTTTTTTTGTCTCGTGCTCAAGACATCGCGTCGCTTCCAGACTGAGCGGCTCGACGCGCTTGAAATGGGCGAGGGCGCTTTCATGCGACGGCCTGGTTACGGGACCCTCTCCGGCGTGAATTTCTGACGAACCCAGGAGGATGAGAAAACCAACCGCGAGAAGACTCATTTTCATTCTCGAAGTATGCCAGAGGCCGCAATCGAAGTGCATGGGCCTATTGGACCGCAAATTTCAGACAATGGGCCCCTCGGCAGACAAGCCCTTTGTCACGAGGCTTGACGGACCGACCCGGACCTGTTATAAACTGGGTGCCGTCGACCCGGAACGCCGAACTGGGGCGTTCCGGTTTTTTATTTATCCATGTCGCCCGACCACATCAAGACCGCGACGCTGATTACCGCCAAAGAGCACCTCGAAGAGGTGTGCGCGGAACTCGCCTGCTGCAAGCGCCTGGCCTTCGACACCGAATCCAACGGTTTTTACGCACATAAGGAAAAGGTCTGTTTGATCCAGATATCCTCTCTCACTGAGGATTTTATCGTCGACCCCATCGCATTCAAGGACATCTCCGCGCTGGCCCCCCTCTTCGCCGACCCGAATATCGAAAAACTCTTCCACGCGGGGGAGTACGACGTGCTCTGCCTCAAGCGAGATTACGGCTTCACGTTCGCCAACCTCTACGACACGATGATCGTCGCCAGGATCCTCGGCACCAAGGAGCTCGGCCTGGCGGCGGCCATCGAACGCCATTTCGGCATCGTCATCTCCAAAAAGCTCCAGCGCGCCGACTGGGGCAAGCGCCCGCTGACGCAAGAGATGATCCGCTACGCCCAGGGCGACACCCATTTTCTCATGCCCTTAGCCGACATTCAGATGAAGCTGCTCGTTGAAAAAGGCCGCCTGGAAGACGCTCGGGAGGCTTTCCGCGACCTAGCCGCTTTGCAACCCAGCGCCAAATCCTTCGATCCGGAAGGTTGTTGGAAGTTGGTCGGACGCGAGGATATCGGCGGCCGGTCCATGGCCATTCTCAAGGAAATCTGGCTTTTCCGGGAACAGCAGGCCCAGTCCCGCGATCGCGCCTCTTTTCGGATCATGCCCGAGGATTTAATGGTTCGCATCGCCCGGGCCGCGCCCGAAACCCGCGAGGCCTTGGCCGCGGTGCGCGGGATGTCGCCCTATATCCTAGAACGCTTTTGCTCGGGCTTGCTTGCCGCCGTCGACCGAGGACGCCACGCGCCGCCTCTGACCCGAGCCCCCTCCTCCAACGCTCCCGAAACCAAGCGCCTGTCCGACCTCGAGTGGCGCACATTTGAAGCCCTGCGCGCGTGGCGCAAGTCTCGCTCCGAGATGGAGGGCGTCGAGCCGGTGGTGATCATGACCACGGACACTATGCGCCAACTGGCCATTCACTCCTGCCGCGATCACGGCGGCGAGCCTCTCGCTCCCCTCTCGGACCTTAAGCGCAGCCGCTACGGGGAAGACCTCCTCAAAGTCATCGCCAAGGTCAAGGGCAACGGAAAAAGCACCTAGGACCTTAGACCTCCTTTCTCCTGGGCTGACTGCCCAGCCTCTGGGGCCCGAGTGGTCCAAACGTTGCTCATTTCCTCTTGCTATCCTTTTGGCGTGAACGGCATTGTCGGCTCCCTGCGCGGCTTCCTGTCTTTCTGTCTGGTCTTAACGGCGCCGGGGTTGGCCCCTTATCAGGCCCTGGCCCAAACCGGACGCCTCGTCCGCCCGATTTCAGGCGTCAATCCGATTTACTCCGCCCCGATGCCGCTCGCGCCCCTGGCGCCAGCCTCGGTCCCCTTATTGACCGCGCCCTCCGTCCCCCTCAATCGGGTCGCCGCGCCGCAGGCCTCTCCCATCGTCAGGCCCGCCGCGCCCGTTCGGGCGGCGCAGTCCCTTCAAATCGGGGCGAAATCCGTCGCCGCCGCGGTCCAAACGAATCAACCCGACGCGCCGCGCGCGGCGCTCAACGAATTTTTCGATCAACCGACGCTGCGCGATTCCGATGACTCCGTCCAAGCGAGCCCAGAGGGGAAGCCCAGCTCCCCAAACCGCAACCGATCTCTTAAGAAACCGGCCGCGGGGCCTCGCTGGGTCGATTACTTTCGCCCGCCAAACGACGGCGGCCCTCCTAAGTCGCCGATAAAACGAACGTTGTCCGTCGGTTTTCTCGCCGGAGCTATTCCCCTTGCGTTTACATGGGCCGTCACGTCGGCCGCCCTCGCTCTGGGGTACGAAATGCACTCCAACTATGACTTCCCGAAATTATTGGAGAACGCCACGCTCAGCGATATTGTGAATCTTTTTCCGAAAATCGCCATCGTCGCTCCGATTCTTGAGGAGCTTCTGTTTCGCGCGGGTTTGCAGGGATTGCTGACCAAGCTGTGGGAAAAAGCGAAGTGGGGATCGTTCGCAGTTCCCGCTTTGATCAGTTCCTTAATCTTCGTCGCGCTTCATGAAACCGCCGACCCCCTGCTCTTCGCGGTACGCTTGGCGACCTCGTTGGTTTGGGCCTACGTGTACCAAAAGGAGGGAATTCTGTCTTCAATGACCGCACACTCGGTCCATAACGGACTCATCTTTCTGACGGTCCTCTCATCCTTCCTCAACATGCCCTGGATTGCCATCGCGACGGTACCCATCGCCGCATATTTGGCCTACAAGGCCAATAAATTTCTTCGTTCGC
Source organism: Elusimicrobiota bacterium (assembly GCA_038060535.1). Lineage (GTDB taxonomy): Bacteria > Elusimicrobiota > Elusimicrobia > UBA1565 > UBA9628 > GWA2-66-18. The sequence goes on along the minus strand of JBBTHA010000101.1, from coordinate 26,145 downwards.
AACAGATAAAATCTTGATTATCGCCCGCGCCGCCGCACTATCCCTTAGCGCATTACTGGTCTTGGCGTCCTGGCCCGCCTCGGCCCTGGCCCAAACCGGACGCCTCGTCCGCCCGATTTCAGGCGTCAATCCGGTTTACTCCGCCCCGATGCCGCTCGCGCCCCTGGCGCCAGCCTCGGTCCCCTTATTGACCGCGCCCAGGGTCTCTCTGATCCCGGTCGCCCCCATCGGAGCGCCGACCGCTCGGCCCTTGGCGGCCAAAATTGTCGCCGCACGGGCGCTGACCCAATCCCTCCCGAAAATACCGATCGCCGCCGCCCCGCAAGCCGCGGCGCAAAGCTTTGCCCTGTTGTCGGGGGAAACCGTCGCCGAGCTCTCCGAAAGCCCCGTCGCGATCCAGCCAAGCGACCCCCGGCAGCTCGATCCTCTTCCCCCTCCCGACAAGGTCAAGAACGTGCGCCGCATGATGGCCGCCACCGCCGCGATGAAAGCCGGCATGGACGTCGTCACGCTGAGCGTGCCTCTGCTTGCCCTTCAAACTCTCGGCGGAGCCACGATCGTCGCCACGCTTCTCGCCGCCTACGGGATCTCCCAGGCTGTCTTCGCCGGGTTGTCCGGGTCCCTCACCGACCGATTCATGGCCCATAAAGTCTTGGCCTGGGCCGTTGCCTCCCAAGCCCTTTTTGTCTCATCCATCGTTCTATTGGGGGCGCTGAATACTCTGTCAGCCTCGACTTTGCTGCCCCTGTATATTCTCTTGGGCGGCGCCGTAGGAATCGCCGAGACGACGCGTCATTCGATTCCAGCTCTGATCCTAGGCCACGACAGCGAGGCTCTCAGCCGCTATAACGCGAGCCTGCACTTCACCTACGAAATCGCCGGCGTGACCGGAGCCCTCGTCGCCGGCGCTCTGATTGGATTTTTCGGGCCTCTGTGGGCTTTAATGCTTCAACCTCCCGCCTATATTATCGCTTCCTCCATTTTCATGAGCGTCCGACATCGCAAACCCTCGGCCCGGACGGCGCTCACATTTGTCCGAACGGGACTCTTCGGCACGATCACGGACCAGATCAAATCCTACTTCAAAGATGTTAAAGCCGGGGCGAATCTCGTGCTGGGAGACGGACGGCTGCGCTGGATTGCCCTCGCCTTCATCCTGCCTCAAATCATCCATCGTGTCTTGGAAGGCATGATCGTTCCCATCCTCGCGAAAACCGTCCTCGACAAGCCTCATTACTCGGCTTGGATGCTCACCGCCTCGAACGCGGGAGAGCTCTCCGGAGCCGGATTGCTGTGGTGGTTCAACTCGCGTTTTCCCTGGGTCAAATGGGGGGCGGCGGGGATCCTCTCGCTATGGACTCTGGCGTTTTCCACCGCGCTGCCCCTGCTCATAGCCGCGATATTCATCGCCGGAACGACTTGGGCCGCCAGCGATTTACGCCTTCGCTCCGAAGTCCAAAGTCTCGTACCGCAAAAAGATCAGCCCCGCGCCTTCAGCTTTCTTTACAGCGTGTTCGTGCTGGGAACGGCCGCCGTTTCCTTCGCTCTTGGAAGCTTCATCGACTGGCTCGGCATGAGCCAAGCCCTTTATTGGATTTGCGGGGGGATCACCGTTCTCGCCGCGAGCGTGTTCGTCGCCTCCCGGAAAATCGCTTCGGCCGGACCGCCTTCTAATCCGTCAGCCGAAAAATAACTTCCTGGGGCATGCGCACGTTAACGGGCTTCCCATTGAGCCCGATCGCGGGAGAAAACCGCATCAAAGCGGCGACTTTTTTCGAAGCTTCGTCAAAGGACGCGCTCGCCGGACGCACGACGTCGGCCGAAGACACGCGGCCGTCCGTCCCCAGATGAATCATGATCACGACGGTCCCTTCCTTTCCCGCCTGCCGCTCGTTTTCCGGATAAAACCGCCGCAGGCTGGCGAGCACCTCGTCGCGATTGAGCAGTCGCGGCAATTCAAGAAGCGGCGTGCCCCCATGGCCGGTGCCTCCGGGAACTCCGTCGTCGGAGCCCTCTCCCGATCCGCCGGTCTTGGCCGCCGTGCCGGTTCCCCCGATGGCTCCTCCCGGGGTGGCCGCGGGCGGCTCCGGCGTTTGGGTCACTGTCGTGCTCGGGCCCGGCAAGGTCCAGTCCTTCGGCGGTTCCGGGGCTTTCTCGGCCGACTTGGGCGCAACGAGAACGTCCGGCGTGACGTTGACCTTGGCCGGAACGCCGGGCACGAACGGCTTGGGCGCTCCCAATTTGGCGGGACCATCTCCGAGAAACGGGCTCGTGATCTCGACTTCAAAGGGGGGCGTGGTCGAGAAATCCAGCCGCGGCAGCGTCCACAACGCGGCGACGAAAGCCGCGTGCGCGGCGGCGGAGAAGGCGATCGAGCGCTTAAACGGCGGCGGCGCGGGAGGGCGCTTGGCCGGAGCGTTCACTTCCGGCGAACCTCCAAGCCGACCTTTTTGACGCCGGCGCCGCGAATGGCGTCCAGCAGCTCGGCCACCTCCCCGTAGATGATCTTTTTATCGGCCGAGACCGTCACGGCCTGGTCGGGCCTGAGCGCGACGGCCGTCGAAATCGTTTTCTTCAGATCGTCCAGCGACACCGGCTTTCCGGAGAGCGTCAAGCGTCGCTCTCCGTCGAGAGCGACGGCCATCGCGTCGGTGGCGGCCTTGTCCGATTTCGCCACGCTCGGCACCGAGACCTTGATCGCCCGGCGCGCGATCATCGGCGCCGTCGCCATGAAAATGATCAGGACGACAAGAACGATGTCGACGAGAGGCGTGACGTTGATTTCCGTGATGGGACCGTCGCCGTCTTCGGAGGCCCTCATGAGCCTCTAGCGGCGACGGGACGCGTCGTAGCGCAGGCCGAGAGCTTCGGTCTCGGAGAGAATGTCGCGCATCCTTTTTTGCAGGAAATTGAAGGAAAGCACGCAGGGGATGGCGACGAGAAGTCCGACGGCGGTCGCGACCAGCGCCTCGGACAGGCCAGACATCACGACCTCCGGCCCGGCGCCCGATTCGGCGAGATCGTGAAAGGCCTTGATCACGCCGAGCACCGTTCCAAACAAGCCCACGAACGGGGCGTTGTTGCCCAGCGTTCCCAGCCACAACAAGCGGCCCTCGAGACGGCGCCTTTCATCGGAGAGCGCCGCGGCTAGATTCTCCGGCTCGCCCAGAACGCGCGCGCACGCCCCGGGATTGGCCTTGATGGCTTTCTGCGCGCCCTCCAGGTCAGAGTCCGCGAGCGCGGAAAGAAACTTCGGGCGCAAAGCCGCCAGTGCGTTCGCCTCCTGCCTAAAGAGACTCCATCGGTCGTATGCCACGGCCACCGCGCCGACGGAGCTAAGAATCAACGCCCAAATCACCCAGGTTCCGCCGGTCAGGGCCAGCGCCATAAAGGTGGAGTTGTTCATGGCTGATCCTTTTTCGGATGGAGTTTGACAAGCGCCGTCGCGATTTCGGCCCGCGAGGAAGGATCCGTTTCCCTCGAGAGATACTGCAGCAGGCGGCGGTACTCGTATCCTCCGCCCATTTCGCCCACATAGTAGGCCGACATCGCCCGCACGAACCAATCCTGATGGTCGAGGAAACGCAGCATGATTTCCTTGCCGAAGCTGTCTCCCATGCGCCACATGCCCGCCGCGGCGTAAATCTGCGCGGGCAAGGATTGGTCGTTACGGGCGGTGCCGCCCAACTGCAGTTGAACGGAGCGGTCGCCGAGAATGAGAAGGGATTCCAACGCCGCGAAACGAACCGTCACATTGGGATCGGTCAAAGCCCCCTGGAAAAGGCCCAGATAGCGCATGTCTTTGATGTAGGCGAGCGCGACCAGGGCGGCCGCGCGCGTCTGCACGTTCTTGGAAAGACGGGCCGCCTTTTCGAGCTCGCTCTGGAGCTGGAACTCGTTGGTGCCGGCCAAACCCTCTGTCAGAAGAAAACCGATCTCGGTATAGCGGGTCTTCAATGAATAGCCGGTCAAAGTCGAAATTTTATTGAGGTTGCCGATCGAGGCGTCGCTGGCGGCCAAGGGGTCTGGCCGCGCGTCCATGCGTTGCTGCAAAAGACGCAGGAGATGCTGGTTGATACGCGGATCGATCATGTCTCTTTGCTTGACGCGCGGAGCGGTGACCGTCAACGGCTCCAACGAGAAAAGCAGCCCCGCGCCCGCGTTGGCCGTCGGCTGGGCGGCCGACGCCCACGCCGGCGCCAGAGACAAAACGAGGATCGATAAAGCCCTCATTGCTGGGCCGCCTTTTTCTTGGGGTAGAGCTTGAGGGCGGACACGCAGTACTCGGCGACCACGAAATCATTACCCACCTCGCGGTCGATGCGTCCGAGCAGGTTGTCGTAATCTTCGGCCGTGCCGAGTTCGCCTAAATATTTGGCCGCCATGGCCTTAACCACCCAAGAGTGGTTGTCTAAAAAGGCCCGTACGCGGTGCAGGCCCGCGACATCTCCCATGCGCGCCAAGCCCGCGGCGGCATAGACGCGAAGAATAGGCTCGCTGTCTCTTTCCGAGGCGGCGGCCAGCAGCGGCATGGCCTGGCGCGGATGCTCCCAAACGACCAGCGCCTCCAGCGCGCCAAAGCGCACGGCCGGATCGAGGTGAATCAACGCCTCATTGAAAACCTGGAGATACTTCAGATCGTGCGTCTGCGCCAAGGCGATCAGCGCTGCCGCCCGTGCCTCGCCGTCGCGGTCCCAGCGCGAAAGCTCAAGCAGCCGGGCGCGAAAGGCGGGATCGGAGCTGCGTGAAAACGCCTCTCCTAGGGGAATGCCCACGTTCAAGAAGCGGTTGCGCAGGGTGAACCCGATGGGAGAGCCCACCGTCAGGATGTCGGCTACGGGAGTCCCGGTGACGCCGCTAAGATCGCGCTTGATGCTGCGACGATCCTCGGCGAGCTTGATGAGCGCGGCGGCGATCTGGGGATCGAGCGCCGCCTCCGCCCCGATCGACGCGCCGGCCGCGGGCGCCGAGGAGTCGTAGGCCGCCGGCAGGTCCGGACGGATGGCCACTTCCCCGCAGCCGTACAGGGCGAGGAACCCGAAAAACGGCCACAGCCTCATCGCGCGTTCCACCGCCGACATTATGACTTTTCTGCCTCCAATCGTCTATGAGTCCGCAATATTTTTGACATCGAGACGGTCTACACTAAGGCCAAGACGCGGAGGATGACACCCTCGGATAGACAACAGTCTGCGTCAATCCCACCAGGAGCGCCCGCCCGGGGTCTACACGACCCCGGGCGGGTCATTTTAAAGCTGCACCGGTCCCGACTTATCCAACGACTGAAACGTTTTAAACAGGCGCTCAAGCCAGCGGGCGTCCATGTCGTCGAAGGCGATCGTCGAGCGCGCCTCGAAAACGGCCCAGACGCGGGCGTTTTTATCCAAAACCGGAACGACGATCGTCAGCTGCCCCGGACGAGCCTCGCCCGTGCTCAGGACCGAGGCGAACTCGCCTTGGATCCCGACGGGTCCCGATGCGGGCTCCGGACGCGCCGGCCCCGGCTGGAAAGCTCTGCCGTCGGGCTGCAGCAGCCAGAAGCCGCACCAGGTCCAAGGGCTTTGACCGAAGGTGTCCCAGAGAGCGTCGGCAAGCTCCCGGGTCAGACGCTCCGATTGGGGCTGACGACGGCGCCATTTAAGATCGAGCATCGACTTAACCTTGTCGTAACGCGCGCGCGAGGGCCGATCCTTGATGTCTTTAGGGACCCGGTCGACGGGACCATCATTGTTCATTCATTTTCTCCACTACGATAAGCTGCCCGCAGGCTCCTTGGATGTCGCGCCCTAAATTTTGCCTGACGGTCGATTTATATCCCGCGCCAAGAAGGCGGCTTTGGAAATTCCGCGCGGCGACCTCCTCCGTCGGGCGATGGTCGGTGTCGGTTTGGTTGAAAACGATCAGATTCACGTGAAGCAGTTCGCGCGGCCCGACCGTGGCCAGCCAGCGAACCAAAGCCTCGATGTCTTGCGCACGATCGTTTTCCCCTTTGAGAAGAACATACTCGAAAAAGATTTTTCGCCGAGTGGCTTGAACATAGTTCCCCAACGCGCGGGCCAACGTCTTAAGGTCATAGGCTTTGTTCATCGGCACCAAACGCGCGCGCACCTCGTCGGTCGCCGCATGGAGGGAAATCGCCAAGTTGATCTGCGGAAAATCCCTCCCGAACGCCTCGATTTTCGAGGCGATCCCGGAAGTCGATACGGAGATGTGCCGCGCCCCGATGCCGAAGAGTTTTTGATCGGTCAGCGTTCCCAAGCTGGCGGACACCTGCTCATAGCAGGCGAACGGCTCACCCATTCCCATGTAGACCACGTTGTCCAAGCGTCCGGGCAAGGCCAGGCGCGTCATGTACTGTCTCCAAAACAAGACCTGATCGGTGATTTCTTCCGGCGTCAAGCTGCGAACAAATCCCATGAGACCCGTGGCGCAAAAGGTGCAGGCCACGGCGCAGCCGACCTGGCAAGAAATGCAAGTCGTCCACCGGGTCTGACTGGGCCGCAGGAGCACCGTTTCGATCGTCCGGCCGTCCACGAGGTCCAGCAGCGCCTTGTGGGCCCGCCCATCCTTCGACACTCGCACGCCGCGCTCCTTGAGACTGAGAAGCGGGAGCTTCTCGGCCAGAGAGCGCCGTATGTCGGCGGGAAGAACGCGGATTTCGTCATAGGAGGGGCATGCGCCCCCGAACACGGCCTGCCGCACCTGATCCCAACGAAACTTGGGTTGGCCCATGGCCGTCAGCGCCGCCTGCACTTTCGCCGCGTCCATGGGCAGGCCCGCGGACCTCAGTACACCAGCTCGCGCACGTGCTTGTTATCGAGGAGCTTGCGCACCACGTTTTTCTGCTCCAAGCGAGGCCCCGACACGTACCATTCGCTGTAGTAAATGCCGGATTTTTTCATGAGTTTGCGCCGCAAAACCCTGACGTCCGCGTTTCGAAAGATGGCCTTTATCTGCTCGAGCCCCTCGTCATTGAGATCTGAGGCGATCCGAAAAGTGTGGCGCTGGCGCAGTTCGTCGATCATCGAATCCAATCGAGGGAAAACGGACTGAACGACGAGGGTGATCACGGCGGTGGCGGCCCCTATGGAATAGAATCCAAATCCGACGGTCACTCCGATGGCGGCGACGACCCAGATCGTGGCCGCCGTGGTCAGGCCGGTCACATGCTCGCCCTCGCGCATGATCGCTCCCGCGCCGAGAAAGCCGATCCCCGACACGATTTGGGCGGCGATGCGGGTGATGTCGGTCCCGGCCGCCGTGGCAAGACCCCGGGACAGAATCGAGAACAAGCACGAGCCGATGCAAATCAAGATGTTGGTCCGCAGCCCCGCGGCCTTATCGCTCAACTCCCGCTCCAGCCCGATGGCCGTGCCGAGAATAAGCGCGACGAAAAGACTAAGCAAGTCCTGGGCGAACGGTTCCATGCACCCTCCGTGATCCGGCTAAAACGATCTCCGCGGCAAGACGTCCCGAACGCACGCAGTCCGGAAGACCCACGCCGCAGTATGACGCTCCCGCAAGAACCAGTCCATAATGCCCTTTCAAACAAGAGGCGAGTCGATCCAAGCGGCGCGAATGCCCCACCTCATACTGAGGATTCGACTTGACCCAGCGCGTGGTTTTCATCGCCAGAGGCTTGGCTCCGTTGAGGCGCAGAACCCGGTCCAAGTCGGCGCGCACTCGCTCCTCAAGCCTCGTGATGGGCCCTTCCGCGTCCAGTTCGCGGCCCGCGCCTCCGATAAACGCGCGAACCGACATTCGTCCGGCCGCGGATCGCGCGGGAAATTTGCTCGACGAGTAGGTGGCCGCCGTGATGGTCAGGCCCTCCGCGCGCGGAGCCAAAAATCCGAACCCTCGCGGGGCTTCAGGCACGTCCTTGGAGTCGTAAATGAGCGTCGAGGTCGCGGTGGAAACGAATTTGATTTCACGCAGCCGCATCGCCAGCTCGGGATCGATTCCCTCGATGATGTCGGCCAGGGCGCAAGCCGGCACGGCCGAGATCACGGAATCGGCCGCGATCACGCCGCCCGGCGTGACCACTTCCCATTCTCCGCCGCGTCGGCGAATCGCCTGCGCGGGGCAATCGAGACGCACGCGCCCCGTGGGCAGGCGTCGAACCAATTCGGAAACGACGCGGTCCAAACCGTTTCGAATCGTCATGAACGTGGTGATCCCGGCCTGACGAGCGGGTTTGGCCCCTCCTCCGCGCCACAAAGCCTTGATCAAGCCGCCCCGTTTCTCCATTTCCAGCAGTTGAGGAAACGTGCTGCTCACACTCATGCGTTCGGGGTCGCCGGCGTAGATTCCGGCGAGCATGGGCCCCACGAGTCGATCAAGAGCCTCGCGACCCAGGCGCCTGCGAGCGAAGTCCGCGAGCGATTCATCGACGCCGTCGCGCCGAATCGGGATCAAGGGTTCGAGGATCATTCTCAGTTTGGCTTTCAAAGTAAAGAGGGGCGTAAACGCGAAGGGCATCAATCGCGTCGGCGAAATAAGATTCATTCCAGCCGGCAGGGGGGTCAAACGGCCGCCGAGGAGAACGCTCACGCCGACATCCGGTCCCGTGCCGATCAGCTCGCTCTCCAAACCGAGTTCTCGCACGAGCTCGAGCATATCAGGCTTGGTCGTGATAAAGCTGTCTGGACCCGTTTCCACGATTTGGTCGCTCAGGTTCTCGGAGCGGACTTTTCCCCCGCTTCGCGGCGCCGCCTCGCAGACGGTCACCTCAACGTTGCGGGCGCGCTTGAGGAGCGTATAAGCCGCCGTCAATCCCGCCATGCCGCCGCCGAGAACGACGACTCGGCGCCTGTCTGGATTCTTCGCGGGTCTCATCGCGCGGTCAACTCATGGACCCAATCCGCCGTTCTCTTCACGTTGTCGACCGGAGTCGTGGGCAGAATTCCGTGGCCCAGGTTGAAGATATGCCCCCTCCTCCCGGCGTTGCGGTCGACGATGTCCTTAATGGCGGCCTTGAGGGCCTTCTTCTGCGAGAACAGGATGATCGGATCCAGGTTCCCCTGAATGGCTTTCGAGCCAAGGCATCGCCGCGCGCCGTCGAGATCGATGCGCCAATCGACTCCAATGACCGAACCCCCGGCCGTCGCGAAATCTTTGAGGAAACCATTGGTGCCCGTTCCAAAAGAAATGACGGGGACCCCGGTTTTCTCCAGCCGTTTGAGAACCCAGGCCGAGTGGGGCCGCACGTGACGTCGGTACTGCTCCGGACTCAGCGCTCCGATCCAAGAATCGAACAACTGGACGGCCTGAGCTCCGGCTTTGACTTGCGCCTCCAAATACTCCGCGGTGACCGTGCGCACTTTCCGCATCAGCGCGTCCCACATGTCCGGACGATCGGTCATCATCGCCTTGGCGATGCGATAGTGGTCCGAGGGCCCCCCCTCGATCATGTAGCTGGCCACGGTAAACGGGGCGCCCGCAAATCCGATCAACGCGCGCTTGCCGTCCATCTCCCGCCGAATGAGGCGGACCGCTTCGTAAACATAGTCCAGCCGCTGCGCCGCGCCCGAGACCCTCAACGCCTTGATGTCCGCCTCGGTGCGCACGGGGTTGGAAATATTGGGGCCCGGAGAAAATCGCAGCTTCAAGCCCATCGGTTCGACGACGAGAAGTATGTCGGCGAACAAGATCGCGGCGTCAACGGACAAAGCGCGCAGAGGCTGCATCGTCACCTCGCACGCCAACTCGGGGGTTTTCGCCAATTCCAGAATGGAATGGGATTTGCGCAGCGCCCGATACTCCTCCATGTAGCGTCCCGCCTGACGCATGAACCAGACCGGAGTCGCGTCGACCGGCAACGAACGGCACGCCCGCAAAAAACGTAGATTTTCGCTGTTCATTTCTCGATTATACAATTTTTATCGCCCCGTCGTCAGGTGGCCAGCATCGTGTCGGCGGTGCGCAGCAGCGTCAACAAGGCCTCGTCGGTTTTCGCGCGCAAAAGCTTGCGCCGCAGCGTCTCATTGGTGACAAGGGATGCGATGCGTTGTAGAATTTTCAGCTGCGCGGTCGGCGCCTCTATGGGGGAGAGCACGAGAAACACCAGCCTGAGCGGCACGCCGTCCGGGGTGGGAAGCAAGGGCGCCTTGACGAAGCGTCCGACCGCGATCAGCGGCGCCTTAAGCCCCGGCAACCGGGCATGCGGAACCAGCACCCCATGACCCACGGCGCTGGCGAACTTGAGCTCGCGCTCCCAAACCCCTGAAAACGCCGCTTCGGCGTCGAGTTCGGGGTTGAGGAGCTTGATGCGGTCCATAAGGTGTCGGATCGTCGATCTCCGATCCGCGGTCGTCAAATTGGCGTCGACCGCCGCCAGCGAGAATAATTCGCCCGCATTCCAGGACTGGGACTTGTCGAATTCATCTCGGACCTCTCCGACGAGCTCCTCGAGAATATCCTCGAGGGTCAGAAGACCGACCGTCGCGTTCGCCTCGCGCACTATGGCAAGATGGACGGCCTTGTCCGGCATCACCTTAAGAAGCTTTTCCACGGACTCGGAACTCGTCACCTCGTAATAATCCCTCCTCAAGCTCCTTAAATCCGGATCTTTGCCGCCTTCCTGAAAAACCAGTTCCTTGACGTGCACGAACCCGATGATGGAATCAAGATCGGTTTCACACAACGGGTAGCGCGAATAGCGCTTTTCTCGGATCGTCGCCAGGTTTTCTTTCCACGAGCGCGCCAACGACAGATAAGAGATCCGGTCGCGCGGGCGCATGATATCGGACACCTTGGCCGAGCCGAAGTCGAAGAGATTTTCCAACAGCAAGAGGCGCTCCAGAGGCAGAGCGCCGCGTTCCTGGGTTTCCCCCAGAAGCACTCGCATTTCGTCAACGGTCACCGCGTGGTCGGCTTCCGCGGCCGGCTTCATGCCGATCAATCTGATGATTCCCATCGAAGACGCGGACAAGAATCTCACCGGCCAGCGCAGAAGCGCGGAAAATAATTTCAGCGGCAAAACTCCCCATAACGCCACCGCCTCGGCGAACTGTATTCCTATCGTTCGCGGCACCAGCTCGCCGAGAACTATGTGGAACCAGCAGAGAATCCCCATCGACGACACGAAGACCAGGACGTGAAACATCGCCGCCGGCACAAGCTGCGACCACCGGCCAAGCAGAGACTCCACCGTAGTCGCCACCGCCGGCTCGGCGATCCAGCCCAAAGTCAGGGAAACGACCGTAATGCCCACCTGGCACGCGGCTAGAGAGTCGTCAAGGCGAGCCAAGACGGCTTGGACGGCCAGGGCCCGACGGCTTCCCTTGCGCGCCAGCACCTCGATGCGGGAGGGGCGCACGCGAACCAAGGCGAACTCCATTAAGACGAACAGGGCGTTGATGGCGATGAGGAGGGCTGAGAGGATCAACAGCATCGGATCGAAATTATAACCCTTCCTGACGTACACAAGCGACTTTTGCTAGGATAAGCCATGGTCGCGAACCCGGAATTCAAGCCGCTCAAGGACCTGGGTGCTGTCACCCTGACCGAATCGAGCGAGCTTAAGTTTTACATCGATGAGTATAAGGGCCACCGCTACGGCTCAATAAGGACCTTCGTCAAAGGCGACGCGTACTCGGGCCCCACGAAAGCGGGAGTCACGCTTAACAGCCGCATCCTAGATGAAGCGATCGCGGCACTGGAGAAGCTCCCGGCCGAACCCGCCACGACGGAAGATAAGGAGCTCGCGCGCATTCCGAAAAAAGCGGGCGTCGAACTCGTCGTTCGCATCACCATCTACAAGGACACGACCGGTCTCGATCTGCGCGAATGGGTCAACGAACCGGATTACAAAGGCTGGTCCAAAAAAGGTGTTCGCATCCCTTACAAAGATTTGGCTAAGACAATAACCTTCCTGCGTCAAATGAAGGCCTTGGTCGCCAAGCCTTAGGCGGACGGCCCCTGGCACTCCCGCGAAACTCCTGGTATAGTGGGGGCTCCGAACACGAACAACCCATGAATCGCCTCTTTTTTCGCCGCCTGCTCTCGACCCTCTTAGCGCTGACTACGGCGCTTCCCGCCGCCGCCTTCGATAGATACCCAGGCGGCCCGATCGTCGCGGAGCTCGTGGAGCGCCTTCTCGAGCAAACTCACTACGCCCGCCGGACTATCGACAACACCGCCTCCCGGGAATTCCTGCGCAATTACATAGACGCCTACGACTACGCGCATATGATCTTCGAAAAATCGGATATCGACGAGTTCGAGGCCAAATACGCCGACACCTTGGATGACCGCATCAAGGACGGCGACGTCGATCCCGCCTACGAAATTTTCGAGCGCGCTGTTTTGCGCCTGGGAGAGCGCGTCGCGCTCGTTAAGACCCTCACCGCGTCGACCTTCACCTTCACCTCCGACGAGAGCGTGGTCCTGGACCGGCATGAACTGCCGTGGCCGGCCACGAAAGAGGCGAGCCGGGAACTCTGGCGCCTTCGCATCAAGCACGAGTTCCTTCTCGAGCGCCTGAGCCGGCTGAAGGCGGCGGAAAACAAAGCCGCGGCGGAAAAAAGCGCCCAAAACAAGAAAAACATATCGACGGTCATGGTCGCCACCGCCGCCGCTAACGCGGTCGTCGAGAAAAGCACGGACACCAAACCCTCCAAGGAGCTGTCGATCAAGGAAACCATCGATACGCGCTACGAGCGCATCCTGCGAAGCTACAAGGAATACGAGGGCATCGACGTTTTTGCCACCTATCTCTCCGCGCTGACGCGCGTCTTCGACCCCCACACCGACTATTTGGCCGCCGCTCAGAAGGAGAACTTCGATATCAGCATGAAGCTGTCGTTGGTGGGAATCGGCGCGGTTTTGCGCTCCGAAGACGGCTATGCGCGCATCGTTTCGCTGGTGCCGGGAGGTCCCGCCGACTCCGACAAGCGTCTTAAAACAAACGATAAGATCGAGGCCGTGGCCCAGGGCGATGGTCCCTTCATCGAAGTCGTGGGAATGAAGCTTGACCGCCTCGTCCAGATGATCCGGGGGGAAAAAGGAACGACCGTGAGAATGCGCGTCATCCCGGCCGACGCCCTCGATCCCTCGGCCCGAGTGGTCATAAGCCTCCTACGCGATGAGATCAAGCTGACCGACCAGGAGGCCCGCGCCAAGATCTTCACCGTTCCGGACAAGAACGGACGCAGCGCCAAGATTGGCGTGCTCGACCTTCCCTCGTTTTACGCCGATATGCGCGGCAACAGCAACGGCAAGAGCGCCACCCGCGACGTCGAGCGTCTCATCGCGGGGATGAAAAAGCGCGGCCTGAATTCGCTGATCGTCGATCTGCGCCGGGATGGTGGAGGATCTCTGGCGGAGGCGGTGTCCATGACCGGTCTCTTCATCGACGCCGGCCCCGTCGTCCAGGTCAAGGACACCAGAGGCACCATCAAACTGCTTCGCGACAACGACAACGGCACCTTTTACGACGGACCCCTTCTGGTGCTGACCTCCCGCGGTTCCGCCTCCGCCTCGGAGATTTTCGCGGCGGCCATGCAGGATTACGGCCGCGGCCTCATCGTCGGAGAAAAAAGCACCTTCGGCAAGGGAACGGTCCAATCCGTTCTGGAACTCAATGCCTACCTTCCCCCCGCTTACCGTTCCTACAAGCCCGGGGCTCTCAAACTCACGATCCAAAAGTTCTACCGCGTGTCGGGAGGCTCGACCCAGCATCGCGGCGTCATTCCAGACATCCACATCCCCTACTACGGCGACACCAGCGAGTCGATCGAATCCGTCCAAAAAAACGCTCTTCCCTACGACGAGGTCGAACCCGCCCCCCACGCCCGAACCCCCCTCCTGCAGGAACTCCTGCCGATTTTAGGCAAGAATTCGTCCACCCGCATTTCCTCTTCGCGGGAATTCCGGTGGATCAAAGAGGATATGTCCCGCTGGGAGAAGCAGAAGAAAGACAAGACCGTCTCCCTCAATGAATCGGCTCGCTTAGCCGAAAGAAAAACAGAAGAGGAACGGCAAACGTCCCGCAAAAAGGAGCGCGCTCAAAGAAAAGACACGCTCTTTAAATCCGAGGACGTCACGCTGGCCATTCTCGACGGCAAGGCTCCCGCCGTCTCCTCCGCGACCGTGGCGGCGACCTCCCCGGCAGCACTTCAGGGCGATGACGATGATGCGGACTATGAGCACGCTCCCGATGCTCCGGATTCCGTGCTCGATGAGACTCTTAAGATCGCCGCCGACCTTATGATTTTGCTCTCCTCTCAGGAACAGGCCGCGAGCGGCGGGGCTCTCCGCTCGCCTTAGGCCTTAGGGTCCAAAACGGCCCGGGTTCTTTGCCGACCCCGAAACTCTGCGGCAGGCGCGGGCGCTCCAGAAAATGTTTTCCCGTCTCAAGACGCGCCCGTCAAGCTAACGTCGAACAGAACCTCGTAGGCATGTCCAAAGGGAGCCGGCCGGCTCGCGTACAGGCTGATCGCCCGGACCGATTGGCGCACTCCCAGGGCAGGCAACCCTTTGAGCGCGGACACGAATTCCCCCGACGACGCGCCGCCGCGACGGCGTCCCAGCGTCATGTGCGGAATATAGGGACGCGTCTCCTCTCTTTGGAGAAGATCGGCTAGGTGACCGATCGGCTCGCAATTCTGAAGGCCGATCCACACCACTCGAGGATCCTCCATGGAGTCAAAAGCGCCCATCTCGTTGAAAATAATCTCGAAGGGCGCCACGGCCGCGGCGGCCCGGCGCATCAAATCGGTGATCGCGTCCAGGTCGCGTTCAGGCTTTTCCCCCAAGAAGCGCAAGGTCACATGCATATCGCGAGGATCGACCCAGCGATAATCTCCCGAAGCGCGGCGCAGCCGCGCCGCGACCCCCGCGGCCGCAGCCCGGACCTCGTCGTCTGCCGCCGCCGCGATGAAGAGACGCACGGTCTTATCGATTGCCGCCGTGTGCGAACTGGCCGGCGGCCCTACCAGGAGTACTTAACCGTATAGGTCACCACGGCTTCGCCGTCCTTTTTGACGGTGACCGGGAACTCGATGGTTTGGGCGTCGCGCTTCTCCCAACGATGGGAAGAATCCACGATTTTCCAGTTGCTCCAGCGATACAGGTGCTCGACGACGGATACCGTCACGTCGCCGTCCTTATGGTTGCGCAGGCGGACCTCGAAAGTCTCTTCGAATCGGCGCTTATTGATATCGGAAGCGAAGTTGACGCGCTTACGCTCGCCGACCAGGTCGAACGATTCCCCCATCTTGACGCGGACTTTCTCGTCCTTGGGCGTGTGATCGATGGAGTCTTCTCCGGCCAATTGCAGGGAGCCGTCGTCGTCTTTCTTGTAGACCCGCACTCGGCCCTTGGGCAAGGGCAGGCCCATGCCGAATTCCTTCTTATTATTGATCTCGAAGTGAACGGAGACTTTCTTGTCCGATGCTAGGCCGTAATTCGGATCCCAATAGGCGGACCCGCCGAAATCCCGCCACTGCACCCCCTGGACTCCGTCGTAAACGTATAGCTTCTTGACCGGGACGGAAGCGGCCGAGGCCATTTCCACCTGCTTGGACGAATTGTCCGCGAGGGTCGTCGGGCGCCCGAGGCTGTACATGTGATACTCGAAGAAAGTCTTTTCGACCATTCCCGCGTCGCTTTCCATCGCCATCGCGGCCTTCGCCATATAATTTTGACCCCGGCCTCGGGCCGGAGAAGGGGCTCGATGCACGTCTCCGGCCACGAGCTTGAGCTTGGCGTCCTTGTAGGTCGCCCCGGAGTTGTTGGCGACCGTCACCCAAGCGGTCATGTCGGCCTTGGCGTCTTCCTTGTCGATGACCAGGACGTAATCCGCGTTCCAGGACAAACCCGATGTGAGATAAGAAATCTCGCCCTGGTGCTCTCCGGCCTTCCGCGAGGACAGCTTCCACATCAGCGTGGGCTTGGTGAGTAGGCCCTCGGGCAATTCGGGCAGAATGGCTTCCCCGGGAGGGTTCAGCAAGATCTTGTCTCCTTGCTTGATCACGCGCCCCCCCACCGCCGACAACAAGACCCCCCTGGTCAGCTCCTTCTTCTCGCCGTTCGGGCCCGAGATACGCTGCAGTTCTATTTCTTTCCCGACGTAGCGCGACAATAGTTTTTCCTGGCTGATGAGGTCGTAACGAAAATCCTGCTCCAAGACGGACACCGCGTCGGGGGCGGTCAGCGACTTGAAGTGGACGCTGGTCGGATCGATCTGCGCGGCGACATCCACTATTTGGACTTCGTTGACTCCGTTCCTTAAGGAAAACGGACGCGTTTCTTTGACGAGACCGAGATTCGTGTTATAAACCGTCACCTCCAGCGCCGACGCAAAAGAAGCCAAAACGGAAATAAAGACAAGGGTCAGGGTTTTCATGAGACCATCCTATACAAGTTTAGAACCCTTGAACAGGATTGCTCATCGAGGGCGGCGGGGAAAGCGCCGGCCGGAAAAGAACTACAGGTTGCTTAAGTCTCTGCGCGAGCGGGTATAGCGCATGGCTTGATCGGAATGTCCCGTGCGCACCATCAGCGCGGCGGCCGTCAGCAACATCAGGCCGGCCACGGCCAAGAACAAAGAAAACATTATCCCTTCGTTAGAAGGAAGTCCCGAGTTGATTCCGTGACCCGACACCGCCGCGACCATCATCATGTTCATCGTAGTAGACCTCGATGTCCCACAACAGCGACCTGCGGAGTATAACTGGAAAACACGGTTTTGTCATTACGAAACGGTATAAAATCGGTAAACTCGATACGAACAAAAAGTTGATAAAAATATCCATATAAAACATGCGTATTTTTATCTTTTCGGGCGGCGACGCCAAGGCGAGACGCGAATTTGATTGGCCAGAGAGCTCTTGACGACTTCAAAATCAATGCGTCCCAGGGCCTCATCGACTCCGGTCAACCTGACGCGAATCCTCTGACCCATCGCCGCCGAGACTCCGCGGCACAAGCCCACCGCCCCGGACTCGGGCAAAGCCACGAAGGCCCCGGCTCCTGTGACGTTGATGACCACGCCGTCGAATTCTTGTCCCACGCTTCGGCCCAGAATCGCGGCGCGCGCCATGTCCACGGCCTTGCGCTCGGCTTCGGCGGCGCCGCGCTCGCGTTCCGAGCAATGCGTGGCTAAGCCCTCGAGATCCAAGCCCTCGACATGCTCTCGTGGTTTTCCGTTGAGAAGCCCTTTGACCGCCCGGTGCACGACGAGATCCGGATAGCGTCGAATCGGCGAGGTGAAATGGCAATAATCCTTCGACGCGAGACCGAAATGGCCCCCAGGCTCGCTCGAGTAGCGCGCCTGTTTGAGGCTGCGAATCAATTGCATATTGGCGCTGTCCTCGAAAGGGTGGCCGACGGCGGCCGCCAACAAACTTTGCAGACCTTCCACCGGATGGGCGACCAAGGACGTTTTCGCCTTGATTCCCAGTTTCCCCAGCTCTTCTTGAGCCTCCTGCAGACGCGCCGGGTCGGGGGGCTCGTGCAGACGCCTCAAAAACGGAACGCGGCTGCGAGACAGGGTGCGGGCGACGGCCTCGTTGGCCGCCACCATGAATTCCTCGATCAGACGATGGCTCTCCAGCCGCGGACGCTTGATCACGGCCAAAGGCTTTCCTCTCCCGTCCATTTGCACGGAATATTCCGTCGTCGAAAAATCAAGGGCTCCGCGCTTCATGCGCGCCGCGGTCAACTTTCTAGCCACAGCACCCATCATGAGAACCGACGCCTTGACCTCAGCCGTGACGCGCGCGACGCCTCGGCCGTCTAAAATCGCCTGGACTTCCTCGTAGGTGAAGCGTCGCGCCGAGCGAATCACGCTTTCCTCGAGGCGGACGTGTCCGGGGGAGCCGTGCGCGTCCAAATCGAGCCAGCAGGTCTGCGTCAACCGCGGAACATCGGGCCGCAAAGAACACAAATGATCGGACAGCTTCGGAGGAAGCATGGGGATCACGCGCCCGGGAAGATAGACGCTGGTCGCCCGCTGAAGCGCCTGCGAGTCGATCGCGCAGCCTCGCGGGACATAATCGGCGACCGCCGCGATATGCACGCCCAGCCTCCAGCCGCCCCCGGGCAGCTCCTCGATGGACACCGCGTCGTCGAAGTCCTTGGCGTCGGCGCCGTCGATGGTGAATATCGTCCGATCAAACAGCACGCGCCGTCTGGACCATTGCTGCTCGGAAGGATCTAGAGGCAAGGCCTCGGCCTGGGCGAGCGCCTCGGAGGAAAACTCCGTTTCGATCTCCTTGGAGGCCAGCGTCGCCCCCAAACGCGCGGCGGGGTCCTCGGCGCGGCCCAAAATCCGCGTCACCGTGCCCGCCGCGGGAAGGTTCGCGTTGGGCCAGCGCTCTATTTTCAGAGCGGCCAGCATCCCGGATGCGGGCTCGACTCCGGCAGCGAACGCAAGCACGCGCAGCGCCTGGGACTCGTCGCCTCCCTCGGGAACCAACGCCCAAAACTTCCCCGCCTTTCGCAAAAAACCGATCGCCGTCGTGCGCGCGCGAGAAACCACTTGGACGATTTCACCCATGCGCTTGCCGCCCCGCTGCGGCCCCAGGCGCGCTTTCACGCGATCGCCGTCCATGGCCAGGCTGAGGGTGGGTCCGCTGATGTAGATGTCGGGTTGTCCGGGAATCTCGGAAATGAGGAATCCGAATCGTCCCTTGTGTTGAAGTTTTCCTTCGACCAACGTCTCACGTCGACGTCCGCGTCCTCTCATCTGGGCATTATGGCATTTACGGCCGAGGGACGATTCTTATAGTATGGCTCATGGGAGTGCACGTCGCCGCGTACGCCGCCGCCGGGCCTCTGAACCCCGACCACGAGGCGGCGCTCTACGGCGCGATCGCGGACTTAGGGGCGGCGGGTTTGGAACAGCCTTTTTTCGACCGCCTGCACCGCCGAGACGAGGGGTGGCTGCTCGGACAGCTGCGTCCGCACTGGTCTTTCGTGCTCACTCTCCTGCCCGGCGTCATGGATCGGCTCGCGAAGGATCGACATTTCGGCCTAGCCTCGACCAACCCCGACGGCCGCGCTCGCGCCCTTGATTTCACCGAATCCGCGCGCCGCGCCGTCGAACGCCTCAACGCGCGCATGAGCCGCCGCGCCGTTTTGGCCGTGGAAATTCACTCCGCTCCGCGCCGTGTGGAACCCCATCAATCCTCGGTCTCGGCCTTCGCCGATTCATTATCGCTGCTGCGCCGCCAAAATTGGATGGGTGCGTCCTTGATCGTCGAGCACTGCGACGCGGCCGTCGGCGGACACCCCCCCGACAAAGGCTTCCTCGGTCTTGACGATGAGATCGCGGCTATTTCCCTATCGTCTGGAGAAACCCCTGTCAAGTTGGGGATCAATTGGGGCCGTTCCGCGCTGGAAACCCGCTCGGCCCGCGGTCCCCTCTCCCACATACGAAAAGCCGCGAAGAACAATCTGCTCGCAAGCCTGTTCTTTTCCGGGGTCACGCCCGACGACGCCCACTACGGATCCTGGAAAGACTCCCACGCTCCCTTTTCCACGCAGGCGGCCTCATCCCTATTGACCCCGGCGCACGCCAAGGCCGCCCTGGCTGCCGCGCCCGAATGTCCGATCATCGGCCTCAAGCTGCAACCCCTTCCCGCGGCGCTGAGCCTGGCGCGGCGCGTGGCGATGATCCAAGACGGCTTGACTCATTGTCGGCGCCCGGAGGAGACCCCGCTCAACGCCGGGTCTTAACGATACGTCCCCGGTTGGAGGAAACGGGATACTTGAGCTCGTTTTTCCTCATTTTCCTGAGCGCCGCCTCGACGAGGTCGATGTCGAAGCAATTGCCCAGCCTCATGAGGTAGACGAACGTATCGGCCAGCTCATCGGCCAAATGCGAGCGCTGCGACGGTGTGAGATTTTTCGCCTGGGCCGGAGTCAGCCATTGGAAAATCTCCACGACCTCGGCGGCCTCCTTGACCATGGCCATCGCCAAATTTTTCGGGACATGGTACTTGGCCCACTTCCGCTCCCGTGAAAAACGCGCGAGGACTTCGCCAAGTTCGGATCGTCTGCTCACGCCGCATTATCGCATAGCGTGAGGGCGTCACTCCATCTTCCGGCTGAGCTCCTCCAACACATCCATGATCCCTTGGGACGTCTCGCCTCTGGCGACGCTCCTCCAGAGCCGCTCCATCTGCTGACGCTCGCGAGCGTCGGCGGGCCACCAGTCATTGGCCACCATGCGTTCGAGCGCCGGCTTTTGCCATGGGGCCTCCAGGGGGATCGTCTCCAGCATCTGCCGCGCGTCCTTCTTTCGTCCTAGGTCGTGGAGCATGCAGCCGAGAAATTGCCGAGCCTGCCAATCATCCGGCTCCAATTCAATGGCGCGGCACAAAGCCGCCTCAGCCGCGACCGGGCGATTCAAGCCCCATTGGCAGGCGCCCAGGCCAAACCACGCCTGCGTCCACTCAGGAGACGCCTGCGCGGCTCGTTCATAAAACGACAGCGCCTCGTGATAGCGGCGGCGAACATAAAACGCGCGCCCTAAACGGCACAGCGTCTCCGCGTCTCGCGCGGCCGGACCGGACGCCGCCTCCATGGCCGCCGCCAGCGCCTGCGCGGTCATCCCGCGACCCAAATAAGCCTCCGCCAGGCCCGTGAGCACATCCTCGATCTGAGTATCGGCGTCGCGCAGCCCTTCCAAAATCCTGCTGGCCCTGACGTACTCGCCGACGCGGTTGAGCGTCAGCGCACGTCCCAGATTCAACTCCGCGTCTCCCGGGAACTTTCGCGCCCCCTCTTCAAAAACCGCCAACGCCTCTTGCGCCTTGTCCGCCAAGAGAAGCTGGAGACCTCGATCTTGGTACTCGCCGCTTGATTGGATGGACATAGACCCTCCTCGCCGTTTCCGTCTCGGAGGCACCCGGGGCCGCGCCTTATAAAGGAGCGACCCCGATCCGCTTAAACAGGGACCAGGGTCAACCAACGCTTTAGGTCCCGTTGAGGCCGGGGCCAAGTTGATCCTTAAAGTCCCACCGTCAGACGCACCGTCCGACAATCTCAGTGTAACAGGGGGGGCGGAAACCGTCAAGACCTTGATGGTAAAAAATTGGAATCCAAGCTGAGGCGCTAAATTCCAACGGAAGAAAGAAGAATACACACCTCATTGACCATGGAAGCCAACTGGGGGTGGGAGGCCTCGAATTCCAGCGTGGCGGCCTCCAGCCCCTTGCGAGCGGACTTGAGCATGTCCTCCGACTTCGCGTCGCGGCCGACCTCGGCCTTGAGCTCCTCGAGCAAACGGATCAGTTCTTTCTTGTTTTTAGGATCGGACAGGCGCGCCTGCTTGATCACGGCCTCGATCTTGGCGAGCGTTTCATCGATCATACGTGCTCCTTACCGCGCACACGCAACGTTATAGCCCGATCATCAAGCCGCGTCAAGACCCGGCAGGTCTTTCTTCATCTTCTCCGACAACGAACGCCATGCCGTCGCCAGCGAATCCATGCCGTTGCGGACCACAATTCGAACGCCCAGCATCGCGGCCAAAGGCGCCAAGGAGGCGTCGAGCCCGGGCCGCACCGCAACGATTTTGGGAATCTGCCGATGCTGGCGCGCGGACTCGATGATGGCATCGCCGAGGATGACGGATTCCGTGAGCCCGGGCTCGAGGACTTCCGCGCGCAGGATGAAGCCCGAACCGGTTTCCACCACCAGAACCAGCGGAGGGAAACAGACCCCGGCCTTGGCGTGAATAGGAACCGGAGACACGAACACATCCGCCTCCCATTGACCGTCACGCCTTGGTTCAAGAGCGGTCAGCTCCGCGATCACGCCTTCTTTGACGCAATAGAGATCCATGGCTCTGTTTTATAAATTCACTGAACGGATGTGCCAATCCAAAACGACACGCGGCGTTAAAGCGTCGGTTGATCTAGCGATTCAACATGCTTTTGGCTTCGACGCCCTGAGCAGACGACGGGTCTAGCGCGACGGCCCGGTTCAAGGCCGTCCGAGCGGGGGCGTCCCGGCCCAGCGACAACAGCACGAATCCGTAACTGAGCCAGGCCCGCTGAAGCTTAGGGTCGAGGACCGTCGCTTTCTTCAGGGCTTCCACGGCCTGCTCGGATTGCCCGGTATAATGAAGCGCCAATCCGAGATCGCTGTAAACGGCGGCATCCTTGGGATCGAGTTCCGCCATTTTTCGATAGAGCTCGATCGCTGCGGTAAAACGACGCGCCGTGAAGTGATTTTCCGCCGCGACGGCCAAGGATCGCCTATCCTCAATCTGAGGCGCGGACGAAACGGGGGTCGAGGCCGGCGCGCGATAGGACGTGATGTCCGCATCCTCGCCGGTCAAGCCGTTTCGAACCCAGATGAATATTCCCACGGCGATAAGCGCCGCGACGGCGACGAAACCCGCCGACCTCCTTTTCTCATCATCCATATCGAAAACGCTACATTATTTGACGCGAAACGTTTATCATTTTTCCTGCCGTGCGCCAAGGCTTTCCAAAAACGCGCGTTCGTCCGGTTCGCGGCCCAAAAACGCCTTGAGCGAGT
Organism: Elusimicrobiota bacterium; assembly: GCA_038060535.1. Lineage (GTDB taxonomy): Bacteria > Elusimicrobiota > Elusimicrobia > UBA1565 > UBA9628 > GWA2-66-18. Next base: position 3,648 of record JBBTHA010000101.1, on the reverse strand, counting down.
CCATCTCGTCTCGCGAGGAGCCCTTCTCCAGTATTTCCGTCCTGTAGCGGCGTCCCAGCACCGGATTGAGAACGCCCTCGTCCTTGAAACGGGAATACATGTCCTGGGCATAGACCTTCGACCATAGATAGCCGTAAACCCCCGCGTCATAGCCGATCGCCAGATGATCGAAGCCGGCCTCGGGATGGGTGTCCTCGGACATCGGGATCAGAGAAACATCCCGCATAAAACGGGCGTAAACCCTGGTGGTGTCCTCGGGAGGGATCGCGTGGTAATCCTGATCTAGCGCGGCGAAAAAAAGCTGGCGCAGGCTGAAGAGCCCCGCGTCCACCGTCTTCGCGGCGAGAAGCCTATCGAGGTGTTCCTTCGGCAGCTTATTGGCGTGGTCTCGAAAATGGCCGGATAGGGACTTAAGGACCTCTGCGTCCCAAACCCAATTTTCGAGCATTTGGGACGGAGCCTCGACGAAGTCCAGCGAGGTCCGGGAGCCCGAAAAGCGTCCAAATCGCGCTTTGGTCAGGGATTGATGCATGCTATGCCCGAATTCATGGAAGAAGGTCTCGACCTCTTTGTGCGCCAATAGCGACGGGCGTCCCGGCGCGGGCCTAGTGAAATTGGCGATGATCACGCTGACGGGCTTTTGATAACTCCCATCGGAAAGCCGACGTCCCATGATCAAAGGAACGGCGGAAAAGTGCTGGTACTTGCCCTCGCGCGCAAAGAGGTCCATGTAAAAATAGGCGATCGGCCCCCCCCCCGCCGCGTCGGAAATCTCGTAAAGAGTCGCCTCCGGATGCCAGAGCGCCGCGTCGTCGATCCGGCGGAACTTCAGGCCGAGCAGCGTTTGGTAGACTCCAAGCGTCCTCTCAACGACGAGGTCGACTGGAAAATACTCCCGGATCTTTTCGACATCAACCGAATATCTGCTTTTCTTAAGCTGGCTATCGTAATAGCGCCAATCCCAGGCGTTGATGCGCTTGTCCGAACCGCGGCCTTCGTACACAAGCTTAAGAGCCTGCAAGACTTCGAGCTCGCCGGCGCCCACGGGCGTCAATTTTTCGCGCAGCCTTGATATGAATTTGGCCACGGTCTTGGGATCCCTGGCCATACGCTCCTCGAGAACGTAATGCGCGTGGGTCGGGTAGCCGAGCAAGTTCGCGGCCTTGCGACGCAGGGTCAGGAGTTCACTGAGAACGGGCACATTCCGCAGGGCGGCGCGGCTGCCGAATTTCTTTTCGAGAGCGCGCCTGGCCTCCGGGCTCGAGGCGTTTTCCATGAATGGGTAATAATCAGGGGCCTCCAGGCGCACCTTGTATTTCCCATCGACTTGCTCCAAACGGCCGATGAAATCTTCGGACATCCCCTTGAGCTCGTCTCTCGAAAACAGGGCGAAATCGGCGTATTCGTTGAGATTCCTGGTGAATGCCGATTCTAATTCGACGATCCTTTTTCTCAGATCCAACGCTTCTTTGCGGCGCGGCTTCGTCAACTCAAGTCCGGAACGCTTGAAGTCAAGAAGCTCTTTTTCAACCAGGCGCTTGGCCTCTCCGCTCGGGACTTTTCCCCCGGCGACGTACTCCTTGAGCGCGCGGTACAAGTCCTCGCGGGCGTACGTTTCGATGGGAAATTGGCCGATCAGCGTCTCGCACTCGCCGCTCGCCTCGCGCACCGAGGAAGAGGTCGAGACTTGCTTCAAAAAGACATCGGATGACGTTTCATCGGTCAAGTCGGAGACGATGCGGTCCAACGCCCAGGGCGTGTTGTCGAAAGTCCGCGCGGAGGCGGGCAGGCGCGCCAGGGCTTCCAACTCGGACTCGGCTCTTTTCTTGGCCGAGCGGCAATGCTCCCTGAGCGCCTGCGGCGTCGCGTCGAAGCGCAACGTCGATGACGGCAGAAACGGAGCCGCCGAAACGCTCGGCGTCAGGAAAGCGAGCATAAGGGCGAGCGTCATGCCCCCATGATAGCAATCAGGCGCTCAAGCCGGGCGTGCGCTTTTTTCTCATCAGTCTTGGTTGGGGCGGCGCAGCTGTCTGCCTTAGCACCGAATCCAACGAAGCCGCGCATTGCGACTTAAGAACGCCCGGAGGCCCAAACATCCTTAATTCCTATTGGAAAAACGTCGGAGAGGGTGGGATTCGAACCCACGGAGGCTGTTACACCTCGCCAGTTTTCAAGACTGGTGCCTTAAACCGCTCGGCCACCTCTCCAAAATCGTTATGCTATAACGTCTTTTCGGCAATCTCCGGAGGGCCTTCTTTTTGCCACTGTCACCATAGTGTCACGCCGAGGCCCTTATTTCGATGTCCCGCAGGACCTTTGGCGCGGCCAACGGAGCCGGTGCTTCGGATGCCAGGAGCGTAATCGCCACGGCCTTATGAGCTGGACTCAAGTGAGCATACCTCTCCGTGATCCTGGTTGTACTGTGGCCCAACAGCTCACTAACCGTCTTAAGGTCGGCACCCCGCATCACCAACTCGCTGGCAAATGTATGCCTCAAATCGTGAAACCTAAAATCGCGCAGTCCCGCAGCGTCTACAGCCTTATCCCACTCCCCGCGCCTAGCACCGTGCCAGGTAGGTCCGCCGCGATCGCCCTCGAAGACATGCTCACCGCTTCGCGGCAGGCTCGCCAAAACGGCACGCACGTCGCTATGCATCGGAACGAATCGTATCATACCGCTTTTCGTCCGTTTGAGCCCCAACTGCCCTGCGCTGAAATCCACATCCGCCCACCTAAGCCCAAAGATTTCCCCCTGCCTCATGCCCGTCTTGAGCGCCATGATGACGATGCGGCGCAGGGCGGGCGGGCATACCGCGAGCAACCGGTGCTTCTCTTCTGCCGTCAAGTAGCGAGTCCGCGCACGGCCCTTCTCACAGAAGAACTTGACTCGCTGGACTGGGTTGAACTCAACTAACCCCCACTCTACTCCCTTATTGAAAACCGTTTTGAGCAACGATAGCTCCCGATTGATCCGCGCGCCGCTGATCTGACGGCCGGCGGTCACGGCCTGTTTACGATGCGCCTTATATTGCTCAATGCTGTGGATCGTAACATCGGCGGCCATCCGGTCGCCAAAGAAAGCGGTCAGTGTTTTCACGATATAGATGTCTTCCCTGTAGGACCGTTTGTTGGGCCTGCTGTAGTCGTCAATGAACTTAGCGAAAAGGCCGCACAGCTTAATGGGCGCAAGCTCACCCGTTGCCCGGCGCTCGATTGCCATATTTCTCTCGCGCAGATAGACGAGCTTGGCAACCTTATGATCGGTCGCGCCAGTAGACGCGAAGACTCTGCGCCCCTTATGCGTAAAACTGTACCACCAGCACGGCGAGCCCGTCTTCCTGTAAACTCCCACAGCACTACCCCCTAGCTGGGCCAGCTAAAGCCCAGCTTTTCCCGGATTGCGTCTTTAGAAAAATGGTTTGGCTCCACATCGCCGTACAGCCATCGCCAAATCGTCATACGTGGAACGCCCAGGCGTCGGGCCGCCTCTGACTGACTGATTTTTCGCTCCGTTAGGAATTGCTCAAGCATCTTGCCAGCCTTCATCGGTTTAGATAGTGTATCAGGTGATACAGGTGTTGTCAACGGGCTGACTGTAGATCGTCAGCGACCATTGGAGCTTTTGAGCTAAAAACTTAATCACAGGTG
>JBBTHA010000100.1:0-8250 GCA_038060535.1 Elusimicrobiota bacterium | reverse complement strand
TCGGAGGATCTGAGTTGGGACGTATCCGCAAACTCGTCTCGAGACGAGCTTGTGGAAAACCATTTTCGGTCGCTTCGAAGAATCGCTTCGCGTCTTCGCGGCTCAAACGGCGTTACCGATAGCCAGTAGCTAACGCAACACGTGCAGCAGGCTTGACAGTTGTGGAGCACGCGGATTTCCCGAGCGGACGACCCGCGCCTCTAGGCTCGTCAGCGGCCACATCCAGGCATACTATGGCGAAAGCCGCGCTGATATGATGTCTCGATTTCGCCCGTGGGACCTGGTCGTGTTTTAGCCTGGCCTGGACTTCAACAGATCGGCGAAGAATTTTTTCTTGTTGAGCACGGCGTGATACGCGGCGACCTTATCGAGCGAGGCGGTCAAGGTGATGTAGGTGACCGTGTCGAGAGTCACTCCGTGCCGGTGCAGAACCTCCATCACGCGAGCCTGGTCTCTTGCCAAAAGCTCAAGCAGCGTGGAGGGGTTCTTCCTTACGGCCGCGCGGCCGTGTTTTCTTTTTGCCATTCGAAGGGTCCTTTGGGAAAATTCATCGCCAGCTTGACCGCGGTGTCGATGTCGCACGCGCCCGCCGCGCCTTCCGAAACGAGCCGGCGGGCCTCCTCGGCGATGGCGCCGCTGAGAGTAGTCCACGGCTCCGGGGGAGCGCCGCCTCGCGCCGCGGGCAACGCCTTCAACGCCTCGGGGTTTTCGGCCTCTTTCTTTCCATCCGCATACTGGTAAAAGCCCCGGCCCGATTTTTTCCCGATCCAACCCCTGTCGACCATCACGGCCTGCAGGCCGGGAGGGGAAAATCTCTCCGGGCGCCCCATCGCCTCGTAAATCGCCCGCGTGATGGCGAAATTAACGTCCAGCCCGATCAAATCCATGAGTTCGAACGGTCCCATGGGAACGCCTCCCAACCTGCGGCAGCTCTCATCGATGGACTCAAAACCCGTTTGGGAGTCGGCCAGCGACTGCGCGCTCACATAGTAAGGCCGCATGACGCGGTTGACGATGAACCCGGGCGAGTCCTTGACCTCGACCGGCGTTTTCCTCAAGCCGGCCAAGATAAAATCCCACGCGGCGCGAAAGGCGTCCGGGTCGGTCTCCGGCGTGCGGATCATCTCCACGAGCTTCATGGCGACCGGCGGATTGAAAAAATGCACGCCCAGGGTCCGTTGCGGAGCTTTTGACTTCTTCATGATCTCCCGAACTGAAAGCGAGGAGGTGTTGGTGGCCAGCAGGCCGTGCGGACAGATCCGCGAGAGTTTTTCGAAGAGCTCCTGCTTCAAGGCCAGCTGTTCCGGCGCCGCCTCGATGACGAGGTCGGCTCCCGCCAGGTCCGACAAGTCCTGAGCCGCGGACACGCCGTGGAAAGCCCTCTGCGCCTGTTGAGTCGACAGTCGTCCCTTCAGCACCGCGGCGTCCAATCCGCTTTTGAGACGGCCCGGCAACAGCGCCAAGACCTGCGCGGCGGGGTCGTGCACCTTGACGGAAAATCCGGATTGCGCGCACAACTGGGCGATTGCCGCGCCCATCGTTCCCGCGCCGACCACACCCACCCTTTCAATCATGCTCTTAACGGCCGCCGGCGTCGATTCTTCATTAGCGCCAGCCCATCACGGTCTTGAAATAAAGAGCGGCGTCTCGAAACTGAGCGGACCAGAGGTAAACCGCCGCGTTGGCGCCCCACCAGCCTCCCGCCCATCTCAGCAAGCGCCCGGTCCCCAGCTTTTGAGCGGCGTCGTGCAGGCCGACGACGGCCAACACGACGATGAAAGGGGAAATCCCCTGCCGGTAGCGCGAGACCGGGCCCCCGAAAAAGGGAAAGATGCACAACGAGCAGAACACGGCGCCGACCAGCGGCCACAATGGCTTGCGGCGCGCCGCGCGCCAAGACCCCAGCAGCCAAAATGGAAACAGCGTCATGTAGCTCCAGTCATAGGACGGCAAAAAGGGATAGAGAACGCTCAAGAGGTTGTAGAGGCGGGCCTTCGCTCTTTGCGTCCAAGTCATGCTCGCCGCCAATTCCCGATAGATTCGAGACATATGCGCGTCGCGTTCGAGTTCGCCCAGCGAGGTCGGCGCCACGTGGCGAGGACTCGACGCCAGGCCTTGCCGCTCGGCGGGCAAGTACAGCGCGATGTATTTCACGTTTTGACCGACGGAACTTCCCGGAAGAAAGCGGTGGAACACCAAGGCGTTGCGCCCGACCCACACCCCCGCGACCAAGGCGGCCCCGAGCAGGGCGGCGCCGATTTCCTTGCGCCCCATGTCCGCAAACAGATAAGGCAGCAGCAGGCAGGTCCCCAGGATGTAGGGGAGAGGTTCGGGGCGAATCAAGTAGAGGGCGCCCGAGCACAGGCCGTAGACGAGCGCGCGCCGAAGCGGCGGCCATCGGCGATGATACAACGCCCAGGCCGAAAGCGCGAGGACGCAGGCGTAGAGGCATTCGGTCAGGAGCAAAGCGGAGGGCTCGATCAAGTCGAAATATCCGGCGCTGATCAGGCCGCACGCCAACGGCCAGGGCGCGGGCAAAAATTCCGCCGCCAGCCGCATGAGCAGCGCGCAGGTCAACGCTCCCAGGACGCATTGAACGACAAGAATCATCGTCACCGACGAGCCGAACAGAAGATGGAGCGCGGCCAAAAAAAGGGGATATCCCGGCATGCGCGTGGCCGCCTCGCCGGCCGGGCCCAAGTAGCGGCCCGACTCGGCCAGGTTCAGGGCATAAGCGCGATATTCCATCGCGTCTCCGACGATGGGAAGAGGCGGGCCCTGGGTCCACGCATAGGCCAAGCGCAGAAGCAGGGCCAGGCAGAAAACGCCCCAGAACTGCCGGCGCTCCGATTGGCCCGTCATGGCGCCTTCAGTCGTGCCGAACGCCCAGCCTCCAGGGTCACGGCGACGCAGCCGATAAGAGGTACGATGGTGGAAAACACGTCGGCAAGCACGGTCGCGCGCAGGAAGTACGCGCTCGTCTCCTGCAGGAGCAGGGTGGCGCCCAGCGTCGCGGCAAAAAACCCTGCGTTTCCCCGGACCAAACTCCAGCCGTGTCTCCAAGCCGCAAGAACGCCGGGGTGCTCGTCGCGATGGGCCGCCCCGAGCGCCGAGGCCGCCGCCAGGACATAAGCGACCAGTTTTCCCGCGGCCGCTTGCAGCAGAATCAGCGGCATCAGCACGCGCGACTCAAGGCCCGAGCCGAGCAAGACGTAGACCACGGGCGCCGAGACCATGGCCACAAGCAGCTGCAACGGATAAGGCAGCAGAAACAATAAACAGGCCGAAAGCAGCCTGTCGCCTTTAAGATGGCGGCCGTCGCCCAGCCACAACTCGCAAAAGATCGCCGTCACCGCCACCGTCGACAGAATGCTCGCGACGGTATTGAGCATGATCACCGGGGAGGAAACGGACGGCCCCAGGGCGAACAGCGCGTCCAAAAGAAAACGGACGAACACCCCCGCCAAGAGAGGAGCCAACAGCCATGGACGTTTGAGGGCGGCGCCGCAAACGGCGATGATCAGTCCCATGCCCCTACCCCGGAATGAAAGGCTCTTCCGTCATCCTCGCCGCGACGGGGCTCCACTGGGGGACCCGCAGGCCGAACTTGGCGGCTTTCTCTTGAACGTCGGCGGCGAAGGCCCGGCGAACCTCGTCGTTGTCGCGCTTCTTCAACCCGTATTTGCGGTACAGGGCGTTCTTGGGAGATCCCGCCCGGCCGAAAATGTTCATCGTCCTGGGGTACCACTTGTCGAAAGCCCTCTGAAGCTCGTCGTGAGTGGCGGGCTCGGCGGAGAGCTTTTTGGCCCATTGATCGCCGTGGGCCATGTGCATCTCTTCTTCCTTGAAGATCCCCTCCATGCCGTCGCACCAGGGTTTGTAGGAGCAATCCAGGGAGTCCTCCAGCTGGTGCCCCGCCCCGCGGTCCATGCAGAAATTGAACATGATGAAATCGTACCACGTCTCGATGGGGTAGTAGAAAATATTGACGCGCTTGTCGTCGGCCGCGCGCAGGGTGCCGAGGTCGTCCTTGTCGACGCGCAGATTGAAATTATGGCTCGCGTAATACGCGTCGACGTCGACGCCGACACCCTCGAGCAGCCGGTACATCACGCGGGCATGCCGGACCTCGTCCTTGACGATTTGGGACACCTGCAACGTCTCCTTGATGTCGGGCGACTTCAAAATCCACGGCACGTAGCCGAAGGCGCCGGCCAGCTCCGAATCGGCCTGCATCATCATGAGATTGGTCAGATGCTCGCGATACTCGTCGCTCATTTCCGCGAGCTCCGTGATCTTGCCCCCTGCGGCGATCTTTTCCAGAAGCCTTTCTTCCCGGATTCGATTCGGCTCGATTTTCATTTCACTCTCCTTGAAAACGGGGCGGCCTTTTTTCGACGAACGCGCGCACGCCCTCGGCGTGATCGGCGGTTTTGCCCAGAATCTCCTGCAGCTGCGATTCGTACTCCATTTGTTCGGCAAGCGACGCGGCGTCCAGGGAACGATTGATCGCGCGTTTGGTCAAGGCCAGAGCCAAAGGCGGCATTTTCAAAAGCTCTCCGGCCATGGCCCGCGCCTGCTGTTGCACATCGTCTGGAGAAACGACCGCGTTGACCAGGCCGCACGAGAACGCCTGTTCGGCGGTGATCGGCTTGGCCAGCCACGCATGCTCCAAGGCTTTGGCATAGCCCAGGAAACGCGGCAGAAAATAAGTCATGCCGGAGTCCGGAACAAGGCCCACGCGCACGAAGGCGTTGAGAAAGGTGGCCTTGTCCGAGCAGATCTTGAGATCCGTCGAAAGGATCAGGCTCGCTCCTGCCCCGGCCGCCAAGCCGTTGATCGCGCCGATGACGGGCTTTTCTAGACCCCGCAGCTTGGCGATCAGAGGATTGAAGCGCTCGCGCAGCTCATCGCCCAGCGAAAAAGACTTGACGCTTTGGCGCCGCTGCAAATCCCCGAGATCGGCCCCCGCGCAGAAGGCCCGCCCGGCGCCCGTGATGATGACGGCTTTGACCCCGGGGTCGCTCGACGCTTTGGCCAGGGCCTGGGACAGAGCCTCCATCATGGGCAACGTCAAAGCGTTGAGCACGTCCGGGCGGTTGAGGGTCAAAGTCAGCACGCCCTCTTTGGTCTCGACGAGCAGCTCTTGCGCGGGCGCGCTCATGTCCCGGTCCACACCGGCTTGCGCTTCTGCGCGAAGGATTGCATCCCCTCTTTCTGATCCTGGGTGTCGAAAAGGCGAAAAAAGGATCGCCGCTCAAGGGCCAGGCCCTCGGCCAACGGCAGATCGACGGCCCGGCGAACCGCTTCTTTGGCCGCGCAAACGGCCAAGGGCGGCCCAGAGGCGATGAGCTGGGCCAGTTGGATCGCCGAGTCCAAAGTCGCCTCCACGGGCACGACGCGGTTGACCAAACCCAGAGACAACGCCTCGCGCGCGTTCAAGCGCCGCCCCGTCAGGTTCATTTCCATCGCCAGCGCGCGGCCCACCAGCTTGGTCAAGCGCTGGGTGCCTCCGGCGCCGGGGATGACGCCGATGAGCGTCTCGGGCTGGCCGAACACCGCGGTCTCCGAAGCCACGATCATGTCGCAGGCCAGGGCGAGCTCGCAGCCTCCGCCGAGCGCGAAACCGGACACAGCCGCGATCAGCGGCTTCTTGAGAAGCGCGATCTCGTCCCAACGCGCCAAGTGCGCCGACAGCGCTTTTTGCGCCGACTCGGCGTCGGCCAAATCCTTCATCTCGCCGATATCGGCTCCGGCGGCGAAGGCCTTGGGCGATCCCGCCAGCACCATCGCTCGGATGCCCGCGTCGCCATCGAAGGCGCGCAGCCTCTGGGCGAGAGCCTCCATCACCCCGAGCGAGAGCGCGTTCAACGCCCGCGGCCGGTGGATCGTGACCACGCCGACAGCGCCCTCGACGCGCGCGATCACTTCCTGCTCGGCAGAGGCGCCCATGTCAGTTGAGATCGACCCAGACGGATTTCAAGGACGTGTAGTTGTCCAGGGCGTATTGCCCCTTCTCGCGCCCATAACCGCTTTGCTTGACGCCGCCCCAGGGCGCGGCCGCGTCGACGAAGTGGTAGCAATTGATCCAGACGGTGCCGGCCTTGAGCTTGGCGGCGAGTTGATGGGCTTTCTTGACGTCCTTGGTCCAGACGGCCGCGACCAAACCATAGTCCGTCGAATTGGCGCGCGCGACCACCTCGTCGATTCCGTCAAAAGGCATCACCGCGACAACCGGTCCGAAAATCTCCTCGCGGGCGATCCTCATCTCGTCCTTGACGCCTCCAAAAACGGTCGGCTCGACGAAGTAGCCCGGCCCCGAGGCGGCCGCGCCGCCCGTCAGCAGCTGAGCCCCTTCTTTTTTCCCGGACTGGATATAGGCCAGCACCCGGTCGCGCTGCTCGGCGGAGACCAAGGGACCCATCTGCGTCTTCGGATCCAGGGGGTTTCCCTGCCTGAGGGTCTTGGCCCGCTCGGACAGCGCGGCCGCCATTTTGTCGTAAACGGGACGCTCGATGAAGACGCGAGAGCCCGCGGAACAACACTGACCCTGGTTGTAGAAAATCCCCATGAAAATGCCCTTGGCCGCGGCCTCGAGATCGGCGTCGGCGAAGACGATATTGGGCGATTTGCCGCCCAGCTCCATGGAGATGCGCTTCATATTTCCGGCCGAGGCCTTGACCACTTCGCGGCCGACCTCGGTCGATCCCGTAAACGTCACCTTGTCGATCTGAGCGTGCGCGGCGATCGCCGCTCCCGCCGTCGGACCGAACCCGGTCACGACGTTGACGACTCCGGGGGGCACGCCGGCCTCCAGGAGCAGTTCTCCCAGCCATAGGGCGCTTAAGGGCGTCTGCTCGGCGGGTTTGAGAATGACCGCGTTGCCGCACGCCAGAGCGGGAGCCAGGCGCTCGATGGCCATCAAGAGGGGGAAGTTCCACGGGATGATGGCCCCCACCACGCCCACCGGCTCGCGCACCGTGTAATGAAGAAACTTGGCTCCGGGGGCATACGGCACCGAGACCGGGGTCGTTTCGCCGTGAATCTTAGTGGGCCAGCCCCCGAAATAACGCAGCAGGCCGATCGCCAGCGGGAGATCGCCGTTCTTGGCCTCCCGGATGGGCTTGCCGTTGTCGAGCGATTCGAGCTGGGCGAACGCCTCGGCGCGAGCCTCGAGCAGATCGGCGGCTTTGTGGAGAACGACCTCGCGCTCGGCGGCCGACATCTTCGCCCACGGCCCCTCGAGCGCCTTGCGCGCGGCGGCGACGGCGCGGTCGACGTCGGCGGAGTCGCCCTCGGCGACCATGCCCAGAGTCTCGCCCGTGGCGGGGTTGAAGGTCGCAAACGTTCGCGAAGAGGCCGCGTCGACACGTTGACCCGCGACCAGCAAGCCATGAATCTTGCGCGACAGAAATTCCTTGAGTTGGGGGTGCACGTCGGGGGCGATGGCGGTGCTCATTGTCTCTCCTATCTCGTCGGGCGAGCCGATATTCAACTAAATTCCGCGCCGGGTTGAAACAACGGCCGTTCCGTTGCGACCCAGCTCCTGATGAAGCGACCGCTTGCGCTCGTCTTGATCATCCTGTTCGCCGGAAACCTCCGAAGCGACGCTGTCGACGACCCGACCTATCCCAACCCCGTCCCGCTCGGCCTCAAGGCGCCCGACGTCCCCGCCGACAACCCGGTCACCGCCGCGAAAATCGCGCTGGGCAAGGCCCTGTTTTTCGACCCGCGCCTGTCTGGCGACAAGACGGTCTCCTGCGCCACCTGCCACGATCCGTCGAAAGGCTGGACCGATCGCGCGGCGGTCTCGACCGGCATCAAAGGACAGCGCGGCGGGCGTTCGGCGCCGACCGTCCTCAATTCGGCGCACATGGAGCTGCAATTTTGGGACGGCCGCGCTTCCAGCCTGGAGGAACAGGCGATAGGCCCGATCCAGAATCCCATCGAAATGGGCTTTACGCACGAGGGGTGCGTCGCCCGCTTGTCGTCGATCGCGGGCTACGCGCCCTTGTTTCGAGCGGCCTTTGGCGATGAGGCCGTATCGATCGACCGCATCGGCAAGGCGATCGCGACCTTCGAGCGCACGGTCCTCAGCGGAAACTCTCCTTTCGATCGGTGGCAGGCGGGCAAGAAAAACGCGATGAGCGCGGCCGCGCGGCGAGGCTTCAACCTGTTCCACGGCAAGGCCAATTGCGCCATCTGCCACGATGGATTCAATTTCTCCGATTCTGATTTTCACAACCTGGG
>JBBTHA010000099.1:0-12883 GCA_038060535.1 Elusimicrobiota bacterium | reverse complement strand
ATGAATATGCGACCCTGAACCGCGTGCGTCGAAGCGCCCGCCGAAAACTGCCCCGCCGCGACGCTTAAATCCCCTCGAATCAGCAGGGAGGACCCCGCCCGAACCGTTCCCGTCCCGACGGTCACAAGGTGCCACAAAGTCGCGCCCGGCAACAGGCTGACGGTCTGGCTGGAAACGCCGGTCATTCGCACGGTTCCCGTAGCGGGCGTGGCGAAGTCGACGGCGCCGCCGGTTTGAATAAAATCGCCTCCCAAGGAAATCGTGCGGGAACCCTGCGGACGCAGAGTGCCTCCCGAGACCCGCATCGAGCCGAGAAGGTTGAGATCGGGGGCCTGGAAGACGTCGGCCGTCGAATTCAAGGAAATAAGAACGCTGCCGAAGGTGGTCGTAGACAGCGCCGAGCCGCGCGCCCCTCCCGTGCCTTGGAACACCAACCAGGAGTTGTCCACGTCGCCGCCGTAGAACCAATTGCTTCCCGATGAGGGGATCAAATCCGCGCTTGCCCGAAACGTGATCGTCGATCCGCCCGCGGCGTTGATCACGCTCGAGCCCTGCTTGGGATCGAACGAGTTCCCCGCCCCGTCGATGAACAGTCCCCCCAGCAGTCTCGCCGTCTTATTGAGCGAAAGCGAGAGCTTGGCGTTCACCACGGAGCCCGAGGCGACGGCGATCGCCGCGGGAGGAGACCAGGTGACCGAGTGCTGCTGCGGCGTCGACAGATAGTTGGCGCCCGCCGTGTTCCACGAGTCTCCGATCACCGTCAGGCTGCGGGTGCCTCCATCGAAGGTCCGTCCCGGATGGATCGTGAAATTCCCCCACGTGGCGTTGACGCCCAAACGCACGCCCGCCGCGTTGGAGTTGTCGACGACGACGCCATCCAGCCCGGTGAAGGTCACGGTCTGCGTCGAACCCCCCACCAAGGTCGTCGTCGATCCGGCCGCCGTGAGCGCGCCGCCGCTTTTGTTGAGCATATCGCCGCGGATGCTCAGGGCGCGACCCGCGATATTGAGAGACCCGCGATGCCACTCCAACTCGCGCGTGGTCGACAGAGGACCGGCGAGTGTCATGGACGCGGCGGGAGAGGAAATGAACGCGCCGAAGGAACTGCTCGGCCGCTGGAGCACGGTCTGCGCACCCGTCCCGTCGAAGAGAACTCGGCTGGTCCCGCCCACGACCAGGCCGCCGTTTTCCGTCCAATATCCGCGAACCGTCACGCTGGCGGCGGATAAATCCAGGGTCCCGGACACGATCGTGACCGTGGAGGCGACGGTCACGCGAGTCGAGAGAAGCAGCGTCGCCGACTGCATATCGACGACGAGAAAGTCGAACGTCCCGCCGGAAACGATCGCCGCCGTGCTTGTTCCAGCCGATGAGAACGTCACCGTCGAGCGCGCCAAATAGGCCGTTCCCGAAACGGACCAATCTCCCCCCACGCCGAGTGCCGCGGCCGTGGCTTTAAGCACGGCGGCGGAATCGACCGTCAAACCCCCGGTCAGGGTAAACGACGATCCCGCCGCCGTGGAAAGCGTCAAGCCTCCCGCGCTCGCGTTGGAGACGCGCAAGCCGCCCAAAAAGCCGTTGAATTTCGTCCAGGTCTGGGTCGACGCTCCCGCGGCCTGCGTCCAATGGCCGGTGGAGGCCGACACACCGCCAGGTCCCGCAAACGGTCCGTCGCCGCTCAGTCGTAAAGTGCCGGTCGATAGGTCCAGCCGGGCTCCCGCCGACAGATGCACTGCCGATGAGACCGCGAGCGATCCCGAAAGCGTCGCCGTCGCGGCCGCCACCCCTCCAACCACCACCCGTTGGGCCGAGGCGTCGAACAGGGACACGGCGATCGATCCTCCGAGGCCGGCCAAAGTCATCGTCGAGGCGGACAGATTCAGGCGTCCTCCCGTCTGCCGCACGGCCCCGTCGAGCCTCAAGACGAGTCCGGGCGCCGCGGTCAGGGTTCCTGCCGCCATCTCGAATGACCCGGACACGGTCAACGACGAGGCCAACACCACCGAGCTCGAGAACTGCGGCAGGACCGTCATGCTGCCGAGCGAGACGGCGAGATTCCAAATGCAGGCTTTAGCCGTCGCCGAGGATCCCAAAACCACCTGGACGCCGTCCGAGGGCAAAATCCCTCCGGTCCAGTTGAGCGCGTTAGAGGCCAGCGCGTCGGCTCCGGCGCCGTTCCAATGCAGCGGGCTCAAGACCCCGCTTCCGGAAGCGCCCACGCTTCCGCTGGCCGTCCCGCCCGCTCCCAACGAACCTCCGGTCATGAGATACGTCAACGTCGAGCTCACCTGGGCATAGGAGCGCTCCCGAATCCACAGTCGCCCGCCGCCGCCGCCGCCGCCGCCGAAATTCACGGCGCCGCCGCCCGCGCCCCCGCGAGCCGAAACGGTTCCCGTGCCTCGCAACACGTCGACGTCGATGACGATCGATCCCCCCGCCCCTCCGCCGCCGCCCTCCAATCCGACGGTTTGACCGTCGGCTCCGTCGGCGTCCACACGCCCGTCAATGGTCGCCGTCGACGCGATCAAAATGATCACCCCTCCGCCCGCGCCCCCGTCGGACGACGGCGTTCCGCCGCCTCCGCCGCCGGCGTCGCTGGGTTCCAGGGAGTCGAACGTCCCTCCTCCATTGGCGGCCGACCCTCCCGCTCCGCCCGCTCCGCCATGGCCTGCGCCCCCTCCTCCGGAGGCGGCCGAACCCGCGCCGCCTCCCCCCGCTCCGGCTCCTGCGGCCGCGCCCACGCCCTGAACGTAACCCCGACCCCGAACCGTGACCGTCGAGCCGCCCGCAAGAGTCAGCGAACCCGAGGCCGTAATCCGCAGGACCGCCCCCGGGGCCGAGGCCGCCGGGTCGACCGTCAACGTGACGCTGGCCCCCCCCAGCAGGGTCATATCCGCCGCGCGAATGGCTTGAGTCGAGGCGACCTGAAGCGCCGCCGCGTTGCTCAGTAATACCGTCCCCGTCACGACCAAACCCGTCGACAGACGAAGGACCGCTGCGGGAGAGACGCCCGGCGAGCCCAGCGTCAAAGAGGCGATCGACGGCGCTGCGTTCGTGGAGTAAACGAGCACCGTGCCCGAGGCGATGCTGACGGCGTCGGCCGGTCCGGGAACGGAGGACAAAGACCAGTTGGCCGCGACGTTCCAGTCTCCGACGGCGCCGCCGCTCCACGCCGTCGCCGCGGCCTGGGCCCGCGGCGCGGAGCAGACCGCCGCCGCCAAGACGAGCGCCCACAGGGGTGTCACCAATCCCACCTCACGCCCGCAAGGGCGTTCGTCGACTCATAGGCATAGCGGTAATATCTCTCGAATCTCTGGTTCGACGACGCGCT
Source organism: Elusimicrobiota bacterium (assembly GCA_038060535.1). Taxonomy (GTDB): domain Bacteria; phylum Elusimicrobiota; class Elusimicrobia; order UBA1565; family UBA9628; genus GWA2-66-18. The sequence continues at coordinate 9,552 of JBBTHA010000099.1, read as the reverse complement.
GGCCCTCTCCACGGTGAACATAAGGCTCAGACGCCCGGCGATCGGAGTGGTCAACGTCGACGTCAAAGTCCATTCCGTCGTCACCAACGCGTGGCCGCCGTACACCCCGGTCCCGTCCTGGGCCAGACGGTGAAGATAGCCGCGCCGCCTCCAGCCCGCGCTCGCGTCGATCTGCACCGGAGCGTGCTGCGATCCCGCGAGGATTTTAACCGCGGGAACGATGAACAGCTCGCGATAATCGTAAAACCCCGCCATGTAACGACCCCGCGAGGCGTCGTAGCCGTTTTGTCCCGAACTCAGAAACGACGCGCCAAACGTCACGGACCCCAAGGTCCGAAGATCCGCGTTCCACTCCCGGGGCATGCGCGCGGCGAAAGTCAGGGAGGTCAGGATGTCTTCCCGGAGCCTTGAGTCGAAGAGTCCCGCGTCGTTGACGACTTTTTGCTTTGGATAACGCGACCACAGGCTCGACAACGCCGCGTCCAAGCGAACTCTCTTCCCCACGGGCGCGTCGAACGAGAGCCCGAGACGGACGCCGTCGCGGTCAAGAAGCTTGTCGCCGACGAGTTCTCGCGCGATCAATTGACCCGAGAATTGAAGGGCCGCTTGCGACTCCAGGCTCGTGTAGTTGGGGTAGGAGGCCTCGAACCAATCCAAAGACGCCCGAACCGCGTGCGGCTCGCGGGTGACCATTTCCGCCTCCGCGCCGATCGTCCACAGACGCTCATCGAAAAGACCGCCCCCCCACGATTCATCCCGCGTCTCCTTGAGAAACGAAACCTTGTAGGACGTCCCCGGCTTGAGCCTCCAGCGCGAGGAGGAATCCGCCCAAACGGCGCGCACGGCCCCCCGGTATTCCATGCGTTCCTGGGCGGGCGTGGCGGCGCCCAAGACGTCTACGACCCGGCGCGTTCCCTCGTAGCTGGATCGCGCGCTGGCCAGAAGCGACCAGCTCTCGCCCAGCCTCAGAGCCGGAGAAAACACCGCGTCCACGTTCCCCGACAAGGAACCGCGCTCGCCGCGGAAGGAATGCACGCCGCCCAAAGCCGTGACGGTCGCCATCGGCGTCCACTCCAAGGCGCGGGCCGGAACCCCGATCAGCGCAACAAGGACGGCCGCGGACAATCTCACGGCAGCTGCCCCGTGACCAGGAAATCGCGCGCGGGCATCGTCAAACGGATCGTCCGGCCGTTGAACGTGACCCGCTGCTCGAAGCCCCAATCCAGCATGGCGCGGTGAAGGCCGTCGCCCGAAGACGATCCGCCCCACGCGCCGCGCCCGGCGACTCCGCCTGCGAACTCCAACCCAAAATCTTCGACCCCCACCGACGTGCCGTCGCCGTAGGACTCCAAGCGCGAACGGCGCGCGGACGCGGCATCGGGGAACGTCGTATTGACGACGGTCCCCGGCAAGGCCGCCGCCAGCGCCGCGCCGCTCAGCGGATCATGGGTCGTGCTGGGCACGGCGTCCAAATAAGACTGCAGATTGCTCCCGGTCCACCCCCGCCGCAACGTTCCGTCGGCGTAAAGCCCCCAACGATCGAACACGGTTTTGTAGACGGGACCCCCGGTCGCGCGGTAGACGTCGCGCTCGGCGTCAAACACCGCCGCGACGTCGTCGGAGGGATCGCCGTTGGAGTTGACGTCGACTTGATGACCGCCGGAGGCCCGCTCCACCAAGGAAGCGACGCCGTTGGAACGGGTCGCCGAGTAAGAGAGCAGCGTCCAGTCCGTCGGCGCGTCGCGCGAGGCGGCCAAACCGGAGAACACCGGCGCCAAGTCCCGAGGCAAGGCCCGGTCGAAAACGCCGTCCCAGGAATAAAATGACAAACCGTCGGCGCGCCCGTTGAGCACGACCAGGGCGAGGCGATCCGCCGACGGACGCACCACGAACTCCTCGACGCGCACGCGCCGGCCGTCCAAATCTGTCAGGACCCGCCCCAGGCGGTGCTCCTCTCGACGGCTTTCTTTGGCCGCCGCGGCAAAATCGGCCTCTCGTCCGAGCTCGAAACCCAATTCCCGGCGCATCGACGACATAAAATCCTGAGCGCGGCGCTGAGCGGGAGTCGGCACCGGGGTCGGTTCGCGCAGGCCGGCCAAATCGACCTCGATTCTGCGGCCCGCGTTGAGCAGCATCTGCCGGCCGCGGATATCCTCCACTCCGACCAGGCCGCTGTCCACTTCCAGAACGACGTTGCCTCCTCCCGACACGACGACGCTCAGCGCGGCTCGCTCGCCGCGCACCTTCGCCAGGCAGACGGGCGAACGCACCGTCACCGCCCGCCCGCCCGAAGCCAGGGCCGTCAATCGCAGAAATCCCAAGGAGGCGGCCACGCTCGTTTGGCCGTCATTGTCGGCCTCGATTGTGAAGCTCGAATTTCCGGAGGCTTCCAAGACGGACCCGCCCCGCAGTTCGACGCGCACCTGAGCGTTGAAGCCCGTGCGCACCCCATCGCCCTCGCTCAGCTGGCGCGGCAAGGAGCCCGCCGGCGCCCAGGTCTGGGAACCCCCGGGGCGAACCTGAACGAGGCCTGCGGCTTCGCGCAGAACGGCTGCGCGAGCGGCACCGGCGGCGCAAAATAGCGCCGCGAGCAAAAGGGCCCTGACCGGGGGCATTCCTCTTAGTGTAACAGCGGCGCCGGGCGCGTCAACGGCGTTTTTGTTACATCATGGAGCTCTAGGCGCGGGACAAGCGCGCGTCGAGCCAAACGGCCAAGGAAAGCACCAGCCCGCGGGCGATATACTTGATTTCCGGGGACACGGCGAGCAGCGTCATCCCGTTGAGAAGCGTGGCCATGATGAGCGCGCCAAACAACACGCCGCGAGCGTCTCCCCGGCCCCCCTTGAGACTCGTGCCGCCGATCACGCAGGCCGCGACGGCGTCGAGCTCCATGAGATCTCCCACCGTGGTCGTGGCGGCTCCCGTGTAGGCCGTCTGCATGAAGCCCGTCAGCGCCACGGCGCCTCCCATCAAGGCGTAGGCCGAGATGATGGTCCCTTTGACGTTGATGCCGGCCAGAAGCGCGGCCTCCTCGTTGCCTCCGATCGCATAGAGCCGGCGTCCGAAGGCCGTGCGTTCCGTCACGATCACGACGAAAGCCGCGCTGATCGCAAGCAAGAGCGCGGGAACGGGCACTCCGCGAAAATGGTTCATCGTGAGCACGAACAAAATCACCAACTGGGCGGAAATCACCGTCTTGAGGAATCCTTCCTCCACGTCTGCGCCGGCTCGTCTTGCCCGCGCTCGCCGAAACCAAAGTCCAAATAGGCCCGCGCACGCGGCGGCGGCCAAGGCCCAGCCCGCGGCCGGCGGCAGATACGTCGTCGTCAGGCGCGCCAAGAGATTCATCCGGCCTCCGGAGGACACCGGGACGGTGGCGCTGCGGATGATGAGCCAAAACAGGCCTTTAAAAACGAGCAGACCTCCCAGCGTGATGATGAACGAGGGCATGCGCTGCGTCACGATCAACGAGCCCATCGTGCGCCAGATCAGGACGGCCAGAACCAGGGAAACGGCCATCGCCGCCCAAGCCGGCCAACCATAAATGGTGATCAGCACCGCCGTGGCCGCGCCGACAAGCCCCACCCCGCTTCCCGCCGACAAATCAATGTGGCCGGGCAAAATCACCATGAACATTCCCAAAGCTAAAATCGCCGTGGTCGACAGCTCGATGGCGAGCATCGAAAGATTCCTCGCGCCGAGAAAATCCGACGACAAAGCGGCAAACACTCCCGCGGCCAACGCCAAGGCCGCCAGCGCCGCCGCGTCGCGCGCGGAGCCTGTGGTTGATCCACTCATGAGACCTCCTGTCCCAACGCGGCCGCGATCAAACGCTCCTGCGTCGCCGCGGCGCGGACAAATTCGTTGACGATCCGGCCCTGACGCATGATCAGGATCCGGTCGGAGACGCCGATGAGCTCGGGAAGCTCGCTGGAGACCAAAACCACGGCGACGCCGCGCTCGGTGAGCGCGTTGATCAACTCGTAGATTTCAATCTTGGCTCCGACGTCCACTCCCTTGGTCGGCTCGTCGAGAAACAGAACGCGCGGCTGGCAGCGGCGGGCCCGCCCGCACAGGACTTTTTGCTGGTTGCCACCGGACAACTCGGCCACGCTGGACGAAAGCCCTCGGGTTTTGATGCGCAAGTCCGCGCGGTCGCGCTCGCCCAGGCTCTCTTCAAGACGAAAGTCCAAAATCCATTTCCGGGCCAGCGAGTCCAGCGTCGACAGGGAGAGATTGAACCCGACCGACTGCTCGAGAATCAGTCCGTGACGCCGGCGGTCCTCGCTGACGAGCGCCACTCCCGCCGCGATCGCCTGCGCGGGGGTTTTCGCCGCGAGGGGCCGGCCGCCCAAAAGGGCTTCGCCCGCCGTGCGCCGTCCCCAAGCCCCGAAGAGATGCATCAGCAGTTCCGTGCGCCCCGCTCCCATGAGGCCGCCCAGGCCCACGACCTCGCCCGCGCGGACCGAAAAAGAGATGTCGCGCAGCTCATGTTCCGCGTCGGCGCGGGCGCACACTCCGCGAAGCTCGAGGACCACCTCCCCCGGCCGCGGCGCTCTTCGGGGGTAGAGTTCGCCCAGTTCACGGCCAACCATGTCCCGTATCAGACCCTCGCGAGTCGTGTCCTTGATGTCTCGGGTAGACACGGTCGCGCCGTCGCGCAAAACGGTGACGCGGTCGGCCAGCTCGAAAATATCCTCGAGACGGTGGGACACGTAAACAACGGCGATTCCTTCTTGCCGCAGCGATTTGATCAAAGCGAAAAGCTTGCCGACCTCCGTCTTGGACAAGGCCGCCGTGGGCTCGTCGAGAATCAACACGCGCGCGCGGCGGCGCAAGGCCTTGGCGATTTCGATGAGCTGCCGTTGTCCCGTGCCCAAACTCTCGACGGGACGGCGCACATCGATGTCCAAGCCCAGCCGCCCCAGCCACCGCTTCGCCTCGCCCTCGACATCCGCCCAGTCGACCAAGCCCCGGCGGATTGTCAAGTCTCCGAGCAGCACGTTCTCGGCCGCGCTCAACGCCGGGACCAGCGCGAGCTCTTGAGCGATCGCCGCCACGCCGGCTTTCTGGGCGTCGGCGACTCCGCTCCAGCCAATCTCGCGGCCGTCCGCGCTTAGGACGCCGTCATAGGATCCATGCGGGTACACTCCGCTGAGAAGCTTGATCAACGTGGATTTTCCCGCGCCGTTTTCCCCGCACAGGGCATGGACCTGCGCGGCGCGCACATCGAAGTCTACGTTCTTGAGGGCGACGACCCCGCTGAAGCGCTTGGTCACTCCACGCGCGGCAAGAAGCGGCTCGGTCATGGACGCCGGGGCTTGAGCGATTCGTCCAGGCCGCCAAAAACGTCGTCGTAGGAGTGGTAGCGGTCCTTGACGACGGTGTCGAGCAGGTTCGCCCGCGTGACGGCGATGACGTCGAGCAGAAGGGACGGCACCGCGCCTTTGCCGTTGTCGACCTCCTGGCGCGCGATCAGGGGGCGTCCGCGGGCCATCTTGACGGCCGCCTCCGCCGCCGCGCCGGCTTCCAGCCGAAGAGGTTTGTAGATGGTCAGGGCCTGGGTCCCCGCGGCGATGCGCTGACACGCGACGAGCTCGGCGTCTTGTCCGGCGACCAAGACCTTGTCGGAGATCCCCTCTTCGCTCAGCGCCTGGGCCGCGCCTCCGGCCGTGCCGTCATTGGCGGCCAGGACCGCGTCGATGTCCTTGCCGTGGCGCGTCAAGGCCGCGTTCATGATTTTCTTGGCGTTCTCGGGCTTCCAATTCTCCGCCCAATCCTCGTGAACCACGACGGCGCCGCCCTTGGTCAGGAGGGGCTTGAGGACTTTATCCTGCCCGTCCCGCAGAAGAAACGAGTTGTTGTCCGTTTTGGCCCCGTGGATGCGCACGAGACGAATCGGCCGGCGCCCCTTGAGCATCGACAGCAGAGTCGTCGCCTGAAGCTCGCCGATGCGCACCGCGTCGAAAGCCACGTACAAGTCCACATCGGCCCCGGTGATCAGGCGGTCGTAGGAAATCACGGGAATGCCCGCCTCGTGAGCCAGGTCGACCGCTTTGGCCATCGCGGCCCCGTTATGGGGCACGATCACGATCACGTTCACCCGCCGGCTGATCAGCGCCTGCACGTCCTGCATTTGACGGGCGTCGTCGCTGTTGGCGGCCTGGACGAGCACGTCGGCTCCAAGCTCCGCGGCGCGCGCCACGAATAAGTCGCGATCACGCTGCCAGCGCTCTTCTTTAAGCGTGTCGAGCGAGAGGCCGATCAGGGGGCGGACTTGGGGCGACGCAGCGCCCTCTTTGCCGCCGCGAGACAGCGCCGCGCCGATGGCGACGCTCAAGACCAGAGAGATCACGACAAGCCAGCTTTTCGCGGACAGTCCCATGATTGAAGACCCCCTCACTGATACCGCGTGAGGCTATCAATTACGGGGCGTCCAAGCCAACTGTGATGGCAGCGCTCTTGAACCGTCCAATGCGGCGGCCGCGTCAAGGAAAGAATGCGGAGTTAGGAAAAATCAAAAAACATCGTCCGGATGAGGCCACATCATAACGGCTGTGACGACGGTCACCAGGAAGCACAGAAGGGTGACCGGCGGCACTCCTCCCTGCCAATTGGAAGGGGTAAACCACCCGGCATAGCCGATGAAGGCGAGGTGAACCGCCACCAGCAGCACTCCCGTTCGCAGGCGCAGGGAGACAGCCGACAACCGGGAGCTGTTGCAGTAGGGCCTCCAATAAGCCACTGTGGCAAATACGCCCGCCAGCATCGAGATCTCGGCGGCCCAGGTCATGGTGTTGTTCTCATAAAGCTTCTTGAAGTAATGGGGACCCATCAGCGGCAGGGAAATCAGCACGTGCAGGGCGGTGGAGACCATCACCCGAGAGATCCACAGGGAGCCGGTCGCCGCCCCCGCACTGCGGCGCTCCCAGACAGCCATCAACAGGGAGCCCGTCGCGTAAATGCAAAGTGACTTATTGAATATGTAGAGGGGAATCTGCGAGACGGGCGTTGTGCCAAAATAGCAATACCGCAGCAAAGGATAAATCAGCGACAAGAGCACCAGCATCCAGTGAACGCCCTGGTGGGAATTGGGAGAGTCCTTCATAACCTGCCTATTTTACATATTGTGTCATTTGTGCATTTTGAAAAATTCCAGGAAACTGAAAAGGCAATGAGGTCAAGACGAGGCCTGTGAATGGCCCCGGGGCAAGCCCCGGGGAGCTCAAGCATGAATCATGAGCCGGAAATCTTCAGTTTGAAATCATCAGAGCTGAGAACGCGCGAATTATTGTGTTCAACGCCGTTTGAGCCGCGAAGAGGCGAAGCGATTCTGCCCCGCAACCGAAAAAGGATTTCCACAAGCTCGTTTCGAGACGAGTTGCGGATACGTCCCAACTCAGATCCTCCGACCGAATGGTCCCAGCCCTTGCCGTCGCGATCCAGTTTCAACCCCGAGCGATCCCGACAAGGGACGAGACGAACGCAGCTCCCCCATCCGCGGGGAGTCACGAAGAATTCAGGTTAGAATTTAATCAGAAGGGAGAAGCGGAAGGCGTCTCCCAAGGTCCCGAACGGGGTCCAGGCGAAGTCGAAGGAGGCTTTGGGAAACGACAGGCCGGCACCCGCGCTCACGCCGTTGAGCCCCTCGTTGTCCTTGCGCGCCGACGTGTAGCCGAAGCGAAACGCCCCGGTCACGTTCTCGGTCAGGGACTTGCGCGCCTGCGCGCCGAGCGCGACGAACAGGCTGCCGTCGCGGGGCTTTCCCAGATCCAGGTCGGCGACGAAGGCCCGCGAAGGCGCCGCCGCCAGGCCCACGACATACGTCGTCGGCAGGGGATCGGTTTGGGTCGATACGTAGCCGATGCGCGAGCCGATATGGCGAATCGCCGCGCCGGCCGTCACCGGCCGCTCCGACTCCGGGTTCAAGCGATAGAGGGCGCCCAGGTCCGCGGCGAAGGCATTGGCGCTGTAGGTGTCCAAGGTCTGCGAAATGTATTTTCCCGTGACTCCCAGGCTCAGGCGGGAGTTGGCGGCGTAGGCGTAGGACAACGCGTAGGCCGCGTCGGCCGAGTTGAACGTGCCCGCCGGGGTCGTCGAGTCTCCCGTGCGCCGTTCGATGTCGCCCACGCCCAAATAATAGATGGCGCCGCCGAAAGCATGGCGGTGCCGCGCCTCTCCCGCGCGCGCGACCCCGGAAGCGGAGAAGGGAAACGCGAAATTCAAGCTCTGATAGCTCACGCCCTGGAAAAGGGCCGAGTGGGCCCCTCCCAGCTGGGGACGCGCCAGCTGAACGAGGCCCGCGGGGTTGTAATACGCGGCGAAAGCGTCGTCGGCCAGCGCCGTGAATGCGTCGGCCATGGCGCCGGCCCGCGCGCCGGCGCCAAGTTTCAGGAACTGGGCCCCCGACGTGCCCGAGGCCGCAGCGAAAGCGCCCGTTGCCGCCCCCAGCAGCAGGCAGGACAACGCCGCCGTCGTCTTGGGCGTTCTCACAGGCCGCTCCCCTTGATGATGGCGATCTTAAAGAACTTCCGTCGCCCGCCGTGGACCGCCTCGCCGATATAGACTCCGGAGGCCACCGTCTGCCCCTCGTCGTTGGCGCAGTTCCACGGCGTGTAGTACGTCTGCCCTGCGGGAAGGTCGCCCTGTTCGATGGTCCGAACCTTCTCCCCCGTGACGGTGTAGATGTTGATCTTCAACGCAGCCGTGTCGCCGTTGGGAATGGAGGTGCGGATCATCGTCCCGACAAACGGCGCGTGCACCCCGCCCGAGCCAAAGAGGAAGCTGTTGCGCGCGATGTTGGAGTGCGTGATGCAGTCGGCGGGGTTGGGGAAATTGGCCACCGCGATGTCGCTTCCGCCGAAACTGACGGTCGACGTCGCCACCGGCGTGGAATCGAGCACCACGAAGGTGGAGAAATGGTCGACGCTGACGGTGATGGTTTTATTGACCGTGTCCAGGCGGCGATCCGTTGTCTCCGGAACGAACCGCCCGAGCACGGCGTTGTAGAACCAAATCTGAATCTTATCGTCGCTCGTCGCCGTCGAGGCCGCAAGGCTGTAGGACAAGGTCAAGTCCGCGCGCTCTTTGAGCTGGTGGCGTATGCCCGCGGGCAGGAAGATGCTGTAGAACGCCGAGAGCGGGTTCGCGCCGCCGACGGTCGTCGTCGAGGCCGCCGTCCGATACGCGCGCATCGCGGCCCACATCTCTCGCGGAAACGCCGCGGGATTGTCGGCCGTCTCCAAGGCCGCGGGGGCGTAGCCGCGCGCGGCCAGGCTCAGGGTCTTGGCCAGCTGCTGGTCGCGACCCTTGCTCAGCTCGACTTGAACCGTCGTCGTCGCTTCCGCCACTCCTGAAGCCGTATCGGTGTCGTAGCCGACGCTGAACGCGCCGGGAGGAAGATCGATGCGCGAGCGCTCATCCAAGCCGAGCGATTCGTCCTGAGCGGAAGGGGTGAGCTCGATGGAACCCCCGTCGATGTTGCTGATGCGGTCGCTGACGTGGGAATCCAAACCGGTGAGGAAGTCGAAGACCCGGTCGACGGTGAAATTC
>JBBTHA010000098.1:0-10466 GCA_038060535.1 Elusimicrobiota bacterium | reverse complement strand
GCTCGCCATCGGCGTGGGCGTGGGGTTGCTGATCGTCGCCATCGAGTTCATCGTCGCGGAGCTGAACCTTCTGACGATCATGGCCGCCGTTGTGGGGTCTGCGGTCGGCATCATCATCGCGCGCTTGATGGATTATATGGTCTTTCAGATCGGCAATGAGGAGCTTTATAAGGTGTGGGATAAGTTCGCGCTGCTGCGCTTCTTCGCCTTCGGCATTTTGGGTCTCATTATTTCGGTGCGCAAATTCCCCGAGCTCGATGATTTGGATAAGGATCTGCTCAAGATGGGAAAAAAGCGCGGCATGGACCTCAAGATTTTGGACTGCAACGCGATCATCGACGGACGCGTCAGCGAGGTCGTCGACACCCATTTCCTGTCGGGCACACTGGTCGTGCCCCGTTTCGTGCTGACCGAGCTTCACCGCTTGGCCGACTCCGAGGATCCGATGAAGCGCGCGCGCGGACGCCGTGGTTTGGACGTTCTGGCGCGTCTTCAAGAAGGCGTAGCGGTTCCGGTGCGCATTCTCGATAAGGATGTTCCCGATATCGCCGAGATCGAGGGCAAGGTGGTCAAGCTCGCCAGGGAAATGGCCGCCAAGATCGTCACCACGGATTTCAACGTCAACAAGGTCGCGACCTTGGAGGGCGTGACGGTGTTGAACATCAACGATCTCTCCAGCGCGCTGAAAACCGTCGTTTTGCCGGGCGAGTCGATGACCGTCTTCGTCATGAAGGACGGCAAGGAGCGCGAGCAGGGGGTAGGTTTTCTCGACGACGGCACCATGGTGGTCGTCGAGGATGCTCGGCGCTCGGTGGGCAAGCGTATAGACGCCACGGTGACGTCGATCCACCAGACGTCCAACGGCCGCATGATTTTCGCCAAATCCCGCGTGGAGCGTCAACCCGGGTGAGCGCGCGCGCCGCGGCGATCATCGTTTCCGGGGGAGCGGGAACGAGGATGGGACGAGCCAAGCAATTCCTTCCTCTGGCCGGTTCGACCGTCGCGGAGTTGGCGGCCTCGTGCTTTTCCCAAATGAGCGAGATCGAGAGCGTCGTGTTGGTGCTGAGCCCGCAAGCCCTCAAGGAGCACGGAGCGCGCCTGTCTCGGGGCAAGGTCAAGGTCGTGGCCGCTGGACCTACCCGCATGGGGTCCGTGCGCAACGGCTTTTCCTCCCTGCCTTCGGGAGTCGACCTCGTCGCCGTCCATGACGGCGCGCGCTCGATGGTCACCGCGGACATCGTGCGCGCCACGCTCGCCGAGGCGCTGCGCTCGGGTGCCGCGGTCGCGGCGGTGCCGGTCAAGGATACCCTCAAAGTCGTGGACGCCGGCGGACGCGTCGTGCGCGAAACCCCCGATCGCTCTCTTTACTGGGCGGCGCAGACACCGCAGACCTACCGTTACGACGTGCTCAAGGAGGCCTTGGAGCGCTTTCGAGACGACTCCGACGCCACCGATGAGAGTCAGTTGGTCGAGCGCTGCGGCGTCAAGGTCACGATCGTCGAGTCGAGCTATGAAAACTTCAAGATCACGACGCCGGAGGATATGACGATGGCCGAGGCCGTCTTGGAAGCCCGTTGGGGGGGGCGGCGTCAAACGCGCGTGGGTTTCGGCTACGACATCCATCGCCTCGTTCCGGGCCGCGAGTTGTGGCTGGCCGGAGTCAAGCTGGCCCATGACCGAGGCCTTCTCGGCCATTCCGACGGCGACGCCGTGCTTCATGCGGCGTGCGATGCGGTCCTGGGAGCCTTGGGCTTAGGAGAGATCGGCATCGCTTTTCCTCCCTCGGACCCGGCGTTCAAGGGGCTCGCGTCCAAGGACATCGTCGCGCACGTGCTCAAGCGCGTCGCCGAGTCCGGAGCCGTGATCGCTCATCTCGACGCGACCGTGATCGCCGAGGAGCCCAAGCTCAGGCCCCACTACGACGCGTTGAGGGCTTCTCTGGCCGTCCTTTTTTCTCTTCCCGCGTCGTGCGTCAGCTTCAAGGCCAAGAGCAACGAGGGGCTTGACTCCGTCGGCAGGGGTGAGGCGATCGTCTGCCACGCCGTCGCCACGGTCTCTGTCTTGGCGGGAAGCGGACGGGCCGCCGCGTAGCGGCGCGATAAGGCCATCCGCGCGCAGGCGCCGGTGTCCCATGCAGAGACTGTAAAAAACAATCAGCCGTATTTTCTAAGATAGGGGCGTGAACCTTCGCCTCTACAACAGTTTGACCCGGACCAAATCCGACTTCGTTGCCTTGGCGCCTCCGCGGGTGACCCTCTATACGTGCGGTCCCACGGTGTACAACTATCAGCATGTCGGCAATTACCGCACCTACATCTTCGAGGACATCCTGGTCAGGACGCTGAAGCTTTTCGGCTACCAGCCCCAGCGCGTGATGAACATCACCGATGTGGGCCACCTGACGAGCCAGGGCGACGAGGGCGAGGACAAGATGGAGGTCGGCGCGGCCCGCGAAGGCAAAAGCGCATGGGATGTCGCCAAGCATTACACCGCGGCGTTCCTCGCCGATTGCGAGGAGCTTGATCTTCTCGCCGCGGATGTCCTGTGCCGGGCGACGGATCATATTCCGGAACAGATCAAGCTCATCGAGGCCTTGGAGACCAAAGGCTGCGTGTATCGCATCTCGGACGGCATCTATTTCAACACGGCGAAATTCGCGGGATATGGGCGGTTGATGACACGGGAGCACCTCGAGGGGCTCAAATCCGGCGCGCGCGTCGAGGTCAATCCCGAGAAAAAGCACGCGACGGATTTCGCCCTGTGGAAATTTTCCCCGCAGGGAAGCCGGCGCCAAATGGAATGGGACTCCCCGTGGGGCAGGGGGTTCCCGGGCTGGCATATCGAGTGCTCGGCCATGGCGATGCGTTTCCTGGGAGAGACGCTCGACATCCATTGCGGAGGCATCGACCACGTGCCCGTGCATCATACCAACGAGATCGCCCAGTCCGAGGGCGCGACCGGCAAGCCCTTCGCCAAGGTGTGGATGCACGGCGAATTCCTGCTCATGAACAACGCCAAAATGGCCAAGTCCTCCGGCGGCTTCGTCACCTTGGCCGCCCTCAGGAACAAGGGATTTTCTCCCCTTGATTACAAATACCATTGCCTGAGCGCGCATTACCGCAAGCAGCTCGATTTCACCTGGGAGTCCCTGGAGGCGTCGAAGACCGCTCGCCGCCGCCTCAAGGACGCGGCGGCCTTGATTCGCGATGAGTCGCCCAAGCCCGGCTGGGCCGACGTCTCGACCAAGTTCAAGCAGGCCTTGGCCGACGACTTGAACGCCCCGTTGGCCCTGGCCGTGGTTTGGGACGCGCTGAAAAGCGACCTTCCGGCCGGGGCCAAAAAAGCGTTTCTCGAGGTGGCCGACTCGGTCTTGGCTTTGAGTCTTTTTCAACTCGAAGCCCAGGCGGTGATCCCCGGGAACATTCTCGAGCTGCTGGAAAGGCGCGCCGCCGCGAAAGCCAAAAAGGATTTCGAGGAGTCCGACCGCATCCGCCGCGAGATCGAAACATTGGGCTATATGATCAAAGACGGCAAGGACGGCGCCAAGGCGGTGAAGAGGTGAGAAAGAAATTCAGCCGTCGAGGCGGGCGGCCGCGCGGCACGGGCGTCCGGACCGATCAGGCGGGTTCCCACGCGCAGGCTCCCGACGCCCAAACGCGGTGGGTGGGGGGCTTCGAGGCCGTGGCGGACGCGTTCGCCAAGACGCCGTATGACTGCAGAGAACTTTGGATCGAGCACGAGCTCTCGCATCCGAACATCGGCCAGCTCATCAAGCAGGCCAAGGATTTGAGAGTTCCGATTCAGTATATGTCCCGTCCCGAACTCGATCGCGCGGTCAAGGGAGGGAAGCACTCGGGGGTGGCGCTGCGTGCCTCCTATGATCCCGCATCGACCTTTTCGGAATGGATCGGGGGACTGAGCGAGGAGCGCAAGAAGGGTCTTGTCATCGTCGTTCTCGATCAGATTCAAGATCCGCACAATTTGGGCGCGATCGCGCGCTCGGCGCTGCAGCTCAACGCCCGCTGCGTGGTGATTCCCGACAGGCGATCCGCTCCCGTGACTCAAGCCGTGATCCAGGCCTCAGCCGGCGCCGCGCTGAAAATCCCGGTTCACCGCGTGGTCAATATCGCGCAGACGCTGACGCTGTGCAAGAAGCACGGCTTTTGGGTGTATGGAGCCGACGCCTCGGGCAAAGACGCCTGGGACTGCGTCATCAACACTCCCTGCGCGCTGGTGATCGGGTCGGAAGGCTACGGCATGCGGCCTCTCGTGCGCGCCTCCTGCGACGAGCTGATGCGCGTGCCGCAATCCGAGCACGGGGTGGGAAGCCTCAACGCGTCGTGCGCGGCGACGGCTTTGCTCTACGAGATCGCCCGCCAGAATCGGGCCGTCTAGGCGTCATGGGACACGAGCACCACGCGTGCGCGGACGATCGCGCGCAACGGTCCTTATATGGCGCGATTTCCCTGACCGCGGCGATCTTTTTCGCCGAGATCGTGGGGGGGTGGTGGACGGGAAGTTTGGCTCTGATCGCCGACGCCACGCACATGGCGGTGGATTTGCTGGGGCTGAGCCTCAGCTTGGTCGCCTCCATGCTGGCGCGCCTTCCCGCCGATTGCAAGCGCACCTACGGCTACCGGCGCGTCGAAGTCTTGGCCGCTCTTGGCAATGCGATCGCGTTGATGGTCGCCACGGGATTTATCCTGCGCGAGGCTTGGGGACGCTGGGCCTTCCCGACGCCGATCGCGGCGGGTCCGATGATCCTGGTCGCGGCCGGAGGGCTCGTCTGCAATCTGGGTTCGGCGGCGATCTTGTGGCGCGCCAGCCGCGACAACATCAATCTGCGGGGAGCGCTCATGCATGTCCTCTCGGACGGCGCGGGTTCCGTCGGGGCGCTGATCGCCGGGGTGATCGTCTTAAAAACGCGCTGGTATCAGGCCGATGCGCTGGCCAGCATCCTGATCTGCGGGGGGATCATCTTCACCGCTTTTTGGCTGCTGCGCGATTCGGTCCACATTCTATTGGAAGGCGCGCCGGCCCATCTTGACCTCGATGAGATTCGTCGCGAGCTTTCCGTCATCCCGGGCGTCAGGGAAGTCCACGATCTTCACGTGTGGTGCTTGACCCAAGGGCAGGAGGCCATGAGCGGGCACTTGGTCGTCGATGAGGGTCAAAATCATGACGCGACGTTGGCGGCCGGGAAGGCCATTTTGTCCGAACGATTCGGCATCACGCACGTGACCTTGCAGATTGAATCGAGAGATCATGCCTAGGACGGCGCTGCTCATCCTTAATGGGGAACTGCGCGAGCCGCGCCGAGTCCGCGCCGCGGCGGCAGCCTCCGATCTTTTAATCTGCGCCGACGGCGGGGCGCGTCATGCCCGGACTTTGGGGCTTGTTCCGGATTTTATCGTCGGGGACATGGACTCGCTGGCGCGCCCCCTGCCGAGGCTCTGGACTCGAACCGTGCACCTGCGCGATGACGACCCCGAACGCTCCGATCTGGACAAGGCCTTGCGTCTGGCGCGGTCTCTCGGGGCGGTCCGCGTTCTAATCGCCGGAGCGCTCGGCGGGGACCTGGATCATGAGCTGGTGAATTTCGCCGTGTTCGAAGCTCGCGCGAGAGGCCTTGATCTCAGCCTGATCGACGGAGGAACGGCCGTGCTTCTCGGTCCGGGGCGGCATCTCCTGCCGCTCAAGTCCGGAGCGAGGTTCTCGCTATTGGCCGCCCCGCGCGCTCGCCTGAGCGTAACGGGGGCTCGCTTCGCCGTGAGAGACGAGACGCTCGCGCGCGGAAGCCGTGGCTTGGGCAATCGCGCCCGGGGGAAAGTTTCGATTCGTGTTCGAAGCGGACTGGTTTGGGCTTTCTGGGGGTTGTGACGCAGTTACGGCTTGACCGGAGGCAGGACGAAGGGTTGGCCCGTGAGCGGTATGACTGTTTCCTCGAGTCCTCCGGGCCCCGCCTTCACCCGCAAGGAATGCGCGAAATGCTTCTTGGGATAGCCAGGAGGCAAGGGGTTGTACAACGGGGAGCCGCCTCCTCCCGAGATGATGTAGCGTACTCCCCGATGGTCCGCCGCCCAGAAGGCGTGGATATGTCCCATGTAGACCGCCTTAACCCCGCTCTGCGAGACGAGTTCCTCGAATTCTCCCGCGCCGTCCTCAAAATAATTGGTGAAAAAATCATTCAAGAATGAATTCGACTCCTCTGGCAAGGAGACGCGAATGATCGCCGGATCGGAGCTCTGGACTTCCTCCAAGGGCTTCAACCCTTTGAGGTAAGCCGGCGGCACGTGGGTGAAAACGACCTTGGGGCCGGGCGCGGATAGCGCGTATTTCAGCCAGAGCAACTGGGGAGGGGTTAATTTCCTGTAAGAAGTGTCCAGGCTGACGAAGCGCCAGCCGCCGTAATCGAAATAATAATTTCGAGGGCCGAAAACGGACTCGTAAAGGATCGTGTGAGCCCCGCCGTTGGGCGTCGAACGATCGTGGTTCCCTATGCAATGAAAGACAGGAGCCGTCATGTTCCGCTCCAGAAGTTCGACGTGCTGTCGATAGTGATCGACGTCTCCCAGGCTCACGAAATCGCCCAACTGCAAGGTGAAGTCGATTCCGGTTTTCTGTATAGACCGCCATTGATCGGCGAAGGCATGGTCTCCGGGGTTCAAGAGGCGCTGGAACCAGAAACGACCCGGCTCCGCGTCGCCGATGACCCCGAAAGCGAATGAATCGCCGCGGCTTCGGTCGAGTTTGGACATCATCGCGCCATGTCCGACCCGGGACGCGGCGGCGATTAGATCGGGCGGGACGTCCGCAGGGAGGTCGACGACGAGGCGCACGCCGTGGACCGGGGCGGGCGGGGCAAGGAGACGGGGCGCGAGTCCCGGGCTATCGAACCACGACGCCGCGCTGACGGTCGTCGCGAGCAGGACAAGAAACCTCACTTGAAGAGTTTATCAAATCGCAGCGGTTGACCGCCGACGGCTTTTCCTATGGTCTCTTGAAGCTGTTTTTGAAGGGCGTTTTTCTGGGCGTCGAGCGGACCGAGCAGTTGGGCCGTCAGGGCATCGGCGCGCGCGCGCGCGTCCTTGAACTTATCCCCATAGGCGGCGGCCAATTTGGCTTCGAGGACCTTTCGCTGCGCCTCGAGCTGGGCGGAAAATGATTTTTTCATCGCCGCGGCGACGACGTCGCCGATATTGGAGGAGAACGAGAGCTTGAGATCGTCCTCTTTCCCCGAGACCCCGACGCGCACGGTGAAGGCTGACAGGGACTTGAAGGCGTCGCCGACAAGGGCGGCGGCCGGGCCCGTCAGCGAGATCCTCGGTTCCAGCTCGACGCCGGTGGCCGAGACGAGGAATTCGCCCGTCCAGTTCTCTGCGGCGCAAGACAGAC
This sequence comes from Elusimicrobiota bacterium, assembly GCA_038060535.1. Taxonomy (GTDB): domain Bacteria; phylum Elusimicrobiota; class Elusimicrobia; order UBA1565; family UBA9628; genus GWA2-66-18. The sequence goes on along the minus strand of JBBTHA010000098.1, from coordinate 3,071 downwards.
GACCCTTGACCGCGGCGACCCCGTTTTTGACGAGGCCCCCCACGCTCGCGTCTCCAAGGGCCGCTCCCGCCAGCGAGAAACCCGAGCCGTCGACTTCGATAGAAACGCCGACCGGATCCTTGTGCTGGTCCAGGCGCGCGTTCAATGTGACGGCAGGCCCCGCCGCCGAGCGGCCCGAAAGGGACAGCGTGGCGGGCTTGGCGTAGAGTTTTGGGTTGGAGGTGACCCCGTTGAGCAAGCCGCTCAAGTCCAAAGCTCCGCTCGACATGCCGTCGAGGGTCCCGGCCAGGCGGGCGTCTTCGAGCAGGAATTGAGGATAGGCGTGCGCGCGCGGAAATTCAACGTCGACGCCCTTGCGGCGGGGGGGCGGCGGAGGGGCGGCGGCCCCACGCGCGGCGGCTTTCTCGCGGGCGAGCTTCATCCACTTCAGCGCGGTGCTCAAGCGCGCGGCGGTTTGCTGTCCCAGCAGGCGTCGGGCGAGGTCGGCGGAATCGAGCGTGGGCAGGCCGGCGGAGGCGAGCAGGCCGTTGAGGTCCTGCTTGCGCAGCTCTTCGGCTTCCTTGAGAAGCGCTTGGGCCGAGGCGAGATCGCTCTGCGCCTCGGTCTTCTGAGAGTCGATGCGGGCCATCAGCGCCTTGATGCGCTGCTGCGCTCGCTGCGTCTCGGACATTTTTTTCAGCAAGTCTCCGCTTGAGCCCAAGGATTTCAGCTGTTCGGCGATGTCTCGAGCGTCCTTCTCAATGGCATTGGCCTCTTCGGCTTTGCCTTTCCAGCGCTGCTCGATATCCGCCGCTTTCGCCTTGGCCTCGTCGAGCTTGCGCAGGCTCGCGAGCTTGGCCGCGTCGATCTCGGTGGACACATTGGAGCGCGTTTGGTCGACCTGCGCGAGCGCCGCGTCGGAAACCGGCGCGATTTGCTTGCGGATCGCCAGGCTCAGCGCGGAGGGCGGAGGGGGATTGGGCAGGGCGCCGTCGCGCGCGCGCGCAGTGTTCAAGCGCAGACCCTCCAAGGACGCCGTGCGCACGACGACCTTTCCGCGCAGAGCCGCGGAGATGTCAAGGCGCAGGTCCGCGCGGGAGAACTCGACGAGATTTCTCATCGTTTGCTCCCGGTCGGCGACGGCGACGCGGCCTATCTCGAGGGTGCCCTTGAGCCAGCGCGAGCGCAGAAAGCCGATGTCGACCTTGGCCCCGGCCGCGGCCTGGCCGCCCGCGATCAGCGCGCGCTTAAGCAGGGGGTCGAAAAAGAAGACGACGCCGGCCCAGAGAAGGAGCAGGGCCGTCAAGGTCGCCAGGACAGGTCCCTTCTTCAGCCAGTTCATTGGGCCCAATCCTTGTACAGCTGGAACCAGCGCATGCCTTTGACCGCTTGGACAAGCTTCATGCGCTCGACATGAGGAGCCAAGGCCGCGTTGTAGTAAGCCACGAAGCGCAGGAAGGTCCAATACAGCGGGACGAAAAGAACAAGGCCGAAAATAAGATTGCCGAGCACCACCGAATTATTGAAGCGCGTCAGCCCAACGAGGGGAAGATCATACAAGGCTGACCAGAGGCCGTGTAAAGCGGGGGCCTTTAACAGGGCGTAACCCAAGCGGTGCGCGTAACCGTCGACCGCGTAGCCGATGGGCGTAAACAGCATGGAAGACATCAGCGCCATGCCCTTGTGGAGGCGAAAACAGAAGAACAGCAGGAAGAACGTGGCGGCGAAGAGGTTTCCCTTGGGAATGAGGCCCAGCGCCGCGCCCAAGGCAAATCCCGCCGCCAGATGGCGAGGATCGCTCCCGCCGTGAAGGGAGGAGAGCAGGTCGCGCAACAGCCGGAGCGGGTTCACGAGTCTATCTTACCAATCGCAGGGCGATAAGAGAATCCCCAAACCGGCCTTGACATCGAACACTCGTTCGACTACAATAGCGGTCATGGATCAAAATGGTTTGACGCCGCGCCAACAGCAAATCCTAGAGCTTCTGGGGCGTTTCTCCACCGACCACGGCTATCCGCCCACCGTCAGGGAACTGTGCCGCCTGGCGGGAGTCAGTTCGCCGGATACGATCCAATATCATCTCGACAAGCTTCGGGAGAAAGGGCTGCTCGAGGAGGCCAAAGGCCGCTCTCGCGCCGCGCATGTCGCCAGCATGGAGCGCGTGGCGATGATTCCGCTCTTGGGGCTGGTGCCGGCAGGACCGACTTCGGGCGCCTATGCCGAGCCCATGGGCCATGTCCCGGTCGTCGCCGATCGCGGCGACCCGGCCAAGCTGTTCGCGCTCAAGGTCAAGGGCGATTCCATGGAGTCGACCCTGCACCCCGGCGACACCGTCGTCGTCCGCTGGCAGGAAACCGCCTCGAGCAACGACGTTGTCGTCGTGCGCTACGAGGACGGGGAGGCGACGGTCAAGCGCTTGAAAGTCAAGCCCGCGGGCCTGATTCTGGTTCCAGACAACCCCCGCTACGAGCCTTTTCCCATCGGAGAGGGCCGCATCGCCGGCAAGGTCATTTCGCTGATTCGCAAACTCTAGCACGGCGGCGGTTCGGGCGGCGGCCGTCGAGAGGAGGCGCTGGGGCTAAAAGACCGTTCCGTCTGGGTCGAAGGACCCAACCCATGGCGCCAGAGAGCTTTTATAATGATCCTCGCGAGATGATTGAGGCCGTTTTTTGGAGGGTCTATGTCGAAGCTTAAACTTGTGGTGGGTCTTATCCTGGGACTCGGGATTTCAAGCGCATCGCATGCGGGAACCACGTGCTTGCGTTCTCCTGCTTACGAGGGGATTACCGAGAAGGGCGTTCTGGCGGTGGAGCTGGATTACTGGCGCCAGATCATCAAGTCCTATGAGAGCATGCCCGGAGCGCGAGTGGCGCTTGAGGAAGCCAAGGCGGCGCTCGGTCGACTGGAAAAAGAAGCTCGCGACATGGGCTTCGACCCGAAGACGTTATCGGCCGCTGCGATGGGCGAGGGGGATGTCAGGTTGAACCAGAACGGCTGTGATCTCCATCTCTAAAACCGCCGTTGACCGATTGTTCGCCCGAACGCCTATCACGTCGTTTTCGCGCGACTCCCTGAAAAACGAAGCACCGTCT
>JBBTHA010000097.1:0-9812 GCA_038060535.1 Elusimicrobiota bacterium | reverse complement strand
GGATCTTAACCAAAGGTTACGCTTTTCAATTTTCCACAACAATCGGGACGGCGCCGGATTTCCCGACCCGGACAATTTCATGCCCGAGGTCTTTGAAGGCGCTGAAGACATGCGTTCCGATGGTCCCGCTGGCGCCGATTAGAATAATTTTCATATCTCCCTCATCCTCCGCATAATGCTGACAAATAAAACGTCAAACCCTGAGAGAGAGAATCCCCGCGCGCACGTGGAAAACGTACTGACCCTCTTCCCTGAACTGGGAGGCGAACTCCAAGAAGTCGTTCTGATACCGGTCCAAGACGCGTTGATCGGAAATCTCCAACGCCTGCCTTCCGATCGTCTCGGCCATGGTTTTACAATCATCGAATCTGACCACATAGTCGTAGGGCTGCAGGCTCAACTGCCCAAACTCCGAGAGTTCCCGGCTTATGTCATCAAGCGAGCGGTAGGCGAAGTTCGCAAACTCACCCAACCGGGGTAAATACCGGTCGAAAATCTTCTTCAAGTCGCCGCTGCCATGGTCGTTCAGTACGATGACAAGCTCGCCCCCCGGGATCAAAGAATCGATCAGTCTTCGGCACAGCCCGATCCACTCTTTGGCCGGCAGATAGTAAAGGCACTGATTGAGCAAGATCAAGTCGATATCCTTCAAGAACCGCACGTTCGTGACCGAGTCGATAATAATTTTGGCGTCAGGAAAGCGCGCACGAAGAGGCTGCTCGTAATCCCCCAACACCTCCACGAGCGTGAGCCTGTCCGACTTCTCGGCGAAAACCTGGGTGACGGTTCCCGGCCCAGGACCGACATCCAGGACATGTTGGAACCTCCGAGCGGCGTACTTCGCGCGGAAGAGATCCTTGACGATCTTCTTCTCATCGGTCTTGGAGTAAAGAAGCTCTTCGATCTGGTCGGAATAGGACATATCGCTCATGACCTCGTTTATACAAAAAACCGTCCCGAACAGCGGTGAGGCCTCAGAGCTCCGGACGGCGCAAAAACAGGATTCGAAACTCGGCCTCCTGCGCCCAGGCGCGACGAACCGCGTCCAAATACGCCCGGCCTTGCTCGGCGTATTTTTTCCGGATCTTTCCCGCGCGGGCCTCGTCGACCTCCTCGCTTTTAAAGTCGACGACGACGATTTTTCCCTTCGTCCGATAGATCAGATCGGCGGCCCCGCGTATCACGGTTTTCTCCGCGGCGAAAGCAAACGGAATTTCCCTGCCCAGCATCTCGACCGATGACAGCTCGCGCGCCGCCGACGACAACAGAAAATCCGATAAAATAGAGCGCGCCTGCCGCTCGGCCCGCGCCCAGCTCGGGCCGGGGGAGGAACGCTCGAGCAAAATGCGAGCCTTCGCCACGGCCGCGGAGGGATCCTCCCTCGAGGAAAAATCCCAGCCTTGAAGAACGAGGTGGCACAACCGCCCGACCTCGGCCCCGGCGGCGTCGCCGTCCTCGGCGCCGACACGCCCCTCGGACGCCCGCCGCTCATTCAAATAAGACGTGGCGGCGCGCGACCTCGGCTGCTCGCTGGCGGCGCGGCGGCTCTCCCGGACGCTCCAGAGACGAGCAACCTCTCCCGCGTCCAAGACGCCGGTCCGCTGCGGGGTTCGCGCCGCCGCGGGTTCAAGAGTTTGGCCCGCGTCGATCCAGGTCACGGGCAGGCCGCGGGCCGCGCCGTCCGCAGGCCAGGCCCCGGCCGCGTCCAGATGGGAGGCCAGCGAGCCCGAGTCGGGCTTTTCCCTCCCGAGCAGGATCAACTCCTCTTTGGCGCGCGTCATGGCGACGTAGATGAGGCGCACCGATTCGCGGGCCGCCATGTCTTTTTCCCGGGCCTCGGCCAAGGCCGCGGCGGCCGAGGAGGCCGAACCCACCCTTAACGCGCAGCGGCCCGTCGTCCAATCGGGCCGCACCGCCGGCTTGTCGCCGGACGCCGGCCGCGCGCAGAGATTGGCGGCGAAAACCACGGCAAACTCCAGCCCCTTGGACTTGTGCATGGTCATGATCCGCACCGCCTCCAGCCTCTCGTCGGCCAGGGGACTTTCCCCCTCACGAGGCGACTGCCGGGCGCTGTCGCGCGTCTCGGAGATGAAATCTCTGAGCGTCGCGCCTCGAGACTCGCAGGCCTGCGACGCCATGCGCTGGAGTTTGAGAAGATTCGAGACGGTCTGCTGACCATGATAAGCCCGCGCGGCCAGCTCAAGAAAGCGCGTGCGCTCCAGAGCCGACGCGATGAATTCCCCCAGAGGGTCGCGACCCGCTCTCGCGCGCAGCTCCCGCAAGGCGGCAAACAGCTCGGCGACGACTTTTTTGTCCGCAGAGGCCAGCATCCGCCCGCCCGGGTCCTTGCGGTAGTCGAGCGCGCGGGCCCGGGCCATGCTCAGCAGGCCGTCGTCGTCGAGCGCGGCTAAAGGCGAACGCAGCAATCCCGCCAAGGCGATGCGATCATCGGGATCGTCAAGCGCGCGCAACAGATTGAGCAAATCCCCCACCTCGGGCGCGCCGTAAAAATGGCGCTCGATTTCAACCGCGTACGCGATGGACGCGCGCTTGAACGCGTCAAGATAGGCGGGCAGAACGGACGACGAGCGCAGGAGCACGGCGTAATCCTTTAACGGACGCCCTCCCTCGAGAATGCGCCGAGAGACCCAGGCCGCCTCGGCGCGCTGGCAGGAGGCGGCGTCGCCGCCCTCTTTGGAGCCTCGCACGGCCGCGACCCGCACGGCGGGCCCCGACCCCTCTCGCGCCGCGTCGATCGCCCTGTAGGCGGGCTGCATTCCCGGCTCGGCCAGCATCACCCGGGAAAAAATCTCGTTGACGGGAGCGATCACCTCGGGAACGGACCGAAAATTAGCGGTCAAGCCGCACACCAAAGCCCCTTGCGCCTTCAGAATCCCCACGAAGCCCTCGTAGGCGCCGATGTCCGCGCCGCGAAACCGGTAGATCGACTGCTTCGGATCCCCGACGACGAACAGCCGCCCCGGAGCGGTTGAAATCTCCTTCCAGCTCCCGGCGCAGCGCCCGAGCTTTTCGGACAAATAGAGGAGGAGTTCGCCTTGCAACGGATCGGTATCCTGGAACTCGTCGACTAGAATCGCGGCGAAGCGGCGCTTGAGCTCCTCCCGGACGCGGGGCTGATCGCGCACCAGATCGCGCGCGCGCCGCAGCAAACCATCGAAGGACACCCAGCCTCGCCGCGCGTACTCCCGCCGAAAGCCCGCCGCAAACGCGGCCAGCAGGCGTGCGGCGCGACGGGTCAAGGCCTCGCCGCCGGGAGAGGCGGACTTGGCGACCAAGCGCAAACGTTCGTATGCGGCGGCTCCAACGGCATCGTCCTTCCAAGACTCGGGCCATTTCGCTCCGGGAAGATCGTCGAGGTCGCAGGCGTCCAATGCGGGCTCTTGGGCCGCAGCCGCAGCCGCCGCGGCCGACAGGCGCTGTTCTAGAGATGAGAGGACCTGCAAGATCGCCCCGCGGGGCTTGACCCTGCCCGCAGCCAAGCCCCCGGCGCTGTTGGCCAGAGCGCGCAGCGCCTGGGCCGAAATCGGATCGGGGCCCGCGATGAACTCGTAATCGACGCGCTCTGCGCACAACCCCCGGGCCAATTCCTCCAACTCATCCAACGTGACCACAGCCAAGAGTTCCAGCCATCGCGCCGCGCGCGGAGGGCGTTCTCCCAACTCGACGTCGAGCCAACGCGCCCATTGCGATTTAAACAGCTCGTCAAAGCCCTCTCCCTCATCGACGCGAAAACCCGGATCGACGCCGGCCTCCACCGGGTACAAGCGCAGGATCTGGCTGCAAAAGGAATGGATGGTGCCGATGGGAGCCTTGTCCAAATCCTCCAAGGCGGCTCGAATTCGTTCAAGACTGCGCTCATCGGACATTTGGAAGCGGCCGCGCAGCTCTTCGAGAGTCGCCTCCGCGCGCCGCGCGGCCTGCTCTGGCAGCGCGCCGCCCGAGAGCCGCGCCGCGAGCTCGGCCAAGCGCTGCGACAACCGCACCTTGATCTCCCCGGCCGCCTTCTCGGTGAAGGTCAACGCCACGACCTCCTCGATGCGCGCGGAACTCTCGCGGGCGAGCAAAAGAAAAATAATTCGATCGGTCAAAAGCGTGGTTTTGCCCGTTCCCGCGCCCGCCTCGACGATGACGCTCGACTCCAGGCTCAGGCGCGCGCGCGATCGATCGATCTCGTCGGACGGCTTCATCAGGCGGCCTCTCCCGGCACGCTCGCTCGGACGGCGCGCGCGCGCGACGGGCCATGGGACTTGCGGCAGACGGTGGGAAACTCGCACCAAGAACAATGCCCTCGTTGCCCGTCGTCAGGACGCATCGGGAATCGTCCCGAGGCCATCGCCTCGACGCGCTGGGCGAGCATCGTCAGAAAAGGTCCGCGCGCCAACGCCCACTCCTCGGCTGAAATCAACGATACGCGCTCTTCTCCCGACGCGACTTCGAGAAACAGCAACTCGGCCCCGGCGAAGCGCCAACCCGGACCCAGCGCAGCCCCGGCCAGTTCGGCGTAAAAAGGGAGCTGATGAATGTCCCCGGCCGCCGCGCGCTTGGCCAAATGTTTTGAGCGCGCGCCGGCCCTCGTCTTATAATCGGCCACGCGAAACGAGCGCCCCCGCTCCTCGGCGTCGATGCGATCGGCGATTCCTTTCCAGGGAACGCCCCCCGGAGCTCCCTCGGGCGGAGCCCCTTTCAGGCGGGCTTCGTAGAGCCTCGGCCGCATTCCAGATGTCCGCAGTCTCTCAAAGTCCCAAGCGACGAACCCTCGCAAATGCTCGTTCATGTCCCGACGCACCGCTTCCCACAGCAAAGGGTACACACCCAGCGCCCGCCAGTCGTAGACGGCGAACACCGTCTCCGACGCCGCCTCGAAAACCGGCCTCCAATCGAGCGTCCCCTGCCAGACGCCCTCGCCCAGCCCGGAGTAAAAACGCTCCAACACGGCGTGGTACACAAGACCTCGGACCTGCGCCGACACCTCCCCGCTTTGCGACGCCTCCTCGCGTTCGGCAAGGCCCAGGACGCGGGCCGCGAAAAATCGAAACGGACATTGGGCGTAAAGATCAAGCGCCGTCGGCGAAAAACCCCGCGCCTTCCAAGCCTGCGACTCAGGAACAAGAGGCTTCGTCAGCCCGTCATGGGCGCCCGGCGCGCCGAGCGCATTGAGCTCCTCCACCCGCGCCAAGGCCGCAGTCAGAAAGCCGGCGTCGCGGCCTCCGGCCCACAACCCCGGATCGGGGATCCCTCCATCGAGAATTGTCGAGAGGGCCGCCTCGCGCGGAGTCAGCAGTTCCACCGGCGTCTGGGCCAAACGCGCCGCCGGCTGCCGCGGCACACGCACGGCGTCGTCGTCTCCCGGCGCGGGCAAAGACGCCGCGCGGCAAAGCTCTCGAAGATAGGTGGACGCGACGCAGGCCTTGCCTTCTTCATCCGAACGGGGATAGATCAGCGCCAAGCTCTCTTTGGCGGAAGCGACGGTCAAATAGAACAGCAGGCGCTCTTCCTCATGTCCGGCCGTCTTGCGCGCGATCCAATAACCGGCGGGATGGCGCAGCGCCGCGCGCGCCGCGTCGCGCAGGAGCGGATCTTCAAGAACCTGGCGAGGAAAAATCTTTTCTTTGAGGCCGAGAACGATCACGCTGCGAAACCTGTGCCCGCGAGCGTCCATCGCATCGAGCGCGCGCACCCCCAGGTTCCCGTTGCCGGCGTCGCGAACGGCGCGCGTCAGCTTGCGCTCGAAGGCGTCAAGAAAGTCGTCCCACGTGCATGAGGAGCCCAGCGCGTCGAAGACGGCCAATTCCTCGAGCGCCGTTGAGACCGCGCCCCAGGCCTCGCTCTCGGCTCTCGACGCGTCCGGCGGCAAGCGAAGATGCTCGTCGATGATCGCCCGCGCCTGGAGCGAACGCTTCGACCACGGCACGGCCGGGGCTCCGAGGCGTTCATTGAGATCGGAGACGAAATTCCAAAGAGCCCTCGCGTCCTCGGCCGGGACCAATTCTCCGGGAAGTCCCTCGCGCACACGTTGAGGACGCAGTTCGACGTCGCCTCCGACGCGGGGCTCGAGCTTGCCGCGCCACTGCAGCCAGCCCGCGCGAATGCCCAAGGCGTCGATCAGCCGCCTCCAACGCGCCGCGCCTCTGGAGCCCTGAGACGCGAAATACGGGGACCCCGCCAGATCCTCGACGGTCCGGGCCGGGAAGTCGCGCGCGCGCAAGGTCAGAAGATTGAGAACGGCTTTGGCCGCGGGATGCCGCAGCATCGGCTCCTCGCAGGCCAGATCAAGAGGGATATACTCGGACGCGAACGCTTGAGCCAACGGCACCCGATACGGCTCGAGCGTCCGGGCGATGACCGCGATCTCATCGTGGGCGACTCCCCGATCGGCCAGGCGCAGAACTTCCTTGGCCGCGGCCCAGGCCTCATCGCGCTCCCCGGAAGCCGAAATCACCTTCACCTGAGCGCGATCGACGGCCCACGCGGCCGCCTCCGGCTTGAACACAGCGTCGAGCGCGGGCCCCAGCGCCGTTGACGCTCCGCCCGGCGGGTCCAGAGACTCGACGACGTATCCCGACAACTTCTGTTCGAAAAACTCGTCGTTGAAACGAAAAGCGGGATGCCCTTTCCGATACGGGAAATAAAGCGTCGAGGCATGGGCCCCGGTCACCGCTTCAAAGAAATCCAGCTGCAGCCCCGTCAAATCGTAAAAACCGTAATACAGTATGGCCCCGAAACCCGACAACCACGAAGAGCTCCCGGCGAGTTCGGCGGCCCGGCGCACCACGGCCGACGGCGGCACGACGCCTAAGCGCGCGAGTTCCTTTTCATAGGCCGCCAGCAAGGCGAGCAGACCGTTGAGACGGGCCGCCTCCTCCGAGTCCTTGAGCAGATTCGAACCGAAATGCTCGGCGACCTGCTCGGGCGCCGCCCCGGCGTCGATGAGGTCGCGCAGGCTCGCGCGCACGGCCGAAGCCAGCGCCCTGGGTCGAATGTCCTTGGAAATCCCCAGCGAGGACGCCGAATCGAGCAATCGGTCGACGACCGCATCGTGAAACACGGGATCGGACAGAAGCCTTCCCTCGGGAAATCCCCCCTCCGCGACGACCGCGGCCGCCAGGGAATGAAACGTGTGAAAATGGACCCCGATCAGGGAGACGCCGCTCTCGACGACGAGAAGCCGCTCCAGCCGATCAGCCATCACTCGCGAAGGAGCGACCACGAGAACCGGCGCGTCGCCCGGTCCGGGACGAATCGCGCGAAGCTTGGCGACAAACGCCGGCTCCAAGGCCTCGAACGGGCCGCACACCACCTTCAAGCCACCGGGCATTTCTTGAGTTTAGCGGTTTTGACGATCTCCCGTCGACACGGGAGTCTGATTTATTCTGTACTGAACCGAGAGCCTCTGGGTCTATTTTTATACCGTCGGAGGGTCTTTGGGCTCATGCGGATCATCAGCGGTTGGCTTATGCTGTGACTATGGATATACGATCAATCGTCATGCTTGGCGGGTGTCTATTTTTTGCCGCCGTCCCGTCTCAGGCGCAAGTGGCTGAGGCTGCCGAGCCCTCCTGGGCTCAAGTCGAAGCTCCGCTCAATGAGGTGGAGCTGAACACCTACAAGGAAATTCTGGAGAGTATAGACCAAGGCAAGCCGGTGCCGCAGAACAAGCTCGATTGGGCCAAAGCACGGATCAATGTGTACGTCGTGTACGTCCAGGCAATCCTCACGCCTGTGATCAATCAGGTCATAGAGGATAACATCCGCAAGGGAATCATCAAGCGGGAGGGAGCCCCTCTGGCCTTCGAGGAGCTCGTGGATAAACTGGAGCACGACTTACGAGTCACACTGGCAGCCATGTTCCAGAAGGCCGAGAACCGCTAAATCCGATTTACAAGGCGATCCCGGTTCTTCCGGTCGCGACGTCTCGCCGAATATCCAGGCCAAGCTCTGGCGATGGAGGTCACCCCGCCTCGATTGGGCCCCCTAACCCAGCGCGGACAGGGTCCATTGCGCCGGCTCGTCAGGGCCCTTGGACCCATAGAGCCCGACGGGTTCTGGTGTTATCATGAGGGCATGATTATACTCCTCATCTCCGCTGTCTCTCTGTCCGCAACCTTGGCCGGGGCGAAAGTCGCGGTCCGAAGCGCGCCCTCCCCCGTCAGCGCCGCGCAGTTCGCGATCATGCCCGCCCCCCTGGCCGCGTCCGCGTTGGCCATCTCGCCTCTGGCCGCATCCAAGTTCACCCTGACGCCGTCGATCGCAGCGTCCGTCCCTGCCCGGCAGACCGCGTTCCAAGCCACCGCGGCCCTTTTCAGCGCTCCGGCCTCCCTAGCGAGGGTTGAGCCAGCCGACATTCGTAACGTTTCAAGCTCCCTGTTCGACGGGCAAAAGCCGGGCGAGGGCGCCGTTGAAGCTGGGGCGGACGCGCCCCTGATCGGAAATGAACGCGGTTCCGTCTTCGGACGGAAAACGGGCGAGGGCTTGTTCCATTCCGTTTGGGCGCGCTTTAGCAATCGCCGCAACATCGCCTCGCGCAAAGTCTTCGGCGTGGGCGGACCTTTGACCATGCACCGCTCCCTGGCGCGCGAACTCGTCGAGGAGAACCGCCTATTTAGCATCCCTCTCTTCAGCGGCATGCAGACGCCGGTCTTCGACGCCGTGGAATATTTAGCTGAAATCAAAGATGCCGCGTCCATCGCCAGAATCAAGGCTCTCTTCGAGGCGCGAAGCCACCCCGCGTCCCGCGACCGCGCGGACGCCAGCGGCCCCGGCTACACGGTCCGCTTCTCGTGGGGGCCCTTGGACTATCTGCCGGGCCGCTTGCAGGGCACGGCCGCCAAGGCACTGCTGACTTTGATGCCGCTTGCCGACGCCAAGCGCTTCACAACCGATGTCCTGTCTCGAGCGGCAAAAAGAGAGACCCGGATCAGCCGGGATGCAATCGACGTGTTTGCGGGCTTCGCTATACGCCACTCGATGAGCGAGTTGGCACCGCTGATGCTGGCCATCTCGTGGGACATGAAGGCCCGATTTGAACTCGCGTGGAGCCGCTTTTATGAGAACAGCGGCATATCCTATGAGGATTTGTACGGCTATGAGGATATGGCACTTGCCGCCTACAGGCTCGGCGTCGAGCCTCAAAAGTCGGAGGCTCTAAGGCTTCTCGTCGACGAGTACAACCATCCGGATTCGGACCTCGATACCAGCCACCACCGCTCTCATGACAATATCTCGGATATCGTTTTAGACATCGTCAATCAGGACTTCGCCTCCGCGCCTCAAGAGCGCGCCGGGATCATCGCGCGGCTTGAGCCAGTCCGTTTCGAATTCGATTCACGGCACTACAGGCCTCAATAAACGACCCAAGGACAGTTCGCTCACGCGTTGCTCTCGACGCGCGATCACAGGTGGTCCCTCTTCGAGGGATAAGGGCGGCAAGGGCTATTACACCGGACCGATTTTCGAGTTCCGCCACGCGTCCCTGTCGGGCTCCCTGGGAGGCGGCTACCGCTATGATGGACTCGCCGAGCGCTTCGCGGGCCACCTTCAAGCCACCGGGCATTTCTTGAGTTTAGCGGTTTTGACGATCTCCCGTCGACACCGATTCAATCCGTTTCCTTGACAATTACCAAAATTAGTCTTACACTCCACCCATGCCGCCGCATCTCGCCGCATCTCGCCGCATCTCGCCGCATCTCGCCGCATCTCGCCGCATCTCGCCGCATCTCCCCGCATGACTCCGGCACGACGCCTAGGAGCGTGTCCGAGTAATCCCGCCGCATCCTGACGAGCCGGTCTGCCTT
>JBBTHA010000096.1:0-5099 GCA_038060535.1 Elusimicrobiota bacterium | reverse complement strand
AAGACGCTCGCCCGCCTGACGACGTCAACCTTTAAAAAACTAGGGGCGATATATAACGATTCCGGACTGTATTGCCCGGCGAGAGCCGAGGCGTCCCGATAAGGGTTGTCAAAATAGAAAATCTCCTTGGCCCCACCATCGAGATATTGGATGTAGTCATTGCCATCGACGGCTCCAAAAAAACGCCGATGAAAAGGAGACTCGGGGGACGCCCCGGGTTTTATGGAGGCTAAAAATTCAACAGCCTCTTCAATGGCTCGCCGCGCTGGAATCGGCGTGTCCTCGGAAATGACAAACGCCCGCGCCGAAGCGGACAAGCTGAAGAAAAACAATAGAAGAATGATTTGTTTCAATCTCTTAAGTATATACCGTACACATAAACCGCGCCACTGTTTCCAGCCTGATCCTGGCGCGCTCCAGAAGCTCGGCTGAGGAACCCGCCCCGTGTTGTTTGCCAACAGCCTCGGGCGCGTTTCGATGTGTTAAGGGTCAACGCCTGGAGGATGACCGGTGTTCGTCAACCGCTACTTCGGCAATAGTCCGAAGACGATCAGCGCTTTGACGAGGATACCCATCAAACTTTCTCCGGCGATGAGGCCCGATGAAGCGGGCAAGTTGATGTCCTCGCCTTTTTGACCGAGCCCGCGCCTGAGGGCCTCGGCGATTGACGCGCCGATAAACATCGAGATGGAGTTCGACGCCGGGATCACCATCGCTATGCCCAAGCCCGACGGCGCCGGGATCCACGGTTTGGCTTTCGCGGGAGCGTAACGCTCGGCGATCGCCAAGACCGTTCCAAGCATGAGACCGAAGAGAGCCCCCCAGCGCGCCGTCGGGTGAAGCCCTCCGATGCCGTCGGCGAGCATCTTGGACACTCCGGCCCAAACCTGCACGCCCGGCGCCGGAAACGCCGCGGAACCAAGGACATCGGCCGTCGGCACAAGCAGATTGAAAGCGGGCACGACGATCGCCGCGCCGGCGAGCACGCCGAAAAGCTGGGCGTAAACCTGCTGGCGCGGATTGGCCCCGAGGAGATAGCCGGATTTTAAGTCCGTCAAGAGGTCGGCTGCGTGCAGTCCGACGCCGCCCGTGACGTTGGCGCTCATGAGATTGGCGATGAGCTGCTTGGGCAGCAGGACCCCGTAGATGAGTTGCGTCACAGGGCCCAGCGCCTTGGTGGGCGTCACATCGGTCTCGCCGGTGACCCGAGAGGCGATCACGCCCATCAACATCGCCAGAGGAATGGCGATCATGCCGGCCCAAACGGGGATGCCGAAGAGGTGCCGCATCAAGAAAACGAGCGGCGGAGACAGGAGGATGAAGCCGATAGGAAACCAGGAGGTCGGACATTCCACGGCGGCCATGGGGTCTGCGGTGGTGTCGGGGGATTTGCGCTTGAGCAGCAGCGAGAGCTCGTTGAACGCGCGCGCCACCATGCGCCATTGGAAAGCAAATGACATCAACCCGCTCGACACCAATATGGCGGCGCCTGACCACAGCGTCCATTGCACGATCGGTTTGTAGGCGGCCGCGGAAATCACTCCGCGCGCCACCATCTCGGGGGCCAGCACGCCGTATGTGACTATCGCACCCAAAAGCATCGACCAGCCGATGCGAAACGACATCAGCGCCCCGGCTCCGATGAGCAGCAAACCGCCATCCAATGCCAGCGTCCAATTGCCCGCCGGCAAACCGCCGACTTTAAAAGGAAGGCCGTAGTGTTCAGGCAAATTTCCGGGCAGCCAGGACACTTTCGCGTCCCGGGCCCAGGCCACGGCCGCGCCCACCAGAGCGGATAAGCCCAAGAGCTTGGCTTTCTTGGCGCCGCCGGCGCCATGCGCGTGCAGGGCGTTGATCGTTTCCGCGGTGGCCGTGCCGGTCGGAAACGGCAGTTGCTCGATGTTGATGAGCTGGCGCTTGATCGGAATCGCCGCGAAGACCCCTAGGGCCGAGATCAGTAAAAACCATAAGAACATCCAGACGAGGTCGGGGCGGATGCCGGTCAACATCAGCAGCGCCGGCATGGCCGCCATGTTGCCGCCGCCAGTCATGTAGCCCGCGGCCGAAGCCACGGAGCTCATCGCGTTGTTCTCCAGGGGCCCGAACGCGGGACTGTCGACGCGGCATAAGCCCAGGGCTTTGCGCCATAGGCCGAAAAACGAGAAGGCGAGGATGCAGGCGGTGATCGTGACGCCGAGGCTCCAGCCGGTCTTGAGGACGACGTAAAGATTCGACAGGCACATCAACGCCCCGATCAGCATGCCGGAAATCACGGCCCGCGCCGTCAACTGAGGCTCATGGGGCCGGTAGACCGACCTCAGCCACTCCCTTTCGGGATCTTGCGACGTAGTTTGATTGACGATGGACTAAGCTAGCCAAATGGGCCGCCAGCGTCAAGTCAAACGCTCTCTGACGCGAAGTCGCCGCCTGCTCCAAGCGAAAATAAAAGTCTACAATCACACCATCGTGAGCAACCAAACAATTCACGCGCTTGCGGCGATTTTCATCGTCAACCTGGGACTGTTTGTGCTGGTCACCTGGCTGCCGAATTTCCAAGCGGCGCATCACCATTGGATATTCCCGTTATTGGCGGCCTTGCTTGCGCTCCAATGGGCGGCGACCTTCGCGCTCGCTGCCTTTGACAAAAAAGCCGACCTGCCCGCCGCGCGCGCTTTTTTGGCGTCGCTTCTCCTTTTTCTTTTGGTCATGGGCATCGTGCGTCACGCGACGATCCTCGCCTGTTTTGATCAATGCGCCTTCAAATTGGCCGCCGCCGCGGCCATCGCCGCGCCGGTCTTTTGGGCGCAGGGGCTCCTTGACGGCGCCGGCTGGTGGAGCCGTCGACGCTCCAGCCTGGCCGCCCTCGGCTCGGCGGCCTGGGCGCTTTACCTCGCGATGAGAGGATTCCAGCTGGGCTGGTGGGTCATCAACATGAGCTTTGCGGTCGTCGCTCTTCTCTGCTGGCTGGGGCGTTCGCGCGCCGAGTTCCTCCTGCTTTCCATCGGAATTGGCGCGGGCATACTCATCCAACAATCGGCCAGCGAGTCCGTGCGCATAGGCCTGGGCGTGACCTGGGGGGTCTTGATTCCGCTGATATGTGTCGAGCGAGTCCAGGCCGCTCTTGCGTCGAATCCGCGAAGAAACCCCTCCTCCCCCGCGCCTGGCATCGCGCGCGTCGCGGCAACCGCGGTCGTGCTGGCCGGGATTCTCTTCTATATCATCGGCCCTGTTTTTCTCATGACGGACCGCGCCCAACGGCGCGCGCGCTTGGAGACGTTCTCGCCGGAATTCCCGCTCCACGACCCGAAGGCCCTCTCGCCCTTAGCCGCGCGCCTGCGCGGGCATGTGGTCGCGCTCGCGCAAACGATCGGCGAACGCGGCGCCGACCGGCCCGACAAACAAGCGCAAAGCACGGACTACATCGTCGCCCAATTCAAGCGGGCCGGCTACACGCCCAAAAAACTCGCCTACGCGTCCCGATGGATGCCCTCGGTAAAGAACGGTACGAAATTCGAGAACGTCGAGGCGGTCTTGGCGGTCGCGCCGGCCGACTCGCATGACGCATGGATCATCGGAGCCCACTATGATTCCGCCTCCGGGACTCCCGGCGCCGATGACAATGCCAGCGGCGTCGCGGTCCTGCTCGAGACCGCGCGCCTGCTCAAAGCGAAGAACCCGGGCCGAGACGTTCGGTTCGTGGCGTTTGGCACGGAAGAGCCCCCCTCCTTCGGCACCCAAAACATGGGGAGCGCGCATTACGCCCGTTTTCTCATGGACAACGGCGTCAAGGTGCACGCGATGATCAGCCTCGAAATGCTGGGCTATTACAATGCGCGGCGCGGCTCACAGTTCTATCCGCCTTTCATGCATCTTTTCTACCCAAGTCACGGAGACTATGTCAGCGTCGTCGGCAATTTCAAGAGCCGCCGGCTTCTCATGGATTTTTCCAGAACTTGGAGCGCCGCCTCCGATTTTCCCTTGAAGGCGGCCATCCTTCCCGGCGTCTTCTCGGGGCTCGCACTCTCCGACCAATTGAACTTCTGGGACTTGGGCTACCCCGCGCTCATGCTGTCCGACACCGCTTTCTACCGCAATCCCCACTACCACCAGCACACCGATGTGCCCGACACCTTGGACTATGAAAAAATGGCCCGCGTCGTGCTTGGACTCGTCGACGTCCTGGGTCAGGACCCCACCCGATAAGGCACGAGCCAATCAGAGAGCTTCCTCCCTCGCCCGAAGAGGACTCTATCGGACGTCTTAGGCAAAGGCATGTTCTGTTTTGGGGTCAGGCGATCGCAGCGCCTTGAAGACCTCGGCCGCCTCCCTCGGTTTGGCGAAATAAAATCCCTGCGCCAGATCGACGCCGCACTGCCGCGCGAGCCGCGCCTGGGCCTCGTTCTCGACGCCCTCGATAAGAACCTCGGCGCCCTGGGCCCGGATCGAATCGACGGTTTTCGCGATGACGTCGAGGACCTCGCGCCCCCGGGTCATCCTCCGCGTGAGGGTGATGCACAACTTGACGATGTCGGGCTTGAGCGCCCGGACGAGGTCCATGTTCAAATAGCCGCAGCCGACGTCGTCGAGGGCGAGCTTGGCCCCCTTGAGTCTCAAGGAGCGCGTCTCCTCGAGAAAAGTCTCCGGCGAGGCGACCGGCACGTGCTCGGTGATTTCGAGGATGAGGCGCTGCGGCAGTCCCGGCACCTGGGAGAGCCACTGCACGGCCGGCGCGTCGAAAAGGTCGGCGGACAAGTTGACGGCAAGGCGCAGCGGCGCCGGCAGACCGCGAACGCAACAGAGCGCCGAGTCCAGGCAACCGAGTTCCAGCTTCTCGCGCAGTCCGCAGCGCGCCGCCGCTTCGAAAAGCTGGTCGGGCGAGTGCCAAGGACCGTCGGCAGGGCCTCGGGCCAGAGCTTCGAAAGCCACCAAGGAGCGCGTTTGCAGCGAAACGATTTCCTGCAGCAGCATGTTGATGCGGCGTGACATGATGCGCAGCAGCGACTTATGCTCCTCCAGGCAGATCCGCGCCGCCGAGGGGACCGAGATTCGCGGCAGGGCGTCCAGGCGCCTCATCCACTGCGCCGGCGCGCAATCGGCGC
>JBBTHA010000095.1:0-30140 GCA_038060535.1 Elusimicrobiota bacterium | reverse complement strand
TTCGGTCGCTTGGCACAATCGCTTCGCATCTTCGCGGCTCAAACGGCGTTGAACACAATAATCCACGCGTTCTCATCGCAGATGATTTCAAACTGAAGGTTTCCGGCTAGCGTTTCCAGTGGTCGGGGTGGTTTTGACGGTCGGAATTGATCATCTCAATCAACTGCTGCGGGGTGAATTGATTGGACGCTGGGGCCGGCGAGGGCGGCGCGGTGGGAGCGCGGCGCGCCCAGAGCTCCGAGAGGCGAGCTTCTCTTTCTTGCACCATCCTTTCCCATTCCCCGAATTGCGGGTCGCCGACGGCCTGCTGCAGAACCTGGCCTCGCTGAGGATCGGTGAAATGTCGAGACATATCGGAGAGTCTTGCCATGGTGTCGCGCTCTCTTTCAATAAAAGAGGGCAGGCGCGCGTCGCGATCGTACTCCAACTGCCGGCGCAGCGCCGCGAAGCGCCCGGGGTCCATTCCATGCGCGGCGATCAAATGGTCGATGCCCTCCAGGTAGAGGCGAGTCTGGAGTACCCCCGCGTTGTAGTATTCGAACTGCCGCAAGACCTTGTCCATGCGCTCGCTGAAGACGTTCCCAATCCGTTCAGGGCGAGACATTTCCTCCAGGGAGAGACGACCTGCGTAGTAGGCGTGCTTGAGCGGCAGGGAATCGACGAATTTTCCCCGGTCGGAAATCCACTCTTGCATCTTGGGGTCGTTGACGGCTTCCCCGAGTTCGACGCGCACGATCCAGCCCAACAGGCTGGCCAGGGTCTCATCGTCCCGGTAGAAGCCGAAGGCCTCGGCAAGGCCCTTGCGATGGGCGATATAAGCCTCGAGCGAGTGCCCCAAAATTTCATGCGCGAGAAGTCCCGCCGGGAGCGAACGTCCCAGGCTCGCCGACGGGAGCGCGTGATTGATCCACACCGTGGCCGCGCTCGCAGACGCGTCGTAATAAGACGAGCCCAGCGACATGCCTTCCAAGGACTTCGCCCCGGGATCGTCGGCGACCTGGAGCGACGTCGAATCGGCCTCAGCGAAACCAACGACAACCGAAGGTCCGCGCGCTTCGAGCATTCTTCGAGCCGCCTGGCGCGCGGAAGGACTTTCCAGCATGTGCCGAAGAGCGTTGATGACGAACTCCTTGCGACCGAGGTCCTCGTCGGGGCGGACGTGAATGAAACGCATCAACTCGGAAAAAAGGCGCTCCCTGTCCTCTCCGGGCGAGTTCGTTTTCGAGAGTTCGCCAACGACCGCGGCGACGTTGGACGCCGGGAGATCGTCGAACGAGGCGGCGAGGGCGTACGCGCCAAACCTTGCAGGCGTGATCGAAAGAAGCAACGCCGCATGAAAGAGAACTCTTTCGAACTTCATAACCAGAGTATAGCTCCGGATCTCGAAATAAAACAGGTCCCCAAGGAGCGCGTCGCAAGACCTCTAAAGACCTTTGTAGGTGGTCAGGGTCCTGATGTACTGCTGACGCTCGAAGGCGCTCGGATCGGCGCAATTGCGCTGGCTCATGCTCCCCCGCATCTGCGTGACGGAGACGTATTCATGCGCCTCCATCCAGGCGATGAGTTCTCGTTCGATCGTGCGGATATGGCCGAGGCCGAACTTATACAAGGAAGAGCACAGCATGGTCGTCGTCGCCCCCGCCATGAGCAGCTTGAGCACGTCGCTGGCGGTGTGCACGCCGCTGGTGGCCGCTAGATCGGCCTTGATCCGTCCGGAGAGCACGGCCGTCCAATGCAAGGGCAAGCGCAGGGCCTGGGGGGTGCTGAGCAGGAGGTTGGGGCGGACTTCCAGACGCTCCAAATCGAAATCGGGCTGATAGAATCGGTTGAAGAGCACCAGCGCGCCCGCTCCGGCTTCGTCAAGACGCCGGGCCATGTTGGCGACGTTGCTGAAGAAGGGAGAGAGCTTGACGGCGACCGGAATGCTGACGACCTGGCGCACGGCGGACAGGATGTCGAGATGCGTTTGCTCGATGTCGGCCGCGGTCAGGGAAAAGTCGGTGGGGATATGATAGATGTTGAGCTCAAGGGCGTGCGCGCCGGCGCTCTGGATGTCCTTGGCGTAGCTGGTCCACCCCCCCAGCGAGGTGCCGTTGAGACTGGCGATGATGGGAATCGTCGCCGATTCCTTGGCCCGGCGGATGTGTTTGAGATAGCTTTCGGGCCCCCAATGGAACGTCGAGAGGGCCGGAAAAAAAGATTGGGCCTCGGAGAAGGCGTTGGTGTGTTCGGTCAGGCGCGTCAAAAGCTCGTCGCGATCGCGCCTGAGCTGTTCCTCAAAGAGAGAACTCAGCACCACGGCGGACGCGCCGGACTCCTCGAGGCGATTGATGCCGTCGATGGTTTCGGACAAGGGGCTGGCCGAGCAGACGAGAGGGGTTCTCAATTTCAAGCCGAGATAGGTCGTGGTCAAATCCATGAGCATGTCCTCATTGCGGGCGCGCTCCGTGACGGGATAAATAGTCATAGAGCTGCCAACGAGTCTGCGCGTCGCTTTGCGCCAGCTCGAAAAGCGCCTTGGCTTCCTCGGGCTTGCTCTTGGCCAGCATTTGGAAACGATTTTCGCTGGCCAGGTGCGCGGCCAGGCCCGCCGGGCGAGAGGGCTTGGCGTCGAGAATCAGCGGGGGCTGGCCAGCGCGGCCGCGTTCGGGATGATAGCGATAAAGGATCATCTTGCCGGTCTCGACGGCCGCTTTTTGATTTTGCATCCCGGTGCGCATGTCGATGCCGTGGGCGATGCAGTGGCTGTAGGCGATGATCAGCGCCGGGCCGTCGTAGGCTTCCGCCTCAAGGAAGGCTTTGAGAGTGTGCTCATCGCGCGCGCCCATGGCCACGGAAGCGACGTAGATAGTCCCGTAGGACATGGCCATCAGCCCCAAATCCTTTTTGGCGGCGGGATTGCCCCCGGTGCTGAATTTGGCCACCGCGCCGCGGGGAGTCGACTTTGATTTTTGGCCGCCGGTGTTGGAATAGACTTCGGTGTCGAGCACCAAGACCTTGACGTTTTTGCCGCTGGCCAGAACGTGATCGAGCCCGCCGAAGCCGATGTCGTAGGCCCAGCCGTCTCCGCCCACGATCCAGACGCTCTTTCGGGTCAGGAAATCGGCCAAGCCCGCGAGTCTTCTGGCCCGCGGGTCATCGAGCCCGGCGAGCTTTTCCTTGAGTTCGACGACGCGTTGCCTCTGCTCGAAAATATCCGCCTCGTCGCGTTGCGGCGCCAAGAGCACGGAGTTGGCGAACGCCTCGCCCAGACGGGGCGAGAGGCCTCGCACAAGCTCTCGCGCCGCCTCGGTTTGATGATCCGTCGACAGCCTCATGCCCAGGCCGAACTCGGCGTTGTCTTCGAACAGCGAGTTGGCCCAGGCGGGGCCCCGTCCTTCGTCGTTCTTGGCCCAGGGGGTCGTCGGGAGATTGCCTCCATAAATGGACGAGCAGCCCGTGGCGTTGGCGATGAGCAGGCGATCGCCGTAAAGCTGGGTGAGGAGCTTCAGATAGGGAGTTTCGCCGCATCCCGCGCAGGCTCCGGAAAACTCGAAGAGGGGACGCTGAAACTGTTCATGGCGGACCGAGGAGACCTTGATCGAACGTCGGTCGACTTCGGGCAGGGAGAGGAAGAATTCCCAATTTCGTCTCTCGTCCTTGAGCAATGCGGGGGCGGGCCGCATGTTGATGGCTTTGAGCTTCGTCTCCGATTTATTGCGCGCCGGGCACACGTCGACGCAGATTCCGCAGCCGGTGCAGTCGTCGGGGGAGAGCTGGAGGCTGTAGGACTTTCCCTTCCATTCGTGATCCTTCGGATCGCAAGACTTGAACGAGGGCGGGGCGTCCTTGAGAAGAGCGGGATCGAAGACCTTCGGTCGGATGACGGCGTGCGGGCATACGATCACGCACTTGGCGCATTGAATGCACACCGCGGGGTCCCACACGGGAATCTCCGCGGCCAGGCCGCGCTTCTCCCATTGGGCGCTCGCGGTCGGGAAGGTCCCGTCGACGGGAAGGGCGCTGACCGGAAGGCTGTCGCCCATCCCTGCGCAAATGGGGCCGAGCACCCGGCGCACGAATTCAGGGGACTGCGCGGACACGGGCGCAACGGGCGCGGCGAAGCGCGAGGAGACGGACGGAACCGCGACTTCATGCAAATGCGTGAGGCTTTCATCGACCGCGCGCAGGTTTCGCGAGACGAGTTCGGACGATTTCTTCCCATACGCCTCGCGGATCGACTCTCGAATGGCCTCAACGGCCCGGTCCTTGGGAAGGACGCCGGAGATGGAAAAAAAGCACGCCTGCATCACGGTGTTGATGCGCCCGCCCAATCCGCTTTCCCGGGCGACGCGGTTGGCGTCGATGACGAAGAAGCGGATTTTTTTAGAGCGGATGGCCTCTTGATCCTCTTGGGGCAAGGTCTCCCATGCGTGCTCCGGGCTTGCGTCCGTGTTGAGAAGGAAGACGCCGCCCTGCGCTACGGTCTGCAGCATCGCGTAGCGTCCCACGAAAGACGCCTGGTGGCAGCCCAGAAAATTGGTGCGTTCGATCAGGTAAGGCGCGCGGATGGGATTGGGGCCGAAGCGCAGGTGCGAGACGGTCATGGCGCCGGACTTTTTCGAGTCGTAGACGAAGTAGGCCTGGACGAAGGAATCGGTGTGGTCGCCGATGATATGGATCGTGTTCTTGTTGGCTCCGACGGTCCCGTCCGAGCCGAGCCCGTAGAAAACGGCGCGCATGACGCCGTCGGGTTCGATCGAGTAGCTCGGGTCGAACGCGAGGCTTCGATGGGTGACGTCGTCTTGGATTCCGATCGTGAAGCGAGTCTTGGGTTTGGATTTGTCGAGCTCGTCGTATACGGCTTTGGCCATCGCCGGAGTGAATTCCTTTGATGAGAGGCCGTAGACTCCGCCGAGGACACGCACCTCGCGCCGCCCGCCGCGCTCAAGCGCGGCGACGACATCGAGGAACAGCGGCTCGCCCGCGCTGCCCGGCTCCTTGGTCCGGTCAAGGACGGCGACGGTTTTTACCGACTTAGGCAAGGACGCGCAAAAGAGCTCGGTGTCAAACGGTCTGTAAAGGCGCACCTTCAGGACCCCGACGCGTCCCGCCGAGGCATTGAGCGCGTCGGCGGTCTCTTGGACGGTTTCCGCTGCGGAACCCATCACGATGATGACGCGCTGCGCGGCGGGATCGCCGTGATATTCGTATATCGAGTAGGCCCGGCCGGAGATCTTGGCGAAACGATCCATCGTTCTTTGAACGACTCCAGGGCAGGCCTCGTAGAACGTGTTGGCGGCCTCGCGCGACTGAAAGAAAACGTCGGGATTTTGAGCGGTTCCCCGCAAGACGGGGCGGTCGGGCGTGAGCGCGCGGCCGCGATGGGCTTCGACCAAGGGTTCATCGATGAGCGCGCGCACTTCGGCATCCGACAGCGGTCGTATTTTATTGACCTCGTGGCTGGTGCGGAATCCGTCGAAGAAATGGACGAAAGGAACCCGTGTCGCCAAAGTCGCGCAGTGGGCGATCAAGGCGAAATCCGAGGCCTCCTGCACGGAGTTCGATGCCAGCATGGCCCAGCCGCAGGACCGCGCCGCCATGACATCGCTATGGTCGCCGAAAATCGAGAGAGCGTGCGTGGCCAGGCTGCGCGCGGCGACGTGGAAAACGGCCGCAGTGAGCTCGCCGGCGATTTTAAACATGTTGGGAAGCATCAGCAACAGGCCTTGGGAGGCGGTGAAAGTCGTCGCCAGGCTGCCCGCCTGCAGCGCCCCGTGCACGGCGCCGGCGGCTCCCCCCTCGCTTTGCATCTCCATAACGGATGGAACATCGCCCCAAAGATTGCGCCGGCCTTCGGTGGCCCATTGGTCCGCCCACTCGCCCATCGGCGAGGAGGGCGTGATGGGATAAATGGCGACGATCTCGCTTAAGCGATAGGCGACGTCGGCCACGGCCTGATTGGCGTCAACGATCGTATGGGGTTTGGGCATGGGGGAGTTATTTTCACATTGCAACGGATCGGCCAGACGAGGGGCGTGTTGTTTCAGAGGTGTTTGAGGAGACGATGGAGAATACGGTACGTCAGCCCCCAAACCACCCGGCCAGTGGGCAATTGCGCCAAGGAAAAGCTGGGGACTGTGATGATTCGCCCCCCGACGTTGACGCGCGAGGACGCTTGAGATGCAGGCAGGTCGTCTAGGGCCAGCCAGTAGACGGCGGAGACTTCGGAGCCGAGCGTGACAGGCGGACGATGGGGCAAGCCGAAGACGAACGGCCGTATCACGATGGGCGGCAAGGTCGTCTCGCGGGAATAAAGGTCTTCAAGGCGGCCGAGCAGTTTGTCCCTTGATAGAGCCACGCCAATTTCCTCGTGAGTCTCCCGAATCGCCGTGGCGAGGTCGTCGGCATCGTCGTGTTCCCTCCGTCCTCCCGGGAAGGCGATATGTCCCGACCAAGGGTCGCCGATTCGCTCGGAGCGTTGAATGAACAATGCGTCCAAACCGCGGCTTCCGGGAGTCAAAATGATGGAGACGGCCGTTTGGATGGAGGTCGCCGTGCCTTTGCGACGCTTTGACAGGGCGGATGGACCGAGAGGCTGGCTGCGAAGGGGCATGGGCCTTCAGTTCTTGGGAAAGTGGTTGTAGCGGAACTGAAATAGACCCAACACATCGTAGCCGCCCTGGTACTTGAGCACGGCGAGATCGAAGTTCATCTTGAGAAACCGGCCGATCTTGAGGTTGATCAGATAGGGCTTGCGCGCCGCGCCGTTGAATTTCATGATTTCAAATCCGATCGGATAATCGGGCTTGAGCAAATAGAAGGTGCTGATAAAGGGCACGGTGCGCGAATGGACCTCGGTGCTGTTGTTGTCGCGCGAGTAGAATCTGATGGCTTCCGGAGTCAGGAATTCGGACATCATGGCGGGAAGGTCGCCGATGGTGCCCTGCATGAGGCCGGCGCTGGCGCGAATGGGGCCGAACTTTTTCGAGGCGACAAGATAGCCGTCCGTGAGAACTCGCGTCCTCTTGGAGTCGATTTTGACCGAGACCCCCGGGGCCGTCACGGTGGGTTGGGGCGAGTCGCGAAACACGAGCATGGCCTGACCGCCGACGGCGATGGCGGGACGCACGGAGGCTTCCGACTGCACCTGCATTTTTCCGTCCGCCGTCAGGGTCCAAAGGCCGAGCCGATCGATGTAGTTGGTTTTACGGGGAGAGTCGGAATAAGAGTTCTTGCCATAGAGCCGGCCGATGATGTAGGCCGCGTTGAGGTCGAGAGCCAAACCGGGAGACAGGAATCGGCCCGCCCCGCGCCAAGCGGTGGGCGTGAGGATCACCCCTCCCACGGCGGTGGGAGGCGTGACGAACTTCGTCTTGGGGGAATCGATAACGGGTTTTTCGGCGACTTCGAAGACAACCCGGACCTGGTTGGAGGACACCGAAATCGAGGTGAATTCCGTGGGAACGGGCGTGGCGGTGATGGCATAGATCGACGGAGAGACTTTGTCGAATCGGCTCAGCGTCATGAGGTCCTGAACGTCGCCCTGCAGGTCGGCCGCGGTGTAGAGATGACCGCGGCGAGCGCGGACCGAGTCGCGCCACGCGTAATCGGCCACGACGCGCCCGGCGGAAAAAAACAAGACCTCCGCGACGACCCAGGGGCCTGCGGTGACCGTCAGCGGGGTGCCCAGAGCCATGGTCATCGGCGGGGGCGCTGCGGTCCCTGTGGACGGGACCGGCTGCTGCCAAGGGGCTTGGGCGAACGCCGAGGCGGTCGAAAACAGCGCAAGAAGAATGGCGCGGCCAACCGGCATGGAGAGCTTCAGGCGATCCTCCCTAGCACAATGCGTGCGACGATATTCGCGGCAACTCCCGCTCCGACGTCGTCGAACACGACCCCGACGCCGCCGGGCAATCGTTCCAACCAGCTGTAAGGCGGCAGCTTGACCGAATCGAAAAAACGAAAACAGACGAAGGCCGCGATCGCCGCGACCGGAGTCCTGGGGAGCCAGGCGGCGGCGACCCAAAAACCAACGACCTCATCCAGCACGATGCGCGCATCGTCGTGACGTCCCAGCATCCTTTCGGCTCGACCGCACAAAACGCATGCCGTCGCGATTGCCCCCGCGACGACGACCCCATAAGACGCCGGAGCGGAGGGCAGAAGCGGCCAAAGCAAAAGCCCCTCGATCGTGCCGAGGAACCCCGCGCCGGTCCATTTGCGGCCCCCGCCGGCCCCGGCACTATAGCTTATCCCTAGGCCTGTCGCCAACCACAGAGAGATTCTATCGAGCATCAGCTCCAGGATTGCTCCAGCATGGCGCGATATTGGCGCAGGTAGGACCAGAGGCTGGAGACCGACAGCAGGGCGCACAGCACGGACATCCCGTAGACGCTACGCGCCATCCAGGCGCTCGCCGCGTGATAGTCGACCAAGACGACGATGCATAACATGAAGAAAATGAGCGTCAGCTGAATGGCCGTCTTGATCTTCCCCCCCCGGTCCGCGGCCAACACTATTCCTTGGGCTCCGGCGATGACGCGAACGCCTCCGATGATGAGTTCTCGAATGACCATGATAAATACCGCCCACAGCGGAATGTTGAAATCCTTGCTTTGAGTCAGCGCGATGAGCGTTCCGAGAATGAGGATTTTGTCGGCGATGGGATCGGCCACTTTTCCAAAGGAGCTGACGGTCTTCGTGACTCGGGCCAAATACCCGTCGAGCCAATCCGTGAACATCGCGCCGAGAAAAAGAGGCGGGCAGACGGCATGCCAGCGGGGGTCCCGGCTCAGAAGTGCCGCGAAGACGGCCGCCGCCAAGACGATGCGCAGCATCGTGAAGCGGTTAGCGAGATTCATCGTTAGGGAATGACGATTCGATATTCGCCCTCCGGGGAGGGAGCGCCGATGGCGATGGGCGATCCGTTGAGAACAAGATCGAGCGCGGCCGGCTCGGTGGTGCGCACGGTGACCAATTTGTTCGGTTTCCATTCTTGGCGGGCGCCTCTCGGGGCGCGGCCCTCAAAAACCATCCGACCGTCGATGGAGACCATCAGCCACGCATCGGTGTTGAGTCGAATTTCGAGCAGGGGATCGACCGCCCTGGGCACGGGCTGCAGGGCGACGGGAGCGGCACCGGTCGCAACGGGGGCGGGGCCTTGGGAATCCTTGATGAGCCAGACGATGAGACCCAAGGCGAGGACCACGGCCAACGAGATGGCTCCCGCCGCGCCGGAGGAATCCTGGGAGCCCGCATGGGAGGCGGGCGTCGCCAAGCGATGCGCCTGCGGGGGAGCCGAGTCCGCAGGCGCGGGCGCGGGTCCTGGTCCGGCTTGGGTCGGTTCGGGCGGTTCGACGGGGCTTTGGTCCAGCGTGGTCCAAATGTTTTCGAAATCGACCTCGAGGTATTCGCAGTAGCTCTTCAGGAATCCGCGCAGATACACGATCGCGGGGAATTGCTCGAATCGATCATTTTCGAGGGCTTCGAGATAACGTTTGGAGATGCGAGTCTGCTGGGCCACGGCGTCGAGCGATTGTCCGCGTTTAAGCCGGGCGGCGCGCAAGAGCGCTCCGATCTCGGCGCGAAGATTGGAGGTGTGCTTGGTCGGAATGCGGCGTAAGGGGTCGGGTTCTTTTTCCAGTGTCATTTCCGGGGCTCCGGGGATTTGAATAGCTCCGCGTCCGCTGGGGGCGTGAAGCGAAAGGACTCATCAGGGGTTTCAGGATTGAGACGGACGTTTTCGAAAACCGAGCGGATCGAGACGCGTCCGACGCGAAGCGTGACGTCGCTGGGGAAGTAATAGCGCGTGTCGCTGTTGAGAGTGAGAATGAAATCGGCGTCGGAGGATGATTTCGCAGGCGACTTGGGGGTCAGGGTGAGCACGAAAGTCCGATGGCCCCCGGTATCGGGGGCGGAGACCGTCGTCAGAACCGTCTGATAATTGGAGAGCAGGTCGGCGGAATGGCCGAAGTCGAGCAGGCCCTGAGCCAGGGGCTCGTTTTTTCTCCAGACGTCCAGGCGAGTCTGAATCACTTGATTGGTTCCCTTGCGATGCACCCACAGCCACGTCCCGTCGCTGACCACACTCTGCGGTTCGGGAATCCTGTGCGTCAGGCGGAGCAGGTCCGGTTTTTTGAAGAGGACGTCCCCTTCGACGCTTTGGACCGTGTCCGAGCCCTCGAGGCGAACGAATTGACGGAAGGACGTTCTGAGCGTGGAAATCTTGGCGTCGGTTTGCGCGAAGCGCGCGGCGATGGTTTGGACGGTGAGGGGCGCGGCATCGGGAGGGTAGGCGGGAAGCTCCGTCCCGGCAAGAGGCGTGGAAACGGAGACTTTCGGCGCGGGCGGGATGGATTTTGCGTCAGCCCAGAGGGCGATCAACGTCAGGACGCTGGCCAGGGGGGTCATTAGGAATCCTTTCTGTCTACGGGAACCTGTGGAAAATGGGTGCGCATGTAATCTTCGATCGTGTCGAATCGGATGTCCCAGCGATTGGTGCCTTCGGGCTTGTGAATGAAATCCTTGACCTCGAGGGCGGACAATATATTCGTGGCGCGCGCCGAGGATCCGAATTGGCTTTTAAGGAGGTCCTGGGACACGCGGCGGCGCTCAAGGATCAGCTTGAGGGCTTGGGAGAATTCGAGGGGTTCCACGCCGAACTGCGACAAATCGGCCGCGGCCCCGCCTTTGACCGCCATGGTCTCAAGCATCGGATAGTCGGGCTTGCCCTGGGTCTTCAGGTAGTCCACAAGGGCTCGAATCTCCTCTTCGGAAACGAACGCGCCCTGGCAGCGTTCGGGTTTTTGCGCGCCAGAGGAGAGGTAGAGCAGATCTCCGCGTCCTTGCAGGCTTTCCGCCCCCGAGCCGTCGAGGATGACCTTGGAATCGATTTTCGAGATGACCTGTAGGGCGATCCGGCTGGGGAGGTTGGCTTTGATGACGCCGGTGATGACATCGACGGAAGGACGCTGGGTCGCGAGGACCATGTGGATGCCGACCGCGCGAGCCATCTGGGTCAAGCGTTGGATCGCGTCCTCGACGATGTCTCCGGCGATGAGCATGAGGTCGGCGAGCTCATCGATGACCACGACGATGTAGAACTCCCGGGGAAGTCCATTCTTATCGGCGACGGCGTTATAGCCTTCGATGTTTCTTACGCTGTGCAGCTGCAGACGTTCGTAGCGCTTTTCCATCAACGACAGCAAGGCCTTGAGCGCCTTGGCGGCATCCTTCGGATTGGTGATGACGGAGACCCGCGCGGGCTCGACCATCGGATCGAACAGATGCGGGATCCCTTCGTAGAATGTCAACTCGGTGCGCTTAGGGTCGATCATGATGAATTTGACCTCATCGGGCCGCGCGCGGAACAAGATCGACATGACCATCGCATGAATGAGCACCGATTTCCCCGATCCGGTCGCGCCGGCGACGAGCACGTGGGGCATCTTGGCGATATCGGCGGAGACGGGTTCTCCGGAAGCCGACAATCCGAGACCGAAAGTTAACAGGGGCGCGGAAGTCGGGATGGCGCTGCTTTGAAGTATCTCGCGCAGAACGACGGCGGCTTGGCGGGGATTGGGGATCTCGATGCCGACGGCGGCTTTTCCGGGAATGGGGGCGATGATGCGGATTCCCTTGGCGCGCATGGCCAGGGCGATGTCGTTTTCAAGAGCGACGATCGAGGAGACCTTGACTCCCGGCGCGGGCGAGATTTCATAGCGCGTAATCACCGGCCCCGGGGAATAGCCGCAGACGCGGGCATCGATGTTGAAGCTTTTCAGGGTGCGCTCGAGATCGGCGACCGCAGCGGAGATTTCGGCCTCGGTCGGTTTGCCGCGATGTCTGGCGTCGGAGGGCAGGCTCAACAAGCTCGTCGGCGGCAGAACGAAATTCTTGTAAGGGGAAGTCGGCGCGGGAGCGGTTCTCGAGCGGGGGTGCGTCTCGGTCTGAGCGTTTTTTTTCACGGAGGCGGCTTCCTCTGCGACCTGCAGGGGCTTGACCTCGCGCACGTCCACGGGCGGCGGATGACTGGAAACCATCTCCGGTTCAGGGGCGATTTTCGTTTCTTTGGATTTCGATTTGACGGCGTCGTCTTGGCTGGGAGCTTTTGCCTTCAGGCCCTTGAGTTCGACGCGCGCTCTCGTCCACGCCGCATAATCCTCCGAGATGAGGCGGGCGAACGTTCGCGCCAGCGACGCCCAGCGAATGTCGAAGCAAACCTGCAGGCAGAACAAGAATGTTCCCAGGGAGATGAGAAACGCTCCGACGCCGCCGAGCGCCGACGAGAGGATTCGTGAGATCCAGGCGCCCCAGATTCCCCCCGCCGAGGCGGGGTCTGCGCCCATTGCGGCGCCAAGGATGGCGAACAACGCCGTGCCGGCGAGCAGACCCGAAAAGGAGACGGCGGCCGTGACGCTCCAGCCTTTGCCCTTGCCGCGCAGAACGTGCTGCAGCAGAACGTTGAAGAGAAACACCGGCAGCAGAAAAGACGCCGAACCCAAGCGCTTGACGCACAGCTCGCAGAGTCGTTGGCCGATGATTCCGGAGTATTGCGGGAAGAGCAGCGCCCAGCCGAGGTACACCGAGCCGATGAAAAAGGCCGCCCAGCGCAAAGCGGACGGGAGCAAATCCTTGCTGGATTTCCCCGCCCTCGAAGACTTTGCGGCCGAGCGATATCGATTCGTCCCCATGAAAAAAGGCCTCCGATGAGTCTGGACGTTTGCGAGACCGAAATTATAGCGATTTTGCACCCGCTTTCCTGCGGAAATTTCGCTACAATACGACCGTGGCCGACGAAAGAGCTAAAATACTGCTGGTCGAAGATGAGGTTGGCTACCAGGAACTCGCCGCTTCTTTGTTGTCTGCCGAGTACGACGTGACGGTTTGCTCGACGGCCGAGGATGCCTGCGAGAAGCTCGATCAAGAGGAGTTCGCCCTCGTGATTTCGGACATAAACATGTTCGGCATGACCGGATTGGAGCTGCTGGCCAAGCTCAAAAGGGAAGGGAAGTCGGAGAAATGTCCGGTCGTTCTGTGTTCGGCCCAGTCCGACCCCGCGACGAAACAAATCGCCATGGCCCAAGGCGCGGCGGGATTTATCGGCAAGCCGTTTCCCATCGCGCAACTCACCACGTTGGTGGCCGCGCTGCTGTCGAAATAACGGTCTTTAGCGCTGGACGATGATCAGGTCTTGACCGGCCTTGACGGGCTTGCCGTTTTCAACGAGGCATTTCACGACGGTGCAGGGATATTCGATTTTGATCTCGTTGAAGACCTTCATGGCCTCGATCATGCAGACCACATGACCCGGCTTGAGCGCGTCACCCTCTTTGCAGAAAGGCGGACTGGAAGGCGAAGGCGCGCGGTAGAATATTCCCATCATCGGCGACTTGATCGGCGTTCCCGCGGGCAATGGCACGGGGGGCGTCGCCGGCATCGTCGCCGCCGCCACGGCCGGTTGAGCCGCGTGAGTTGCCGCGGCGCCGCCGCCTCCCGCGGCCACGGGGATGGGGACCGGGACCTGGGTCGAAGGAGCTTTACGCCGGACCAGCTTGACCTGCGCGTCGTTCTCGAGGATCTCAACGGCGTCTAAGCCGTTTGTCGTCATGAAGTCATAAACGGCTTTCAATGTGTCTAACGGAGTCTGATCCGACCCGTGGCCGTTTTTCGCTGTCTGGATCTTTTTAGACATCCTCGTTTGGGTCCTTGTTTATCGTCGTCCGCCGCTTCGTCCGCCTCCGCGTCCAGCGGGTTCACGCGGCGGACCGTCTCGACGGGGACCGGGAGTGTCGTTCTCGGAGCCGGGAGACAGCACCGCTTTGCGAGAGAGACGAATCTTGCTGTCGCCGTCGATTTCCAAGACCTTCACTTCGACCTCGTCTCCCATCCGAAGGACGTCCTCGACCTTGGCCACGCGCTTGACGTCGATTTGCGAGATGTGGAGAAGGCCCTCTTTGCCGGGGAAGATTTCAACGAACGCCCCGAACTCCTTGATGGAGACGACATGCCCCTTGTATATTTTCCCGACTTCGGCCTCGAGCGTGAGGGATTCGACCTCCGCGCGGGCCTGATCGCAGCCGATCGGGTCGGTGCCGGCCACGAACACGGAACCGTCGTCCTCGACGTCGATGTTGACCCCGTAGGTCTCCTGAAGGCGACGGATGTTCTTGCCCCCGGGACCGATCAGGGCGCCGATCTTGTCGCTGGGGATCTTGATGCGATAGAGTCGAGGCGCGTAGCTCGGGAGCTCCTTGCGAGGCTCCGGCAGCGCGGCGTCCATTTTGTCTAGAATGAACAGACGGCCGCGCTTGGCTTGCGCCAAGGCTTCCTTCATGATTGAAATCGACAGGCCTTCAATCTTCATGTCCATTTGAAAGCCGGTGATGCCGTTGCGGGAACCCGCGACTTTGAAATCCATGTCCCCGTTGTGATCCTCGATTCCCGCGATGTCGGTGAGCACGGCGTACTTTCCGCCTTCGAGGACTAGACCCATGGCGATCCCGGCGCAGGCGGCCTTCATCGGCACGCCGGCGTCGAACAAGGACAACGATCCTCCGCACACGGAAGCCATGGACGAGGAGCCGTTGGACTCCCATATTTCGCTGACGACGCGCAGTGTGTAAGGGAATTCGTCGACGGGAGGAAGCAGGGCGGCCAGGCTGCGGCGGGCGAGAGCCCCGTGTCCGATTTCACGGCGTCCGGGGCCGCGCTCGGGACGAACCTCTCCGACGGAGAACGACGGGAAGTTGTAATGGAGCATGAAACGCTCCTTGTACTCGCCCTCGATGACGTCCATGATTTGCATGTCGCCGGGCGTTCCGAGCGTCGTGTTGCAGAAAGCCTGCGTTTGTCCGCGTTGGAAGATCACGGAGCCGTGCAGGCGCTCGAAGGGCTTGAGCATGATCTCGATGGGGCGGATTTCCTCGAATCCGCGGCCGTCGGGGCGGGTGCGGTCGACGAGAGTCAACGAACGGCTTTCCGCGTACAAAACATCCTCGAGGATTTTCGACGCCCACTTGGAGCCGTCGGCGTAGACCGGATCGGCCTTCTTGTCTTCGAGTTCCTTGCGGATGGATTCTTTCAGGGCGTCGATGGCGGCATCGAGCCCATGCTTGTCCAATTTCGCGCGCAAATGTTTCTTGACCGGCTCCACGCACCGGGATTTCACGAATTCCAGCACCGCGGGCGGGATTGCCGGCGCTTTGATCTCCTTCTTGACGACTTTTCGACCGGAGGCTTCGCTTTGCTTGAGAAGGTTGAGCTGGAGGTCGCAGAGCTTGTTGATTTCTTTTTGGGCGAGATCGAGGGCTTCGGCAAAGACCTCTTCGGAGATTTCATGGGCCGAGCCTTCGACCATGAGCA
Organism: Elusimicrobiota bacterium; assembly: GCA_038060535.1. Taxonomy (GTDB): domain Bacteria; phylum Elusimicrobiota; class Elusimicrobia; order UBA1565; family UBA9628; genus GWA2-66-18. Next base: position 14,795 of record JBBTHA010000095.1, on the reverse strand, counting down.
GGGCATCCTTCTTTCCCGCCACGACAAGCTCCAAATCGGCGAGGGCCCGCTCTTCCCATGTTGGGAAAATGACGAAAGCCCCATTGACGCGGCATATGCGCAGTCCGCCGACGGGGCCGTTCCAGGGAGCGTCCGAGAGCATCAAGGCCGCGGACGCTCCGGTGATGGCGAGAACGTCGGGGTCGTTTTGCAGGTCGCAGGAAACGACGATGGATTGGACCGACGTCTCGTGATTCCAGCCTTCCGGAAAAAGCGGGCGGATCGGGCGATCAACGAGTCGGGAGGTGAGGGTCTCCTTGTCGCGCGGACGCATCTCGCGCTTGAAAAAACCGCCGGGAACCCGTCCCGCGGCGTAGGCGCGTTCACGGTAGTCAGAGGTGAGAGGAACGAAACTGACCTCTTTCGGATTTTTTTGAACCGTCGCGGCGCAAAAAACGATGGTGGAATCCAAGTGAACCGTGACGGAGCCGCCGGCTTGCTTGGCCAAAGTCCCGGTTTGGAGCGTAATGGTCTTTCCGCCCACAGTTTCCTGCAGGCTTATCTTCTGATTAAAAGACATAGATTATTTCCTCAGATCCAGCTGTTTAAGGACCGTATTGTACGCGGGGAGGTCGCGCTTTTTGAGGTAGCCGAGCAGGCGCCGGCGTTGGCCGACGAGCATGAGCAGCCCCCGTTGGGAGGCGTAATCCTTCTTGCTGATCTTGAGGTGGCCCGAAAGATGCTTAATGCGTTCGGTCAGCAATGCGATTTGGACCGGGGTGCTCCCCGAGTCCGCGGCGCTTTTTCCGTATTTTTTCTGTATTTCCATCGTGGTCTCTTTCATTGTCATATTTCAGTCATTTTATGAATTTTTGGCGGGAAGGTCAAGCGGCGCTCGAGCGGAGGGGCCCGAGAGCTTCCATTAAGAGAGCGAGAGCGGAGGTGGTGGCGCGCTGGCGAACGTGCTCGCGGGGTCCGAGAAATTCACGGCGGCGGGTCAGCGTGAGTGTTCCAGGGCCGGAGACCGAGAGGAAAACAAGACCGACCGGCTTTTTTTTGCTCCCCCCCCGGGGGCCCGCGATGCCGGTCACGGAAAGGCCGATGGCGGCTCCCGCCGCGGCGCGCGCCCCGGCGGCCATGGCCGCGGCGCACTCGGAGGAGACCGCTCCATAACGTCTGATCAGTCCGGGAGCCACACCCAAACGGCGCGTCTTGACGCAGTCCGAGTATGCGATGACGCCGCCCATGAAATAAGACGACGCTCCCGGTGTGGAACTCAGACGCGCCCCGAGCAAGCCCCCCGTGCAGGATTCGGCAACCGCAAGCGTCATGCGGTTTCTTGTCAAACGCTCTCCGACGACCGACTCGAGGGTGTCGTCGCCCGATCCGTAGGTCCAGCGGCCGACGGCGTTCAACGCATCATGGCGCAGACGTGAGATCATGCGGCGGGCCGCCGGCGCCGTGGAGGCCTTGACGGTCGCATGAAAGGAGACTTCCCCGCCCGAGGCAAGGATGGTGAACTCCGCGTCCGGGTATCGAGAGCGAACGATCGCGAGGCGCTCGTCGGCCGTCGATTCGGGGACTTCGGCCAGCCTGAGAGTCAACGACGCCGTGCCCTGGCGACGCGCGTGCCGCGCCCTCAGGCGCGGCAGGACACGTTCGAACATGGGAGCCATCTCCGAGTAGGGTCCGGGGAGCAAAACAAGGGATTGAGCGTTTCCCGCGCGTCCATGGAGTTCCAGGCTCTGTCCCGGAGCCGATCCCACGAGGTTATCTAGGATCTTCGCGCCGGAGATGACCCAGGCTTGGCGCTTGTTTTCCTCGGGGATGGGTCCGACGAATCGAGAAAAGCGCTTGGCGATTCGCGACCACAGGCGCGGATCGAATGTCAGCTTGAGCCCCAGGGCGGCGCACGCCGCCTCGCGGGTCAGATCGTCGAAGGTGGGTCCCAACCCTCCGCAGACGATGACCGCATCCGCCTTCGATAAGGCCCAGCGCAGGGCCGAGGCAATCGAGCGGACATCGTCGGGAACGGAGCTTTCGCCGGCGACCTCAAATCCCGCCCGGCGCAGACGAAGCGAAAGCCAGGCTTGATGAGTATTGACCTGTCCCGCCAGAAGTTCGCTTCCCACGCACACCAAGTGCGCGCGCGGGGCGCGCACTCGGCTCACTGATAGACGCCGGCGCGTCCCGGGGCGGGGGTTTCTCCAGCGGGAATCGTCCCGTGCCGGGCCTCGTATTTCTCAATATTGTCCTTGAGAGCCCACAAAAGGCGTTTCGCGTGAACCGGTGAGGACACCAGTCGGGTCAGCACTTTCGTTTTCGGAGTTTGGGGCTGGAGAAATAAAAAATCGAGGAGAAACTCGGTTTCACTGTGCGTGATCAAGGCGAGATTCGTGTAAATGCCTCGCGCGACGGGCTCATCGATTTCCACTTGAAGGGGCTGTTGATTGTCTTCCATGGGATTGATGCTACTAATTAGAGGGTCGCCAGGTCGATGGAGAAACGATAGCGGACGTCGCTTTTGAGCAGGCGTTCGTAGGCGGAATTGATGTCTCGCGCGGCGATGACTTCGACGTCGGCCAGCACTTTTTTCTTGGCGCAGAAATCGAGCATTTCCTGCGTTTGCGCGATGCCTCCCACCAGGGAGCCCGCGATTTGGCGCCGGCCCACGATCAGCGCAAAAGGTCCCACCTGCAGAGGCGTCGGCGAGGCCCCGACAAGCGCCAAGACCCCCTCGGTTTTGAGGAGGGCCAAAGCGGCGTTGACGTCGTGGGGCGCGCTGACCGTGTCTATGATGAGGTCGAGACGGCCGGCGTTCTTGGACATCTCCTGGGCCTGGCTGGTCAGCACGAAGTCGTGCGCGCCCAGGCGTTTGGCGTCGGCTCTTTTGGCGGGCGAGCCGCTGAGCACGACGACCTCTGAACCCATCGCCGCCGCGAGCTTGACGGCCATGTGGCCAAGCCCGCCCAGGCCGAGCACTCCGACGCGGCTGCCGCGGCGCGCGCCGAAGCGTTTAAGCGGGGAATAGGTGGTGATGCCCGCGCACAGCAAAGGAGCGACGCGCTCAAGAGGCTGGCCCGAGGCGACCGTAAGGGCGTAGGCCGAATCGACGACGATATGAGACGAGTACCCCCCCTGAGTCGGAGTCTTTCCGTCTCTTTCCACGCTGCCGTAGGTGAAGCTGACGAATTGCGTGCAATGCTGTTCGAGGCCTTTGCGGCAATTCGGGCACTTGCGGCAGGAGTCGACGAGGCAACCCACGGCGGCGAACTCGCCGACCTTGAATTTACGCACGCGGCGGCCCACATGCGTGACCCGGCCCACGATTTCATGTCCCGGGACCATGGGGTATGAGGCTGCGCCCCATTCATTTCGCGCTTGATGGATATCGGAGTGGCAAATGCCGCAGAATGAGATGTCGATGCGTATATCGTGATCCCCGGGCTCCCGGCGATCGAAAACGTAAGGGGACAGAGGAGAGTCGCAAGCAAAGGCGGCATATCCGTGGGCGGTTGACATGGCGACAGTCTACAAAAAAGGTTCGTTGCTCTTCCTTTAATAATTCGATAGAATCAGGGGACGCATGGGGAAAGGGGTCCTGCTTATCATTTCCGCTCCGTCTGGAGCCGGCAAAACGACGATCTGCCGCAAGCTCTTGGCGCGACGCAAGGATCTTTCCGGTTCGATTTCGTGTACGACCCGGCGGCCTCGCTCGGGTGAAAAAAGCGGCCGCGACTACTTTTTCATAGAGCGCGACGATTTCAAACGCAAAATTCGGCGGGGCGACTTTCTGGAATGGGCGATCGTGCACGATGAGTATTATGGCACGCCGCGGCGCTGCGTGGAGAGCCAGATCAATCGCGGCGGCAACGTGATTTTGACCATCGATGTGCAAGGAGCGATGGCGGTGCGTCGAAAATATCCGTCCGCCATTCTTGTTTTTATCCTGCCTCCATCGATGGCCGAGCTCAAGGCCCGGCTGGCGGGCAGGCGAGACCCTTGCGACAACGTGGCCAAGCGCATGGCCAATTCTCGCGGCGAGTTGGCCGCCGCGAAGAATTACGACTATGTGGTCGTCAACGACGATTTAGAAACGGCGGTGTCGCGCCTGTCGTGCATCATGACCGCCGAGCTGCTCAAAACGTCGCGCCTGAATCCGTCTCATCTCACGTCCGCGCTCGCCTAAGGAGGCCGCAATGCCGAAGAAGGAAGCCGCCGCAAAAGACGTCGTCGTCAATAAGACCACCGAAGAAATGATCCTCAATTTTCCGCGCGGCAAGTATTCCGCCATTCCGATGGCCGCGCTTTGGGTCAAAGTACTCAAAAAGAGGGAAATCAACCGGCACCTGACGCCCGCGGAGCTTCTGGACTTGGCCTTGCGTGAGGTTTTGGGAGGCCAGGTGGATTGGAAGGATCTCAAGAAGGCGGTCGTTCCCGCCGGCGATGAGGTCCCGAACACGGCCGAGTAGCTGGATGGCGAAGCGCGTTCGTCGCGTCGTTCTCGGCGTGACGGGAAGCATCGCGGCTTACAAATCCCCGCTCATCGTTCGGGGATTGATGAAAAAGGGATCCGAAGTTCGTTGCGTGCTCACCCCAACGGCGGAGACATTCGTGTCTGCGCTGACGCTCTCCGTCCTCTGCCGGCATCCCGTGGCGCAGAAAAAAAATGAGGCGGCCCTATGGGACATGGCGCACTTATCTTTGGCGGGCTGGGCGGACCTCGTTTTGATCGCTCCCGCGACCGCCGACTTCATAGCTCGTCTGGCCCACGGTCGGGCGGAAGGCTTGCTTGACTCGCTCGTTCTCTCCACCCACGCGCCGGTTCTCGTGTGCCCGGCGATGGACTTGGAGATGTTCGCCCATCCGGCGACCCGGGCCAACATCGCCAGGATCAAGGAATACGGCTACCGCGTTCTCGGCCCGGTCGAGGGAGAGCTGGCCAGCGGCAGGATGGGGCGCGGCCGTCTCGCCGAGGTCGACGACATCGTTCGTCAAGCTCTTCGGTGAGTCTGAAGGGACGTCGAGTTCTGATCACCACGGGCCCAACGCGAGAGCCGATCGACCCCATTCGCTTTATCACGAACGCGTCGACGGGAGCGATGGGATTTGCCTTGGCCCGCGCGGCGCGAGCGGCGGGAGCGCGCGTCGAGGTGGTCAGCGGTCCCACGGCTCTGTCCGCGTGCGCCGGCGTGGCGCTCACGCGCGTGACGACGGCGCAGCAGATGAGGCGCGAGGTTTTGCGGCGCTCGCGGCGAGCGCAGGTGGTGATCGCGGCGGCCGCCGTTTCGGATTGGCGCGTCCTGCGTGTTGCCGCGCATAAAATCAAACGCTCCTCTCGGGCCTTGCGTTTGACCCTGATCCCCAATCCCGATATCATCCGGGAGGCCGCGTCTCGGCGCCGCTTGGGCCAGGTGTTTATCGGCTTTGCGTTGGAGACCCGCGACGCGCAGAAGCACGCCCGCCGGAAGCTGGCGCGCAAGGGTTTGGACATGATCGTGGCCAATGGGTCGGCGTCCTTAGGATCGAATATCATTCGCGCGGTGCTCATCGACCGTCGCGAAAAAAGAAGCCTCGCTCCTATGACGAAGGCGCGCTTGGCTCGGATTATCATCAGGGAGGCGGAGAAGCGTCTTGGGCCAAGAACTCGATGAATTGAAGGATTTGACGCGCGGGTTGCGACGGCGCGTTTCGTTGTCCAATCACAGCGATTGGGCGTTATCCGACGTCCCTGTCGCCGCCGTCGCCCGGCCAGAGAGTTCGCACGGCGCCAGCCTCGCCCAGCTCGACGCGGCAATTCACGCCTGCCGGGAGTGCCCGTTGGGCGCGACTCGCATTCAGGCGGTGCCGGGAACGGGTTCTTTCGAAGCCAAGGTCATATTCGTGGGCGAGGGGCCTGGGTTCCAGGAGGATCATCAAGGCCAACCTTTCGTCGGGCGTTCCGGGCAGCTGCTCGACAAGATCATGGCGTCGATCGGCTTGTCTCGAACGACGGTCTACATCGCCAATATCGTCAAATGCCATCCCATGAAGGACCCCGCCAACCCGGAGAGCCACGGGAACGACCGGCCCCCGACCCCTGAGGAAATCTCCGCGTGCCGGGGCTGGCTGGAGGCGCAGATTCGGGCGATCCGGCCCAAGGTCATCGTGACCCTGGGCGCGGTTTCGGCCAGGACGCTTCTCAACGATGCGACGCCGATTACCCAGATTCGCGGAAAATGGCGGACCTACGACCCGGGCGCCGGTTTTCCCCCCATCAAACTGCTGCCGACATTCCATCCTGCGGCTCTCTTGCGCAACCCTGACCTCAAACGCGACGTCTGGACCGATATGAAAAGTCTCAACGAGGAGCTGAGCCGGCCATGAAGAAGCAAGATTCTCGCAGGGAAAAATCAGATCGCGAGGTTCTCGAAAATCTCGGCGCGTTGATCAGCGGACAGATCAAGAAGGGAATGATCAAACTCGAGGGGATGATGGCTGAGGCGAAAAAAAGCGGCCGAAGAAAAGGCGAGTCGAGGTTCATGGGTTATGTGAAGATTTTCATGGATGACCCGGCCGTCGCCGCGGTGACCCCGTCGAGCCGGTACCTGGTCGAACGTACCGTCAGCGCCATGAATCTCGAGAACGCGCGAATCATCGTCGAGTACGGCGCCGCCCAAGGAGTGATGACCCGGCGGATCTTGGACAGGATGAGGCCGGACGCGGTGTTATTGGCCGTGGAGTTCAACGAAGAACTCTTCAAGGAGCTCAAGGAGCTTTCCGACCCGCGGTTGACCCTGATTTGCGGCGACGTGCGGGAGGTCGATAAAATCCTGGCTCGCCATCGAATTCGGGGAGTCGATACAATCGTGTCGGGAGTGCCCTTCGCCTTCTTTTCCGGGAGGGGACGTCATGAGCTTCTCACCAAGACTTCCGACTTGATCAATCCCGGAGGACGCTTCGTGGCCTACCAAGTGACGACGCATTTGATCCCTCTTCTCAAGGATTATTTTTCCAAGGTCGACATTCAATTCGAGGTGCGCAATATACCACCGCATTTCGTCTTCACCGCCCTGAAATAGTGCGCATTGCAGTCGTGGCCTTCCCGGTGCCCTTATCGAAAGGGTACCACTATCGCGTGCCCGAGGACCTGCGGGTCGTGCCGGGCATGCGCGTGCGCGCTCCTTTCGGGTTTCGGCGGGCCACCGGAGTCGTCATCGAGTCCTTTGAGGGCGAGCCCGAACGTCCGCTGAAGGCCATTGATTCGGTGGTCGACGCCCGGGCCGCCTTGAGTGCCGAGGGACTGAACTGCGCGCGCTTTATCTCGCGCCGTTTCGGCGCTCCCATCGGAGAATGTTTGAAGGCGCTCGTGCCTGCTTACGTCAAATCGCTCGACGAGCCCGTCGAGGTCTGCGCGGCCGTCCGGCGTCCCCGCGTTCACAGCGAGTTCGAGTTGACTCCGGGTCAGTCCGCGGCCTTGGATAGGCTCGGGGCGCATCTGGAGTCGCGCAAGGCGGCGACGTCCTTGCTGTTTGGCGTTCCCGCCTCGGGAAAGACAGAGGTGTACCTGCGGCTGATTCGCCGCGCGGTCTCGGGCGGCGGTCAGGCGCTTTTTTTGCTTCCTGAAATCTCTTTGACGCGCCCATTTTTCGATGAATTCGCGGCTTCGCTGGATGTTCCCGTCGCGCTGTGGCACTCGGCCCTGACCCCGCGTGCGCGGCGGCTGGCTTGGCTGGCGGTGTCTCAAGGGAAGGTGAAAGTGATCGTCGGCGCGCGCTCGGCCTGCCTGCTCCCCTTTCATGACTTGCGGCTGGCGGTGATCGACGAGGAACAAGACGAGTCTTTCAAGCAGGATTCGAACGCTCCGTTTTATCATGCTCGCGACGTGGTCCTCGAGCGCGCGCGGGCATTCTCCGCGCTGACCGTTCTGGGTTCGGCGACTCCCAGCATCGAAGCGTGGGCCATGACCAAGTCCGGCGCGGCGGAGCGTTTGACGATGTCCGAACGCGTGTCCGCGGTGCCTCGTCCGACGGTGCGCACGTTGCCTCCGGGACGCTTTGGCGACAGCCTGAGCGATGAGCTTCTGGATAAAATGAAAGAATGCCTCGCGCGCGGCGAGCAGTCGATCCTGTTGGTCAACCGACGAGGATTTTCCACGCTGACGACTTGCGGCAAGTGTCGCTGGATCGACCGCTGCGCCGACTGCGGCGTGGCGAAAATCGCTCATGAAGCCTCCGGCGGCTTCTCCATGATTTGCCATCATTGCGGGAAAAAATGGCCTCCTCCCGAGCGATGCGGAGCTTGCGGCGAGGCGTCCGTGCGCATGTCGGGCGTGGGAACGCAGAGAGTGGCGGCCGAGGTCAAGCGCCGCCTGCTCGGAGCGCGAATCCTGCGCATGGACCGAGACACCGTGTCCAAGGAGGGCAAGCTGGAGGAGCGCGTCTATGATCAATTCCGCGCGCGGCAAGCCGATGTTCTCGTCGGAACCAAACTCGTCGCCAAAAGCTTTCATTTTCCCGAAGTGACTCTGGTCGGCGTCGTTGACGCCGACGCGATGCTTCACATGCCCGACTTCCGCTCGGCCGAGCGTACGATGCAACTGCTCGCGCAGGTGGCCGGACGCTCGGGCCGCGCGGCAAAGCCGGGAGTAGTCATGCTGCAAACCTTGTCGCCCGAACATGAGGCGATCAAAGGGGTGAGCGGGGGCGATTATTCACTCTGGGCCGACGGCGAACTGGCCGCGCGCGTCGAGCTCTCGTATCCCCCCTCGGGCGGCCTGATCCGCGCCGTGTTGGCCTGTGCCGATGAAGGCAGGCTTGGCGAGACCTCCTCGCTCTATGCCCAAGCGCTGCGCGGCCGCCTGCCGCAAGCCGCGGTGATCGGCCCGGCTCCCGCGCTGCTGCGGCATGTGCGGGGCAAGTTTCGCGATCATATCCTCATCAAGCTTCCCCTGGAGGACGTCGAGGCCGGATTGACGATCGCGCGAGCCTGTCCGCTGCCCTCGACCGTGAAATTGGCGCTCGACGCCGATCCTTACGACATGCTTTAAACGCATGGGGTGTCATGGCCGCAGAGGGTGCGTGTTCGCGACGTCGCGTGATGGACGAGACGCTTGCAAGGTTGGTATCATCCACCCCGGTGGACATATCCTCCCAACTCGCTTTGCTCAAGCGCGGGTGCGTTTCGCTCGTCAGTGAGTCGGAACTTTCCGCAAAACTCGCCTTGGGGCGCCCTTTGCGCGTCAAGCTGGGCGTCGATCCGACGTCCGCCGATCTTCATCTTGGGCACTGCGTCGTCCTGACGAAGCTTCGTCAATTCCAGGACCTGGGACATACCGCCGTTCTCATCATCGGTGATTTCACCGCCCGGGTCGGCGACCCCTCGGGCCGAGATTCCACTCGCCCGACCTTGTCCGAAGAGGACGTTCGCTCGAACTCCCGCACGTACCAGGAGCAGGCGTTCAAGATTCTGGACAAAGGCAAGACCCAATTGCATTTCAACTCCGAATGGCTCGTCGCCTTCATGCGCGATTCCTTGTTGGAGACGCTCAAGCGCCATACCGTCCAGCAAGTCTTATCTCGAGAGGACTTCAAAAAGCGGATCGCGGAGAATTCGCCCATCTCGCTGCTGGAAGTGATGTACCCCTTGATGCAGGGCTATGATTCGGTCGCGGTCAAGGCGGATATCGAGCTTGGAGGCAACGATCAGCTCACCAACCTCCTCGTCGGCCGCAAATTGCAGCAGGACGCGGGCCAAGAACCTCAAGTGGCGCTGACGGTTCCCTTGCTCGTCGGCCTCGACGGCGAGAAGAAGATGTCCAAGTCCTACGGAAATTCCATCGGCATCAACGAGCCTCCCAACGAGATATTCGGCAAGACGATGCGCATCAGCGACGAGTTGATGATGTCGTACTATGAGCTTTTGACCGATCAGGATCTCGCCGCGGTCAAGAGCGAGCATCCGATGAAAGCCAAGAAGGCGCTGGCGCGTTTGCTCGTCGAGCGATTTCACGGCGCGCACGCCGGGGGCGCTGCCTGCGACTATTTCGAGAACACGTTTTCGAAAAAGGAGCTTCCCGTCGATTTGCGCGTCGAGCGCGCCGCCTCCGGGACCCCTTTGGCCAAGCTCATCGTCCAAGCCGGGGGCGCCAAGTCCCTGGGGGAAGCCAGACGCCTCATCGTGCAGGGCGGGGTGCAGATCGACGGCGTCAAAGCCACGGCGGACGCTCCGCTGACCGCACCGGCGCGATTCACCTTGAAAATGGGCAAACACCAATTTGTTAAAGTGGAGCTGACCTCATGAATCTATTGCTATCGGCCGCATTCGCGTGTCTGAGCCTAGCACCTCTTCCTGCGCGCGCCCAACAGCGGGAGGAGTGGGACGTGCGCATCGGCGAGGTCCAAGGCGACGTCGCGGTGATTGCCGCCGGCGGCTCCGAGGAGGTTTCCGGCCAGAACGGCATGCCGCTCAACGAGGGCGACCGGGTCGTCGCAGGAGAGGGAGGCTCCGCCGAAGTCGCCCTCGACGGGGGCGGCATCATAACCGTTCGCGAGAATTCGGACCTTAAGATAGAAAACACGGCATTGGCGGACGGCTCTTTCTTCCTGCAAGCCGGCTCCCTGCTGGCCAAGATTCAAAAACTCGGGGACAAACAATTGCGCGTGCGCACGCCGACGGCTGTTGCGGCCGTGCGCGGCACGGAGTTCGGCGTGGAGATCGAAGGCGAGGCCACTCACGTGGGCGTGTTCGACGAGGGGAAGGTGGAGGTCTCCGGAGAGACGGGAGAGCCGGAAACCTTGATTTCCAATCAGGAGACATCGGTTTTTCGCGGCAAAACGCCCGTTCCCGCCGTCCATCTTTTGCGCTTCGTGCGCCATCGCAGCCTGATGCGGGCGCACGCGCGCCGCTTGGCCCATATTCGTGCGAGGTGGGCGACCCTGGATCCGGCCAAGCGGCGGGAACTGCGCGCGTCGATGCTCACCCGCATGCGTGTGCATCGCTTGCAAATGATCGAGAAGCGCAAACGCTCGCTCGAGAATAAAGAGGCTCCGGGACGAGGCCGGGAGATGCTGCTCAAGCGGCGCAAGGAGATGTTGGAGAATCGTCGCAAGATGGAGGAGCGCCGCAACAGCATTCGGCGCAGGCAAGGTCCATGAGCCAGCCCGCGCCGGCGGCCAAGCCGCCTGCCCCTGTTGAGTCGAATCCAACGACGCTTTCGGGTATCCCGGTCAAGCGCGAATACGGTCCGCTCGACCTCGGCGCAGGAGATTTGGCGGCGCAGTTGGGTCGCCCGGGGCAATATCCCTTCACGCGCGGGCTAAAGGCCAGCGGCTACCGTATGACGCCGTGGACGATGCGCATGTTCGCCGGGCATAAAACGGCCAAGGACACCAACGAGCGTTTTAAGTACCTGCTGTCCCACGGCGAGACGGGGCTCTCGACGGCCTTCGACCTGCCGACCTTGATGGGGTTGGATTCGGACGATCCGCGCTCTCTGGGGGAAGTCGGCCGCGAAGGGGTGGCTGTCGACTCCCTGGCGGATATGGAAGCCCTGTTTTCGGGCATCGACCTGGGCAAAGTCTCGACGTCGATGACGATCAACCTTCCCGCTCCCGTGATATTCGCGATGTATCTGGCCGTGGCCAAAAAGCAGGGCGTTCCCTTCAAGAGGCTGCGCGGCACGTGTCAAACCGATATTCTCAAGGAGTACATCGCGCAAAACGAGTATCTCTACCCCCCCGAGGCCTCGATGCGCTTGGTGCTGGACCTCATCGAGTACTGCGTCAAGGAAGTTCCCCGCTTCTACCCGATTTCAATTTCGGGCTATCACATCCGGGAAGCCGGAGCCGACGCGGTCTTGGAGCTTGCCTTCACGCTGGCTGACGGGAGGGATTACTGCGAACGTTTGGTCAAGCGCGGCATCGCCATCGACGACTTCGCCTCCCAACTCTCCTTCTTCTTCGACGTCCACAATCATTTCTTCGAAGAGATCGCCAAACTTCGCGCGGCCCGTTCCATTTGGGCGAAGCTCATGCGCGAAGAATTCGGCGCCAAGAAAGAAATTTCCTGGATGCTTCCCATGCACTGCCAAACCGCCGGCGTTTCGCTGACCGCTCAGCAGCCGCTCAATAATCTGGCCCGCGTGGCCTACCAGGCGATGGCCGCGGCGCTTGGCGGCACTCAAAGTCTGCACACGAATTCCTTCGATGAAGCCTTGGCTCTTCCCACCGACGAGGCCGTCATGCTCGCCCTGCGAACCCAGCAGATCTTGGCGTTGGAAACCGGAGTCACCTCCACTCCGGACCCTTTTGGAGGCTCGTATTTTCTGGAGTCTCTGACCGCGGACATCGAACGCCGCGCAAGCGAGATCATGACCCGCATCAAGGAGCTTGGCGGCGTGGTGCCCGCGCTGGAGAAGGGATATTTTCATCGCGAGATCGCGGAGACGTCCTACCGCTTCGAGATGGACTTGACGCAGCGTCGGCGCAAGATCGTGGGCGTCAACGAGCATGAGACCGGCGGGAGACCTCCCGCGATCCTTAAAATCGACAATCATGTCGAGTCTCGACAGGTTCGCGGCCTGAAGGCATTAAGAAAACAGCGCGACAACGGCAAGGTCGACGCCTGCTTGGCGCGCTTGCGCTCGGCGGCGGGCGGCTCGGATAACCTCCTGGCGTTGATCCTAGAAGCAGTCGAGGCGTACGCCACCGTCGGAGAGGTCACGAGCGCGCTCAAAGATGTTTTTGGAGAATATCCCGTCTTTGCCGGGTGAGTTCATGATTGCAGCGGTGGTCGCCGAAGAAGCGAAGTTTCGGGCGCAGCTGGTCTCGTTGTTGGAGGGAAACGGCCACAAGGTCGTGGAAATCAAGGGCTTGACCGGCGGGATTTCCGAGGTGCGCAGCGCCAAACCGCATCTGCTGGTCGTGGCCTTCCCGGCCGGAGCCGCCGCGGCGGATTTCATTCGCGGCCTGCGGGCTCAAAGCGACATGCGCCTATTGCCCATACTTTACGTCGACCCGAAGTCCAACATGACGGAGACGGTCAGCCTCCTCGATGCGGGCGCCGACGACGCGATCGCCCGTCCCTTCCAGGCTCCGATTTTCCTTGCGCGGGTCAGGACCCTGTTGCGCAGGGCGGTGTGGGGCGGCGACGTTCCCGAGGAAGTGGTGACGGTCCTGACGGGTGGCCCCATCGAACTCAAGCTTCTCTCCCGGCAGGCTCTCCTCAGCGGCGCTCCCGTGGATTTGACCCGCCTTGAATTTGATTTGATCGCCCACCTGTTGAAGCACCCGGAACGGGCCTTCAAGCGCGACGAATTGTTGGCCGCGGTGTGGAACTATCCGGGGAACATCGAGACGCGCACGTTGGACAAGCATGTCGAGTCCCTGCGGCGCAAGCTTGGCGCCTGCGCCAAGCTCATCCAGACCATCCACGGCGTGGGCTACCGCTTTTCTCCGGGGTCCGTCCCGGTCTAGACCAACTCCCCGCCATTGCCTTTACCGGCGCCGGCCGCGGCCACGGCGCGTGAGTTCCTCTAATAAAATCAGGCGATCCTCGCCTGCCGTCTCGCCTCTCTAAGACAAACGACGCTCGATAACACCAAACGGTCTTGAACAGTAGATGCATTTAAGGTTGTTAGAGCTCATCTTTTGCCATCTAGAGTTATATAGAGATGTGAATTTCTTGCGAAATTGATTTCGTGAAATCAGCGCCGGGCTTCGCGGACGTGTTTGGCTATAGAGGATAAACTTACATATGCGCGCGAAGATAAGTTCCCCGCGCAAGGAGCCAAGAGATGAAACTCATCGCCATCGTCATAACCCTGATTGTCTCGGTCCCGGCATCGGCCGCGGGGCTGCGCACGAAATTCGGGGAAGTGGTCGTCAGCGGGTTGAAAATCGGCCAAACCTACTCGCTCAAAGAGCTTGTCAATCTCCCTTACGCGGTGGTCAACACCGGCGAATCGGAAGTTGATCTGCTTCTCGATGTGATCCCCGTCAGCGACGACGTCCTCAAGCAAGGATATGAAGCGACGCTCTCCACCGGCTGGGTCAAACTCAATGAGACTCGGTTTTCCGTCGCCCCCAACCGGGAGGTCGCCACGGATTTGACGATCTCCATTCCCAATGACCCGGAGTTGCTCGGACGCCGGTTTCAGGCCGACATTTGGGCTAGGACCCAGTCGCCGCGCGGGATGTTCGCCGTGGGTTTGCGCAGCCGCCTTTTGATTCATGTCGACAGCACGCCTCCGACCGAGGAGGAGATGAAGCGCAAGTTCGTCAAGAAGAATTTATCCAACCTTGATTTCACCTTGCTCCCCACTTTTGGGAACGCGGACGACGTCGCGTTGGGACGCACGGTTGACATGCGCAAGGAACACAAGGTCTCGATCAAGGTGATCAACCCCAACGAGGCGGCGTTGAATTTCCGCATTCGATCCATTCCGAACTGGGAGAGTCTGCTCAAGGCCCCGGAGGGCTACGAGGACGCCTACAACCCTCAATGGCTGAGGCCCGCCAAAGACATCGTCAAGGTCGAGGGCAACAGCATCTTGGAGACGGGATTGAGTCTCAACATTCCCGACAAACCCGAGCACCGCGGGAAAAAATTCTTTTTCTCGGTGGGCATCGAAATATTAGAGGCGGAGATTCCGGTCCGGGTGTATTACCGGCTGTTCGTGCAGACGGCCGCCGGCGCCGCTGAAATCAAGAAAGAGGAGAATAAAAAATGAAAACGTCAAGCACAGCACTCATCTGGGGCCTGGCCCTGGGACTGATGGCGACGGCGGCCGGCCAGCGCGCGGCGGCGGCCAACCCGGCGTCTTTAAACATCAACGT
>JBBTHA010000094.1:0-7624 GCA_038060535.1 Elusimicrobiota bacterium | reverse complement strand
CTTCACCGGCTTCGACCGGCAAATCGACGGCTCCCTCAAAGCCTTGGCCCGCCCCTGCATCGACACCGGCATGGGCCTGGAGCGCCTGGCGTTCTGCGTTCAGGGAAAGCCCTCTCCGTTCCACACGGATTTATTCTGGCCCATCGTGGAGTCGGCCGCTCATATTTTCGGAACCGACCCGCTAGACGTCCGCCACGCCCTCGCCTATCGCGTCATCGCCGACCACGCGCGCGCGGCGACGATGCTCATGAGCGAAGGCGTCATTCCTTCCAATGTGGAGCGCGGCTACGTCCTGCGCCGTCTCGTGCGCCGCGCCGCCCGTTACGGCCAAATGATCGGCCATGACAAACCCTTCCTGAGCAAGCTGGTCCCCGCGGTCATCGACATTTTCGCCCCCGGCTACCCGGAACTGCGCGCCGCGACGGCGCAGGTCCAGGCCGTGATGAAGACGGAGGAAGCGAAATTCCTGGAGACCCTCGCCTCGGGAGAAAAAGAACTCGACAAAATGCTCGGTCGCACCGGAAACACCCTGTCGGGAGACATGGCCTTCAAGCTCTACGAGACCTTCGGCTTCCCCTTGGAGCTCACCAAGGAAATCTGCGCCCAGCGCGGCGTCGAGGTCAACGAGCTCGGCTTCAAAGCCGCGGCCGAGAAAGCCTCGGACATCGCTCGCGTCTCCTGGAAAGGGTCCGGCGAACACAATCTGGCGTCGATCGTCTCTCGGGCGGCCAAGACGGAATTCACGGGCTACGAGACCCTCGAGTCGCGATCGAAAACGGTGGCCTCGGCTCCCGGGCTGCTCGTGCTCGACAAAACCCCTTTTTACGGCGAGGGCGGGGGCCAGGTCGGCGACAGCGGCGACCTCCTATCGGCGGACGGCCGAACCGCCTTGGCTCGAGTTCTCGACACCCAGAAGCAAAACGACGTCATCGTCCACATCCTCGAAGGCAATGTCACCCTGCCCGCCGGCATGGACGTCGTCGCCCGCGTCGACGCGCAGCGCCGCGCGCGCATCAAACCTCACCATACGGCGACTCATTTGCTCAACGAAGCCCTCAAACGCGTCCTGGGCGAGCACGTCCGTCAAGCCGGCTCCTACGTCGGCCCCGACAAGCTGCGCTTTGACTTCACGCACCCGACGGCTTTGCTCGTCGAGGAGCTCGCGGCGATTGAAAAGATCGTCAACGGCGAGATCGCCGCGGCCCACCCCGTCGTGGCCCAATGCCACCCCGCCTATAAAATCCAGGAATTCGGGGCGACGCGACTGTTGGGCGAGGACTACGGCAAGTCGCCCCGCTTTTTGCTGATCGGAGCCAAGGGCTGGGAGGCTCCAGAGGAACGCTTCTCCCTCGAGCTTTGCGGCGGCGTCCACGTCGACAACACGTCGGAAATCCTAGCGTTCAAAATCACGCGCGAGGCCTCGGCCTCCTCCGGCGTGCGGCGAATCGAGGCCATCGCCGGGAAGGCCGTCGAGGAGCATGCCGACGCGCAGAAAGCCGCGCGCGACCGCACGCGCGCCGAACTCGCCGCGCGTCGCAAGGAACTCTGCGACGCCGTTTGCGCCCTCGGCGGAAAGCCGGGCGAGGAGGCCGGCGTCAAGCAGCTCGAGCAACAGCTCGCCGCCTTGAAAGCCAATAAGCTGGCCGCTCAAGCCGAGTCGGGAAAGACCATCTTGGAAATCAAGGGCCTGAAGGTCTGCTTCCAGAGACTGGACGGGGCCGACCCCAAATCGCTTCGCGGCCTCTCGGATAAGATCAAGACCGAGGTCGGCTCCGGACTCGTCTTTCTCGCCGCCCCTGGAGGCGGCAAGCTCAGCTTCGTTCTGGCGGCCACGGCGGACCTTGCGGCCAAGGGCGTCGACGCGGCTAAAATCGCCAAAGCGTTCGCCGCCGCCAACGGGGGCTCGGCCGGAGGCCGGACCGACTTCGCCCAAGGCGGCGCCGCGGACGGTGACTGGAGCAAGGCCATTGAAAGTCTCACGGCCGCCATCGGCTGAGCGCGCGTCCGCGATCTAGCGGGCTTTGCGCACGAGACGACCAAAAGCGCCTGGTTCATCCATGTCGGTCCTCACGTGAACGGCCTCCGGCGCGGGGACGGGGAACACGATCTCCTTCTCGTTCACGGATTGGTCGCTCAAGGTCAACGATCGATCCTCGTCTGAATTTTCGGTGCGGGGCTGCTCCGGAACCTTGACGGTGCATACGGCGAACGGCGGCTCGATGCGCATGCGCACATGATCGATCAGGCCGCGCGCAGCCGAAGACAGCGAGCCGATCCCGCTCATATCCGTGAACACCACGATGCAGAGGGCCAGGACCAGCAACGCCCAGCCGGACGCCGACTCGAAGGAGGATGCAACGGTGATCGAGGAACGCTTCGCTCGGTCGGCCATGACCCAAGTGTAGATCGACATCCCTCGAAACTCAATTACGGAACGGTTAAAATTCACATAAAAATTGATGCGCTCCGACGAGGCGTCCGCGGACTCCACATGAGCCGACGCTTAATGGCGCCCGGAGGATTCGATCGGCGCTCGACGGCCGCCGCGCCGATACAGCAGCCAGCCCGTCGCTATGGGAAAGGCCACTCCGACGGCCATTTTCAACTCGAAGACCGCGACGTTGGCGACATCGGCCGTCGGCACGAAGGACAGAACGACCACCGCGGCGGCGGTCACGAAACCGACAAGGCCCCAGGAACGCGCCGGCAGGCTCGCATCTTTCAGGCGCCAAAGCCCCAAAAACAGATAAAGAAACGGGATCATCTGCAAGGCCACCGATGCCTTCAGAAGGACCTGGTACGCTTCGGCCACCGTCGACCCCGTAAGAGATATGACGGTGAAGGCTCCAGCCAAAAGGGCGCACAGACCCAAAGCCACGTGGGGCGTGCGCCACGTCGGATGGACCTTCCCCAGAACGGCCGGCAGCGCGCTGTCGATTCCGGCGACGAAAGGAATGCGCGCTGAACCGGAAAACCAGGCGCTCGAGGAACCGCCGATGGCCAGCCCCATCACCACCGCGACCGGAGCGACCAGCCAACCGACCCCCGCTCCTTGCGCCCCGACGCTGACCGCTTGCATGATTCCCTGGATGACGCCTATTGTCCCGATCGGGACGAGCAGCAGGATGGCCCAGGTCACCAGAGCGTAAGAGGCCAAGGACACGACGCCGGCGATCAGGATCGCGGGCTTCAGATCGCGCGCGGGATCTCGAATCTCATCGCCCATGGTCGAGGCGAGTTCCACGCCGACGAAGGCGTTGCACATCACGCTAAAACCCGTGAGCATCTCCCAACCGGCCCCGCTGGCCACCCCGGGCCGCTGCGCGGTCCCATGCCACCACGCATAGGCGGCCGCCATTATGACAAGACCTCCGCTGAGCGCCGCGCTCAGGCCGCCGATGTTTTGAATCCACTTTCCCACGCCCAATCCGCGGATGTTGAGCGCGGCCATGAACACAAGCCAGCCCAGGGAAACGCTCGCCACAAAAATCTTGGACTCGACAAGCCCCGCCGTTTGCGGGCCCCCGGCATAGGCCACGATGCCGGCCATGTAAAGAAGCATGACGGGCACGTAGAAGAGATTGCAGGTCCAGTAGCACCAGCCCGCCAGAAATCCGTGACCGTTTCCGAAGGACCGCCGCGTCCAAAGGTAAATTCCGCCCTCGCCGGGATGGCGCCGGCTAAATTCCAGCACCGCCACGGCTTCGGGCACGAAAAAAGCCAGAAAGGCCAGGATCCATAAGCCGACCGAGGAAAGCCCATACACGGCCGTGGGGGGCACCCCGTTGATGTTGACCACCGCGACAATGCACAGCAGGGCAAGATCAAGACGCCCTAAGGCGCGGACAACCCCGGGACGACGCTCATCGACGGGAAGATCGCGCACGGCGGGATGCTAGCATTTCGGGGCTGAATCTTCGGCTCTCTCAGCGTCCCTCATCGGCGCTGTCTTGCTTCAGAAACCGACGAGCGTCCTCGTTGATAACCCGGTGATACGACCGCTTGGCCCAATACAGGGCCCGAGACCTGACCTCCTCGGAGCAATTGGAGCAATTCATCGCCAGGTTCATCAAAAAAACATAGCCGTGCGCGTAGGCCTTATCGGCGTCCTCATCGCAGGCGTATTTTTCGGCTATTGGCTCGCCGGTGGCATCGCTGACTATCGGCCGTCCCTCATCATCGACAAAGTGTTTGGGGCACCGCACGTGCTCCATATCGTCTTCCTGTCCGTGGTACGCCTCATGGATCAGCACCGCCGCTCTTTTGACAAGTTCAAGTTTTTCAAAGCTGCTCGTTATCGACACTTTGCCAGATCCCCAATACACCGCGGCGATTTCCCCCGGGCGAGGGTCGTCGAATTCGATATACTCCTTCAGGCCGCGATCCACGAACGCGACGTAAGTCCCTCCGCTGACGGGCCCCCCGAAAAAACGCCGATGCAGGGCCGATTCCGGGACCGGTCCCCCTTTAATCGCCTCTAGGAAATCCAGGCCCTCTTGAAGGGCCGCGCGTGTACCCGGCGGGATTTTATGACTGATCGACCCCGCCGCTCCGGCGGGAATAACGGCGGCCGTCAGCAGGCCGACGACGAGAAATCCTTTCATTCCTTCTTAGGATAACCCCCCGCGCGAAATATTGCCAGTGTCACCGGCGTCCGCTTAGCGATCTTTCGCCGAGGATCGATGACCGCGAAGAGAAGCGGCAACCTCCGGGTAGCCGTTTTTCTCGGCTAAATCCGCCGCGGTGTCTCCGTCGGGTCCTCGAGCCGAAGACGACGCCCCGCGCTCGAGCAAAAGTTTCACGACGCCCGAATGACCCTTCATCGCGGCGAGCATGAGCGCGAGACGGCCGTCCCGGTCGCGCGACTCGAGCGCCGCACCCCGGTCGATAAGGAACTCCGCCATCTCGCGCTGCCCCTTGAACGACGTCGCCATGAGCGCGGTCCACCCGTTGTTGTCGCGCGCGTCGATCCTCGCGCCCACATCGAGCATGGCGGCAACGCCCTCTTTCCTTCCCCAACGGGCGGCCGACACCAGCGCCGTCTGGCCCTTCGTGTCGACGGACTCGACCCGGGCCCCCCGCGCGACCAGCTCGCGCACTCCAGCCGCGTGACCCCGGACCGCCATCCACATCAAGGGCGTCCAGCCATTGCCGGGATGACGAGTCTCGATATCGACTCCCTGGTCGAGAAGAGTCTTGACCGCGGCCACGTCGCCGTTTTTTGCCGCGCGCTGCAAAAGAACTTCCTTGGAAACGGGGGCATCTCGATCGAAAGTGCAGCCTGCGACCCAGAGGGCCAGAAACACGCACGCACGATATGTCCGTCCCATGCGCACCATTATAACGCATCGAAAAGATTATGCAGCATGCATTCAGCGTGTTTCAAAAATGCTATCTTCAGCCGCCCACATTTCTATGAGAAGCGCCCTTCGCTTTCTTGTTCCGGCCGCGCTTCTCGGCTCCGTTTTGCTCCTCGGCGAGCGTCAGGCTATCCCGCCCGACCAGGTTCCTTCGGCCGCGGAATCGCTTTCCATTGCGGCCGACCTTGAGCGCTCGGCTTCCTGCCCCGGTTCGATATCGTACAGCGATGAGATCGCGCTGTTGTCGATGCGCCTGCTTCCATCCGCCTTCCCGACGCTGATCCCCCACCATCGATCCCCGGATCATCGCGGCCTTTCTCCCCCCCGATCCTGCTGTCAGCAACCGATGTCCGCGTAAGCGCGTAAATATAAGTTCGCGCCATTAAATTAGAACGCACCAAGCATGTTTAAGGAGAAATAGAATGAAGAAGCTCATCCTCGCCGCCGCCGTGTTGGG
This sequence comes from Elusimicrobiota bacterium, assembly GCA_038060535.1. Taxonomy (GTDB): domain Bacteria; phylum Elusimicrobiota; class Elusimicrobia; order UBA1565; family UBA9628; genus GWA2-66-18. Next base: position 1,807 of record JBBTHA010000094.1, on the reverse strand, counting down.
CCTGACGGCCCCGCTGTTCGCCCAGACGCCCGAGATCAAGTCGATGCCCCCCGAAGCCGCTCCTGCCGCCGCCGAGGCCGCTCCTCCCGCCGCCGAGGTCGCACCTATCGCCGTCGCACCCAAAGTCGAGAAGAAAGCCAAGAAGGCGAAGAAAGCCAAGAAGGTCAAGGCCCCGAAGGCCGCCGAAGCCCCGGCAGCGCCCCAGGTACATTAAGGCCGTCAACGCATAACGAAGCCCCGCGTCCTCATGGACGCGGGGCTTTTTTTCCGCCTAGCGGTGCGCCCGATATATTTATCATCAAGAGCGCCCATCTGTCATTGAGACGCTCTCCCCCGAAGACTCACCAATTCCGACGAGGCTGAATTAGGCGCAAGACGGTCTGCCTCGGCCCGACATCAAAACAGCATGGCGATGCGTCAGCGTCCCTGCCGCCATTGCGGCTCCTGGTCCGCGTTGTAGTCGCGGCGAGCGGCCTTCGCGACCTGGGGCTTGAGGTAGTCGAAGACCTGCTTAAAGTCGGGCCCCTTCTCTTTGAGGCCCCTGAGGAAGTAATAGGTGAACAGGCCGTGGCCCTGCTCCCGGATGGAATTGCTGACCTGTTCCGCCGCGCCGGCGGAGATCACGGTGATCCGCTCCGGGACCGGGTCCGTCACGACGGCGACCAGCGGGCGCGTTCCCTGCGCGATGACCGAGCGCCCTCCTGCGCCGCTGAAGCAGGAGTCGAGCGCGACGGTGATTTTCTTCGCCGGGAGCTTCGCGAGCGAGGCGTACAGGCGCTTGAGCGGGTAGGCGGTCTCATCGAGATAGGTCGGGTCCCCGTCGAAGGGGACCAGGAAGGCGTCGCCGGTGCCGGGCTTGGGCGCGCCGTGGCCGGAGTAATACACGAACACCTCGTCGTCTGACTCGACGCGGTTGGGGAGCCAGCGCTCCAGGTACTTCTCGAAGTCGCCGCGCGTCGCCCCGTCGTCGACGAGGACCGTCACGTTCTCCTCCGGATAACCGAGGACCGCCTTGGCGTAGCGGGCCATGATCCGGGCGTCGCGGTCGGCGAAGTCGGCGCGCGGCAGCGCCTGACGGTAGCGCGAGACGCCGATAATAACGGCGTGGCCTTTGATCTTAGGCGTCGCGATGGACGGCGGCTCGTCGACATCGGACACGATCTCCGGGGCGGCAGTCGCGGCGGCGGGAGCCGAGGCGACAGCGGTCGGGGACTTGGCCTTGCTCTCCGCCAGCCGCTGGAAGGCCGGCTGGCCGGGCTGGAAGGCGAGCCGAAGGGCCCGGCCGAGGCCGGGGACTATCGAGTGGCCGACCCCGCCCTTTCCTCGCGCCTCCCACAGCCGCTCGCCGGAAGCCGCGGAGTGCGCCTTGATCCACGCGTTGGCTAGGGTGGAATTCCCTGGATCCTGGCCGAGATGGAGGAGGACATCGCAGCCGGCGCGGTCCTGCGATTGGGGGCGGAGGTCCCGGAACTTCAGCTCGGCCAGCACGCGCTCCAGCCACTCGTCGTTCGAGATGGCCACGCAGAAAACGGGCTCGCTCTGATCTTCGGCGAGCGCCTCGTAGGCATTGTAATCGGGCTCGATCCCGGAGACGAGCGCGCCCGGCCGTCCGGTCATGATCGGGCGGCCGGAGCAGCCCGCCAGGAAAAGAAAAGCCGCGGCGCAGACCGGGAGAATCGAGTATCTCATCCTGCCTCCGAACGAAGCGCGTCTAACGATAAAGTGGTGCGCCCGCCAGGCATCCAGCAAGGAAAGTGGTGCGCCCGATAGGAATCGAACCTATACTTACAGCTTCGGAGGCTGTCGT
>JBBTHA010000093.1:0-31926 GCA_038060535.1 Elusimicrobiota bacterium | reverse complement strand
CCCGAGCGATCCCGACAAGGGGCGAGCCGAACGCGGCTCCCTCATCAGCAGAGAGCACGAAGATTCCGGGCTAACGCGCCTTGAGGTCTCCGGATTGGTCGGAGGGAACCCCGTAGCGGTGCATGATCTCGGGCATGACCTTCGCGGCGTCAGAGGCGTCCAGAACGATGCGGGTGCCTTTGTTTTCGCCGTAACCCGAGTAATTACTCAGCTCGATTTCATGCCGCCCTTTCACCGGGGTCTTAAAAGCGTCGACGAGATCGGCTAACTGGCCGATCTTGAGTCCGTTGACCTGGGTCACGGGCGCCATCGACCAGCTATGGTATCCGCGGTTGAAGTCATGAGCCAGGACGTGGGAGAGCACCACGACCTGGGTGCGCTCCGGGGTCGGAGCTCCATCGGCGGACAGCGAACGCACCCGGTAATCCCCTCCGCGAGCCGCGATGAGGTCGTCGGTCAAAGGCATGAACACCAAACCGCCCACGATCAGGTATGAGGGCTTGACGTCGTAACGCGGACCCGCGACAAGATCGCTGGGAGCTTTCAGGGGGATTTTCACGGACAGCTCCTTGCCTTGGCGCGCGACGATCGCGTCCAAACTTTCTCCCACCTGCCGGCGGCTGACGATATCGGAAAAATCGATGCGCTCGTCGTCGCGAAAAGGGATGGTCCCGTCGTTGCCGATGCGCACGCCGTCGAGGGTCATGAGGGTGTCGCCCTCCTTCAGGATATCCCAGGCGGAGGAATTGTAGGCGACCTTGGTCACGAGAACCCCCGAATTATCGGCGGCAAGTCCCAGCGCTTTTCTCAGCCCCGTGTTTTCCGTGGTCTGCCACCATATTCCGAGATCGGGGATGCCGTCATAGCGTCCGTCCTGGATGTCCTTCAAAAAACGCTGAATGATCGGCATCGGCACCACATAGCCGATGTTCTGGTGTCCCAAACTGTGCTGGAAGGCGACTCCGACCAGGCGCCCGTTTTGAAAAACGGGGCCTCCGGAGTTTCCGGGATTGATCGCCGCGTCCGTCTGTATCGCCAAGAGCCCCCTCGAGGAGTGCGCGTACCCGGTGACGCCGACCCGGGACACGATCCCTTCGGTGACCGACAAATCGGTGCCGCCGATGGGATAGCCGTAGACGGCGACCTTGTCGCGCTGGGACGGCACCCCGCCAAATCGTGCCGGAACCGTGTCCGAGAAGAAAGTTTCGTCATCCACGTTGAGTATGGCGGTTTCTCCATCGTGACCGACGTAAGACACGCGCGCCAGATATTTTTTGACGTCGCCGGCCTTGCGCACGGACAAATAAACCGCGTTGGCCACGACGTGGCCGTTGGTCAGAATGCGGCGTCCCTCGATGATCACCCCCGAGCCGGTCCCGCCCCCTTGGCGCCCGGGCTGCCAGGGCTGGGCGTAGTCGACATTGCTGGTCACGAAATGAATCTGCACGGTCGCGCGGCGAAGATCATGGTCATCGCCGGCGGCCAAGGCCGTTGGACACAGGGCGACGATCAGCAAGAAGCTTTTTGTCATATCACGATACTAGCATGTCGTCTCTCGCCGTAACATATTTGATCTTGCGCGCATCGCGCTGACCTGTTATAACCAGCGCAGATGAAAAGCGTGGCGAGCGCCTTCTTCACTGCAGTCAACATCCTCTACGCCGCCATCTTCGGAGGTCCCATCGACGGCACGGCTTGGGACGTGAAAGTCAAACGCGACGGATTTTTTCATTGGAGCACCAAGCGCGAAACCCTCGTCTTCCACGGCGGCCGCCTGGTCGTGGCCGGAGCCGTGGGCCAGGGCTACTCCGCCCCCATTTATGAAACGCGCGACACGGACGCCGGCACCGTGTTCGCCGCCCTCCTTGACGACCCCAGCCGGGAAACAGTCGAATGGTCCGGACACGTCGACGGGGACACGATCGCCGGCGTCGTGATCGTGCGCGCGCGCGACGGCCGGGTCCTGCGCTATGCCTTCCACGGCGCCCGCAAGGCCGGCTAAGCCGTCGTGGCGAAGACCCGCATCGTCGCCTTCAACAAACCCTACGGGGTGCTGACCCAGTTCACCTGCAAGGACGGCAAGCCCACGCTGTCGCGCTTCGGCCTGCCGGCCGGAGTCTACCCGGCGGGACGTCTCGACCATGACAGCGAGGGCCTTTTGCTCCTGACCGACGACGGCGGCCTCATACACCATTTGACCGACCCGCGCCACGCTCACCCACGCGTTTATTGGGCCCAAGTCGAACGCAGCCCGGGAGAAGACGATCTCAAGAAGCTTCGCGGGGGGGTGCTCCTCGGCGACGGCAAGACCCGAACCTGCGGCGCGAAGCTTATGGCAACCGCTCCCGACTTGCCCGAGAGAACCCCCCCCATTCGCTCACGCCTGAACGTCCCGACCTCCTGGATTGAACTGACGCTGATCGAGGGCCGCAACCGCCAGGTCCGCCGCATGACGGCGGCCGTGGGTTTTCCATGCCTTCGATTGGTCCGGGCGTCCATCGGCAAAGTTTCCTTGAAGGGGCTCGCCCCGGGAGCCTGGCGCTGGGTGGACCGGCGCGAGCTTTAGCGGCGGGGAATCGAACGGCGCCGGATGCGAAAGGACGAGATCAGGGAAGGCCGGTAGGTGCGCATGCGCGGAGGAACGCGATAAGGAAACCCCGACAGGGCACGTCTTTCGATTTGCTGCCCGATAAACGCCTCGATGGTCGGGACCAGCTTTTCTTCTTCCAGGGACACGAGGGTGGCCGCGTCGCCTTCGGACATCGCGCGGCCGGTGCGTCCGATGCGGTGGACATAGTCCTCGGGATGCTCGGGAACGTCGTAGTTGATGACGTGGGAGACCTCCGGAACGTCCAGGCCCCGGGCGGCCAGGTCGGTGGCCACGAGAACGGTCTGAAGCCCCTCGCGAAAATCCGACATCGCCCGATCGCGTTCGCCCTGGGATAGATCCGAGTGCAGAACGACGCACGCCACGCTCTTGCGCCGCAGCCAGCCCGAGACCCGGTCGGCGCGCACTTTCGTGCGCGTGAAAATGATGACGGAATCGACTCCGTCGACTTTGAGCAAGGCCTCGAGCAGAGACGCCTTTTGGTCTTCGGTCACGGGGTAAAGCCACTGTTTGACGCTCGTCGCCGTCGCGCGCGGACGATCCACCTCGATGCGGATCGGCTGGCGCATGAACTCATTGACCACCCTCTCCACTTCGATCGGTATGGTGGCCGAAAACATCAACGTCTGGCGCTCGCTCGGAAGCAGCTTCATGATCCGGCGCACGTCCGGCATAAAGCCCATGTCGAGCATGCGGTCGGCCTCGTCGAGAACCGCGACTTTGACGTCGCGCAGATGAAATGTGCCCGAGCGGATATGATCGAGCAGGCGCCCGGGGGTCGCCACGACGACCTCGGCGCCTCTTTTAAGTTCCTGGGTTTGGACGTGGTAGCTCGCTCCGCCTATGACGAGCACGCACTTAACGGGTGAGAACTTCGCGAGCTCGCTGATGGCGCGCTCGACCTGGGCGGCGAGTTCGCGCGTGGGCGTCAAGACGAGCGCGCGCACGCGCAGGCCGCGCGAAGACCCGCCCTCGGCCTCCCGGTCGGCGAGCAGGCGCTGCAGCACCGGCAGGGTGAACGCCACGGTTTTGCCGCTTCCGGTTTGAGCCGAGCCGATGACGTCGCTGCCCCGCAAGGCATCGGGAAGAGCTCTCTCTTGAACAGGAGTCGGAGCGGCGTAGCCGAGCGCGTGTATTCCTTGGAGAAGCTCGGGACGAAGCCCGAAACGATTAAAGGGCATGGATTCGCCTCTAGTGTAGCAAACCCCGAGCGAGGGATCGTGAATGATCGGGTCAAAAAATTTAGGTCCAAAGACTGGACATCCATTGGGCCCCTCGGCCTATTCGATGTCTTGAGGGGTCTGTTACCATTCAGCATGCTCGCGCGCGTTCGCTGCCTGCTCATCCTGCTGCTGGCAGTTCCGACCCAAGCCCAGGTTTTCACGGCGAAAAACCCCGTTCCCGCGGTCCTGCCCGCTCCAGCTCCGCTGCCGGCTCTACCGGCCTTTTCGGCGTCCTTGACGCCGCGCATCGTTTCGCCGTTAGCCGCGACGCCTTCGCTCTTGGCGTCTCCCGTTGCGGCCTCCAAACCCGCGCCTCTGACTCAATCTCACCCCATCCCCGCCGCACCGTCGTCTGCGCCCTCGGAGGAATTGCCGGAAAGCAGGAAACCAGCGACTCCCAGCGATGGCTGGGCCAGCCGTTTTAACTTTAAATTAGGGAACGAGATTTTCGACGGCGAACGCCGTCTTGAATCGGACTCCGGAGCGGTTTTCGCCGCCGTTTCCAAGTCGGACGGCCTGGTTCGCGTCCATATCGTCGAGCGCGGGCCCTTGGCCGCTGTTCGTTCCGTCCCGGGAACCGAGGGGCTATCCGGGCGCGCATTGCTCGACAAAATATCCACGCTGGTCAAAACCAACTATCACAACCGCACCTACTCCGAAGCGTCACGGCTGCTGTTTTCCAAGGCGGACAATGTCGTTATCAAGGGCGTGCACGGAATCGTGGACGCTTATACCGGCATTTTTGTGGCCGGAACGAGCGAAAACGGCAAGGACTACCCGGAACCCGATCAAGACACCCAGCAGGCCGGAATGACGGTGGAACACACATGGCCTCAGTCTTTATTCAATCGGGAATTTCCCATGCGTTCATATATGCCTCATCTCCTGGCGACCTTCAGCCACCCCAATACGATCCGCGACAGTTACATTTTTGGAATCGCCACGCGGGATATCGATTATGAAAATAAGGCCGGGGCCAAGCGCGGGGTCAACGCTCAAGGCCAGCGCGTCTTTGAGCCGCCGGACGCCGTCAAAGGACGTATCGCTCGCGGTATGCTCGACTTCTACGCCCGCTTCAAAGATGAGCGTTTTTTCAAACGCAGGAACGCCATATTCTGGAATAATCAGTATGAATTATTTTTGCGCTGGAATCGCGAGTTCCCTCCGGATAACTTCGAGGCTCGGCGCAACGACATCGTCGAATCCTTCCACGGAACCCGCAATCCATTCATCGACGACTACCGCTTAGCTGATCGAATCGGCGCCGAAACTTTGCGGGTGGACGTCCCGGCTCGCCTGACCAAGACTCGGGGAGCGAAAAATGTCAATCCGTCGCTTTCACGGCCCCAGAAAAGCCGGTCGCTTTCACGGCCCCAGAAACGCCGTTGGCTCCTGCGTTGGGGGCCCTTCACCGGCTCTATCGGTCCCATGGCGCAAGGCAATACCGGCGACGTGCTGACCACCGTTTTATATCGGGGCGTCCTCTACCATGATCCCATGACTCTCATGAAAGCGGCCGACCAGAACCGGGAACGGGCCGTTCTCAGTCAATTCCACGCCCGGCTCCACAGCGCCGTCAACTCCTATCGCCACAAGATGTCGGCGTCGACGAGGCCCACCGGATCCAACAACTCGGGATCATTCAGCCGCCCGCTGCCTGCCGGAAAGGGCCAACGCTATCGCCGCGCCAGCAGCACACCCCGCCCTGAAATCAACCGGGGCGCCAGGCGAGATTTTCGTCCAGAGAACTCCGGCCGACACGCTCACCGCAACCGCTAAAACGCCCACCGCCGCCTGCAAGCCGCACAAAGCGAACAAAGGCCAGGATGGAGAGACTTTATTAATGATGTGCTATCATACGCAGCCTGAAAGCCTGTGAGGAGGATTGAAATGAAAAGCACCCTAGCGATTCTCGCCCTGTCGTTGGCCGCCCCCCTCTTTGCCGCCGAAACGCCGTCCAAACCCGCGCAAACCCCTTATAAGAACGACGACGAACGCACGGTCTACACCATCGGCTACATGATGGGACGAAACCTGGCCGCCTTCAACCTCAACGCCTCGGAAATCAAGGTCATCGCGGCCGGTCTGGCGGACTCAATCAAGCACACTCCGCCGACCGTCGACATCCAGGCCTACCAAGGCCGCATCAACGACATGATGCAGCAGCGCACGGCGGCGGCCGCGGTCGGTGAAAAAGCGAAGGGGAAAGCGTATGTCGACAAGTTCCTCAAAGAAAACAAAGCTGTCGCCATCACCGGCGGGGGCTGGTATCTTGAAGAGAAAGCCGGAACCGGGCCCATGCCGACCAAGACGGACACGATCAAGGCGCATTACCGCGGGACCACGGTCGACGGTGCCGAATTCGATTCTTCCTACGCTCGAAATGAGCCGACGGATTTCGAGCTCAACCGCGTCATCCCCTGCTGGACCAACGGCTTCGCGATGATGAAAGTCGGGACCAAGGCCAAGCTCATCTGCCCGTCGGATGTCGCCTACGGGGACCCCGGGCGTCCCGGCATCAAGCCCGGCGCGACGCTTCTCTTCGATGTCGAGTTCATCGAAATCGTCAAGCCCGAAAACCCGGCCCCGGCCAGCGACAAAAGCGCCAAAAAGAAGTAAGAACCCGCCGGCTTAGGCGGCCTCAACGCCCACGTGCGCCTCGCCCTCGTCTATCTCGACATGGGCGACGTAGGAGCGGCAGCACACCGTGCAGTCTTGATCGACGGACTGTCCGTCCATATCCGCGATCACATGAAGTTCGCTGCCCTCTCCGCAATGGGGACACTCGATGGTGACCCATTGGTCTAGCCGTTCGGTGGTCACTTCAACGCTTTGCTCCTTGAGCACCGTCTCCATGACCCGTTCGGCGGTTTTACGTTCATGCGCATCGACGTTGTCGACGGCGCCTTTTTTCGTCTTCTTTGACTTGGCAGCGCTCTTGGTCTTCGCCATTCTCTGAGTGTAGAGCGCAAAGCTTTTTCCGTCAAGGGGGGGCGGCGCGCGGACGCCTAAAATTTCTCGTAACCCGAAAAAGCCTCTCGCGATCTTTTGTCAAGCGGAATGGATTTTTCATACGCGGCATTGGCGCTTCCAAAGAGCTCCTGGAGCGTCGCCGCGCAATTAAACTGGAGAAATTTTTGCGCCGCGGCGCCCCCTTCGGAATGTCCCGGATCGCTGTCATAGAATTCAAGAAGCCCGCTCTCGGCGGGAAACCGGCCCGTGTCAAACGTCAAACCCATGGCGATGACAAGCACCCTGTAGCTGAACTTTTTGCCTTCCGATGTCCCGTATCGAACGCCATAGGAATATTCAATATCTATTCCCTTGAGCTTCTTCATGGGCGCTTGCCTGCTAAAAAAACTATTTATGTTGCCCAGGCACGCGTTTCCGTCGTCGATCAAGCCGTCGATTTTCGCGCTCCCGACGTTGTCGGAATTCCTGTAGGTTTTAGCTGGTTGGTTTGAGTTGAGTTTGAATTCTTTGACCGTCAGCGCATGCGTGCGCGTCCCTCCGGCCCTGTCTCTAAGCTCCGTAGACTTTAAATTGAGACCTCTCATGAGTTCGGCGGCCTCGTCAGTGAATCCGTCTCCGGTCCTAGCGTCGCTGAGAAGCGGAAGACAGGTCATGACCGCCACCGCGATCCATAGTAGGTTCTTCATGGGAATCCTCCTCCTAGCGTCCGGCAACCGGCACCGCTGAGGCGCGCCCGGACTCCATCATCGGCCCGCGCCTGGCCGAAAGGTCCGGCAAGAGCCGCTATCAGCAGGAGGCGAAGGACGTTCATCGAGGGGTTCTCCGGCGTCTGAACCAGTGTAGCCCCGCCCTCTCAATCCGTCAAGAGAGGAATGCCCCTCCCGGCGCGGGGAACAAATCGAGGGGTTTGATCGTCTCATTGATGATGGCCGGAGGGACCATGAGACATGGACTGCCGGCGCGCGCGGCGCGCCGCCTGCTGGAGCGGCTCAAACGACGGGAACGCCAGGAGGCGACGGCGGCCGCGCGCGACGAGGCGCAGATAATGCTTTTCGAGCGCCACTTGGCCCTGTCGCGGCGTAAAAAAGACTTGATCAAGGCGTAACGCCGGCGACCTTGCGCGCCGCACGGGTTCCTCTTATAATCCACCCGTGGATCCTGTGACCCATACGCTGTTGGGCCTGGCGATCGGCGAGGCCGTGTTCCGGCCGCGCCTGGGACGCAGGGCCGTCACGGCGTCGATGTGGGCGGCGAACCTGCCAGACATCGACGTCCTCGTCCATCTCACGGGAGATCCCGGAGCCATCGTTTTGCGCCGCTCTTTCGGACATTCCCTTTTTTTTCTCCCGATCTGGATCGCGGGTCTGGCCTGGATCTTCAAAAAAAAATACCCGGACATGACTTATCGCGACCTCCTGGCGATCGTCTCGATCAACGCCGGAGGGCATCTTCTCTTCGACTTGATCAATTCCTTCGGCGTCCAGCTCTTATGGCCCCTATCCCTGTCTCGCCCGGAGCTGGCGATCGTCTTTATCATCGATCTCGTTCTCTCGGGCATTCTCGCCGCGCCGCACCTGGCGCGTCTGTCGGCGGCTTGGAAACCCCGCCTGACGCGGGCCTGCCGGGGCGCGCTTGTCCTGGCCGCGGCTTACCTCATGACGGCATACGCTTGCCGGCGCCGCGCCGAGATCATCCTCAATGGGGCCTCCTCGTCCGGAGGATTTGCCTATGTTTTCCCAGAACCGCTGGGTGCGCATCGCTGGCGAGGCGTGATCAAAGAGCCGTCAAGCTGGCATGTGTATCTCATCGACGTCTTGAACGGGTCTGCGGACAAGAAGCTTGTTCTGGACGACGACTCGCAGACCCCCCCGGCCGTCGAGGCGCGGCAAACCGCTTTCGGGCGCCGTTTGGACGCTTTTTTCAAGGCGCCCGTTTGGACGGCCGCGCCCAAGCCCGGGGGAGGCTGGACGGCGACGGTGCGCGACCTGCGGTTTTCCTCGCTGACGCTGACGCGCCCTCCCACCTTTGAATTCGTCTTCGACGTCGAAGCGGCCGGAAGCGCCGTCCCCCGCGGAGTGAAGATTTGGTAGGGTAAAACGATGCCGCAGCCAAACGCCCAGACTCTCGAACGACTCATCGAAATCGGAAGACTTCTCTCTTCCAAGCTCGAGTTGGGCGAGCTTCTGACCTCGGTGCTAGAACTCTTGACGCGCGTCGTTGACTGCGAAAGCGCCTCTTTGCTCCTTCTCGATGAGCAGACCCAGGAACTTTACTTCGACGTCGCCTTGGGCCTGGGCGCCGACGCCTCGAAAGTCCGCCTTAAACTTGGCCAAGGCATCGCGGGAACGGCCGCGAAAAACCGCAAAGCCGAGATCATCAACAACGTCCGCGCGGATCCGCGCTGGTCCGCGGCCATGGACGCGGAGTCGGGGTTTACGACCCAATCGCTTTTGGCCATGCCGATGATCCTCAAGGGGCGGGTGATCGGAGTTCTCGAGGCGATCAATAAGCGCGACGGGGCCTTCGACGACAATGACCTTCACGCCCTGGAATCCTTCGCGGGACAAGCGGCGATCGCCATCGAGAACGCCCGCCTTTTTTCGTCCCTCAAGGAGGAGCGCGTCAAGCTGGCGACCGTATTCTCGCAGATGAGCAACGCGGTGGCGCTCACCGAGGATTCCGGAAAAATCCTGCTCGCCAATGAGTCGGCGAAATCTCTCTTCGGTCCGGACGTCAAAGACATCTCGGCCGCCCTCAGGCCTTTCGAGACCGCCCCGCCTCTGGCAAAGCTGCTGGCCGAAGAGTGCGCCGCCTGCGATTTCGCCGCGATCCGCAAGGAGCCGACTCTGCTCGCCCTGGAGGGGCGGGTCACGCGCGTTCCTCTCTCGGGACACGAGGGTCGCCTGTTCATTTTCCACGACCGCACCGAGAAGTGGCGGCGGGAAAAACTCAAAAGGACGTTCCTATCGCTGATTTCCCACAAACTGCGCACGCCCTTATCGACCGTCACCGGTTTCGCGGATATCCTGCTTGAGGAGCTGGATCCCGAAAAGTCCTCCCTGGCCGTCAAAGCCGCGCGCACGATCCGAGAGCAGGGAACCAAGCTTTGCGAACTCGTCGACAAGCTCCTCAGCTACACCACCATTGAAAGCCCCGACATTCGCATCGACCCTCGCCGCATCGACGTCGGCGACGCGATCCAAAGCTCCCTCCAAGCCCTGAAGAAAACCCTCGACGCGCGCAACGCCCAGGTCAACGTCGCCAAAACCGACGCCGTCATCATGGGAGACAAGACGATGATCGTCGAGGCGATCAAGAACCTCGTCGACAATGCCGTCAAATTCAACACTGCGCAGCGCCCGCGGGTCGATATCCAAGCCTCGACCCAAGACGGCTGGACGACGATCTCAGTTTCAGACGACGGCCCGGGAGTGCCTCCCGAGGATCTGGAACGCGTTTTTTCCGGTTTTCATCAAATTGAAAAGGATTTCACCGGCCAGCAGGAAGGGATGGGGCTGGGGTTGGCCTACGTCAAGAAAACGGCTTCTCTTCATGGCGGAAGCGCGCTCATGCGCTCCGAACTCGGGAAAGGAGCCCGCGTCACCCTCACCTTGCCCAAAGGGACGTTGTCATGATTCTCGGGGACTCGGCCCAAGCCTACGGCCCCGCCCTAACGGGAGCGCACTACGGCGAAGCATTCCTCGAACGCACCGTCTGGACTTCGGCCTGCCTTGAAGATCGGGCCGTGCGGGACATCGGAACCGGCTCCGAGCGCGGGCTGGGATTGCGGCTTTTGACTCGCGACGGAATGGGCATGAAGACGTTTTTTGGCAGCGCGCAGGACTTGGGAGCGGCGACGGCCGCGCGCCTGCGAGCGAAGCTGCTGCCCGGAAAGCTCGATGGGTCGACGGCGTTCCGGTTGACGCGCTCGGCCGCAACGCACAGCCTTCTAGACCCGGCGGATATCCCCCTGGAACGAAAAACGTCCCTTCTCTTGGCCCTCGATCGCGCCGCGCGGGAGATCTCGCCTCTCGTGCGCCAAGTCACCGCGGTTTACTCGGACCGTCGCACCGAGACCCGCGTTCTTAACTCTGAGGGCGCGGACGTCAGCCAATCGCGAATTTCGACGGTGCTCTCAATAGCGGTCGTCGCGCATCAAGGCTCCATCCTGCAAACCGGCAGCGAGAGCCTGGGCGCGCAGCGTGGCTTCGAAATGTTCAATAATGACGCGGCCTTGGCCGCCGCCCGTCGCGCGACAAGGCGCGCCCTGGCCAAACTCGATGCGCCGACGGCGAAGGCCGGCGAGATGCCGGTGGTCCTCGCGGCGGCGGGAGGGGGCACGTTTATTCATGAGGCGATCGGACACTCTCTCGAGGTCGATCATATTCACGAGGGGTCTTCCCCCGCCTATCGCGACATGAGCGGAAAAGTCGTCGCCCCGGAAACGATTACGGTCATCGATGACCCGACGCTTCCGTTTCAGCGCGGCTCTTTCGTTTTTGACGACGAGGGGATCGAAGCACGGCCGACCGCCCTCGTGGAGAATGGCGTTCTTAAGAATTTTCTCTACGACCGCGCGAGCGCTCTGCGTGACGGCTCCCCCTCCAACGGCCACGGGCGCCGTCAGTCCTTCGCCTCGCAACCGATCCCGCGCATGTCGAATATCTACATCGCCCCTGGCCATGACGACCCGGCCAAGATCGTCGCGCAACTCAAGAGGGGGCTTCTGGTCACACGCATGGGAGGCGGACAAGTCGACACGGCGAGCGGCGAGTTCGTTTTTGAAGTCGAGGAGGGCTGGTGGGTTGAAGACGGGATCGCGCGCCATCTTGTGCGCGATGCCAATCTCCTGGGCGTCGGCCCCGAGGCTCTCGGCTCCATTGACCGCGTCGGCTGGGACATCGGCTGGGGCACCGGGACGTGCGGAAAAGACGACCAAAACGTGGCCGTCAGCGACGGCCAGCCCACGATCCGCATGCCCAAGCTTGTCGTCGGAGGAGTTCATGATTAAGGCGATTGTTTTATCGACGCTGTGCGCGAGCCTCGCGCGCGCGTCCACGGAGAGGCCTATGGAATGGAAGGGACAAGACGCGCAAGCCCCGGCCGGAGTTTCGGTCTTGCGCGACGCCGGATCCTGGGTCAAGCTTTGGGCTCGTTTGGGCAAGAAAGCCCCGTTCTTGGATTTTCAACGCTTCGTCGCCGTGGCGGTCTTTATCGGAGAAAGACCCACCGGAGGCTTCAGCATCGAATTCTTGGAACCGATCGAGACGGACGCCGGACTCGCCGTCCGCTACCGCGTCAATTCCCCGACGGGGATCGCCACCCAGGCCTTCACCCGTCCCTGGGCGGTGAAGGCCTATCCGAAACCAAACGGTGAAATTTCAGTGGAAGCGGCTGCGCCATGATGATTCTCCCTCTTGCGGTTGTTTTTTCTTTCGGTTTGAGCGCCCAGCCGACTCCGACTCTGCCCGACATGCCCGTATCGCGGTCCACTCCGGGATGGTCCAAGCAAGGCCGCTCTCTGCTGCTCCACGACGAGAACGGAAACTTATCCTCCGAAATTGGACTCTCGCAGGAAGACTCTGGTCCGGTGACCCGTGAGGTACGGGGCGGCCCGTCTCCCGACGCGCGCGCGGCCTGGACGCTGGAGCGTCGGCTGACCTGGAATTCCCCCCGCACCAAACTTCTGGAATCGCGCCGGCTCTTGAAGATTCACGGCTCCACGGGCCAGCTTCTGTGGAGCGACGACGCGGCCGACATTCCCGAGCAGGGAGACCCCGTCGCCTTTTCCAACAGCTCCAAGGTGGTTCTGATCGCAAAGCAACTCGGGGAGTCCTGGGGCGTCGAGGCCCGCGACTGGGCCGGTGGCCTGATCGTAAAATCCGGCCCCTTTTCCAAGGTGATCGCTATCCGCCTCTCGCCCGCCGGTCAATATGCCCTCATCCGATGGGCCGTACCCGATAAAAGCGACACCCACACCTTCCTGGACCTGACGACGAAGACGAGAAAAGACATCGAAACCTCGGAAATGACCCTTGGATTGGCTCGAATCGGCGACGACGGGGTGGTGCGTTCCGGGCGGCGGGAAGTCTTCCGGTTCTCGGCGGAGAAATCGACGCCGTCGTCCGCTCCGGACGTCGCAAAATGAAGGCGGGAACGCTCGCTCTGCTGCTCTGCGCGGCCGGTGCCTCCGCGCAAGAGGGCGAACCGTCCGTCGTCTCCGAAGGGCGCCCCGTCGAAGGGGATGATTCCAATACCATTTCCGATATGAGGAAGCGGCTTGAGGACGATGCGGGTCTTCGCGACGCTCTCGCCGATCGCATTCTTCAGTCCCGCATCGGCGATGCCATCTCCAAAGAAAGCGATCCCCGGAAAAAATGGGCGGATCTGCGCGAATGGATCGATTCCGATTCTCAATCGGCGGCCATGGTCGCCCTTGGCCTGGCGAGGGACGATGCCTCAGGAAACAATTCCTTCGAGATGTCCTCGGTAAAGATTTTTCGGCAAACGTATTATCGCAACCCCAACGCGGAGCGGGGCGCCTACGGCGTTCTTAAGAGCGCCGCGAAGAAGTCCAAATTCGCCGACAAAGCCGAGCAGGACGTCAGCAATGAACAAAGGCGGGAGGCGCTGCGAACCCTTTTCGAGGGTCAGGGTTCGCAAATCGACAACGTCGTCACCGGCCGAGCCCCCGAAGGAAAGCCCGCTTCGGAGCGCTCTGCGGACACGACCCTCGCCAGCTCATTTTATGATCGACTCTCGGCGGGGAACATTCACGGCTACTCGCCCGAGCTTCTGGCCATGCAAAACTCCCTCAATCTCAATCGGGCGCCGGGATCCCCAAAACTCATCGAAACGGGACGCCTGAATTACCCCACTCTTTCCTATCCCGCCTTCGGGCTTCGTTACGACCTGGGCCGTTTGGAGGATCGCCTCAAAAACGATCGCCTCGCCCATCTCGCGAAATACGCCGGGGTCCGTTTGACGCCGAACGATCTCAAGGATGAATCCTTGGAAAAAAAACTTCTAGACAAGTCCCCGTCGGCGCGCATCTCCGCCCGCTTGGCGGCGCGCGCCGCTCGTCTGGGAAAGGCCCAGACGGCCATCGCCTCTTTCGAGGACCTGGCGGCACGAAGCAAAAATCCCGCCAACATCTCCAAAGCGCTGCTGGTCGAATTGTCCTCGCGTCAACGGGAAGCGGCCCGCTGGATTACAGCGGCGGCCGTAGAGGAAAATCTCGACCGCCTTGAAGAGGTCGCCGGCTTTCTCGACGCCGACCTCATCGCCGCCATCGATTACGCCCCCGTCCCAGCGCCCACGCGCCAAGCCTATAAGGCCCGGGGAAGTCGGCTCCAGCAGCGACTCTCGGCTCTAAAAGAGGGGGAGCTCAACGTCCTCGCTCTGTTGCAGTCCGATGACTGGCCGTCGAAACTGGAAGCAATCGAAAAGACTTTGCGTGACAATAAAAATCGGCGAAACGATCTCTTGCGCGACATCGCCGATTACCGCCTGACCCCCTACCAAATCGGGCGCGCGCGCTTGGCACAGGCGCGTTGGAGAATCTTGATCGATGACCTGATCGTGAGATTCGCCCCGTCAACACGTTACGGTCGATCCATCCGCGGGCGCCGTCAGGCGCTGTCGCTCTTGATCGATATTTTCGGGAAGATCGCGTCCGGCGACTTCGAGTCCGCACGCCGATCTCTCGTGACCGCTCAAGCCCACGCCCCTTAAGAGGCTTCTTAAATCGGGCAGTACGGGCGCAAGGCGGGGATCAGGGCCTTGATTCTCGGAAGCGCTTCCTCGGCGGCGTATTCTCCGGCCTTGATGATTTCTCCGGCGCGGTGCAATTCGGTCCAGGAAAAACCCTTGAGGTCTGGAAACATCGTGACGTGCGCGCGATCCAAACGCGCCTGGGCGACTTCATATTCCATCGTATAGATCATCTGGAAGAAGACTTCGAGAATATTGGGGGCGCGGAAAGCCTTGGGCAAGACGGGCATGGCGACTTGTCGAAGCGCTTCCAAGCTCAAGGGCTGATCAAGCAGGCGCTGACGGCGGCGTTCGGCGACATGGGTCTTATGCTCGCCGGCCGGAATCGTCAAATTAACGGCAAGCAGAATGTCGGCGCCCATATCGGCGACAAGGCGAGTCGGAACCGGATTGACGAGGCCTCCGTCGACCAGCCACCGGCCCGACAGCTGCATCGGCTCGAAAATCAGGGGAAGCCCGCAGGACGCCCGAATCGCCTCGGCCACGCGGCCCTGTCGAAGAACCACCTCTTCCCCCGTCTCTATGTCGGCTGCCACGCAGGCGAAGGGAATGTCCAAATCGCTGAATTCACGAGAACCCATGTAGGAACGAATAAATCGCAGCAGGGTTTCGCCGGCAAAAAGCCCGGATCTTGGAATCGTGAGGTCCCAGAATAGATTTTCATAAACCCAAGACTTGTCGACGCGCAGGGCCAACTGCTCGATCTCCTCGGGCTCGAAACCGGCCGCATAACAACCGGCGATTAAGGATCCCATCGAAGTCCCCGCGATGACGTCCACGGGAATTCCCTCGCGCTTCAGCACCTTGAGCACTCCGATCGTCGCATGGCCCAACGCCGCTCCCGTGCCCAAGGCAAGTCCGACCTGAACTCCCCCGATGCGCCGCGCCAATCGAGCGATGACTTTGGCGGCTTTGGGATCGGCTTGAAAAAAGGCGTCGGCCTTCCCCTCCCGCTCGTAGGCGGCGACCGCGTCCTCGCTCCAAGGAATGAGGATTTTCTCGGCGCCGATCAATAACGGGGCGTCCTCGGGCTCGAGCTCCCCGATCCAAAGGCGCAGCAGGCGGCGAGCCTCTTCCGCCAACGGAGGGACTTCGACTTCCATTTGCCGATACTGCGGGCGCATGCGGTCACAGCCCGCCATCAAGATCAAATCGGCTTCCGCCAGCGAAGCCTTTTCCACATCGCCGCGCGGACCTCCGAGGCAGATCAGCGTAAGATCGTGGCTGTCGCGAACCGCATTAAGGAACAAGTACAGTTGACCGAAGAGGCGCCCTCCCAAAATCGCCGGTGACACCGACAGCACTCGCACGCCGGAGGGGTGTTCCTGCGCGAGAGCCGCGAGGACTGCCGGATCCCGCAAGTTCGCCGCTTTCAAGCCCATTTCGGTGATGGGGGAGCTTTTCAAACCCGCCACGCGCGCGATCCCGCTGGGCTCGGGAGACACATCGACGATCAACACGCGCTTGCGCGTCTGGGTCGCGAGTTCCGAGCCCAGACGCCAGGCGAGCAGCGCCCTTTCCGCGTGGGGCAAGGCGCAGTCGAGGGCGATCAAGCGCGCCTGCGTCGACGACAGCCGTGTCGAGGTTCCCCCCTGATCGATGAGGCGGTTGGCCAAGGTGCGCGAGAGATGCAGAAGGATGGTCGGATACTCGCGCAGCACGTCCTCGAAGTTCTTGCGCGGCAGCTTGAGAATCTCGCTCGTCGCGTCGACCCGCACCGTCGATGATCGGGGTGCGCCGGTCAACAGCCCGGTTTCACCGACCACGTCTCCGCGACCCAGATACGCGACCAACGCGTCGCGGCCGTCGGAAAGGCGGTAGCGGCGCGCATGCCCTGAAACGATGAGATAGAGGGCATCGGACTCGTCGCCCTGTTTGAACAACGTCGCGCCTTTGGGAAGAGACAGCAACTGCAGGTGAGCCGACAACTTGCTCACATCTTCCGCCGATAAACCAGAAAACAAGGGCGTCCGCTTCAGGAAGGACTCCCAAGACTGTATCTCTTCGGGCTTCAAGGCCGATTTAGTATGATGTCCCGTAGGTTGAGCAAGCTAAGAGTCCGATGACCGTCTTGGAGTCCTTGATCTTGCCCCGCCTGACCAACTCGACGGCCTTTCGGAAGGGCATGATCACGCGCTCGATGAATTCATCTTCATCCGCGCTCATTCTTCCTTCTTTCAGGCCCGTCGCAACGAATAAATGCAGCACCTCGTCGGCGAAAGCGGGTGTCGGCCAGTAACGCAACAGCGGGATGAATTTTCGGGACGTGTAGCCGGTCTCTTCTCGAAGCTCCCGCTTGAGGCAGGTCAAGACCGATTCGCCCGCGTCGAGCTTCCCGGCGGGAATCTCGAGAGTCACTTGACCGACGGGATGGCGGTATTGGCGCACCATTACGATCGTATCGCGATTCAGGAAGGGAACCACCCCGACGGCGCCCGGGTGGCTCATAAATTCGCGCGTCGCCAGTTTGCCGTTGGGAAGCCGGACGGTGTCGACGTCAAAGTTCACCGCATTGCCGTGCCAGACCGTTTTCTTGCTTACAAACGTCTCAATCAAGCCGGTCTCGCTTTTTTTCATCGAGCCGCATTATAACAAGTGTCAAAGCCCGAGTTCGTACACCTCCATAATCATTCCGAATACTCCTTGATGGATGGAGTCATCCGTCTATCCGACAAGGACGGGAAGCCCTCGCAGGCGCTCAAGGACCTGGCCGCCTCCGGCGCCAAGGGGTTCGCCGTCACCGATCACGGCAACATGTACGGCGCGGTGGAATTTTACTCGAACGCGAAAACCCTGGGTCTTAAAGCCATTATCGGATGCGAGATGTACATCTCAAAGGGAACGCGCTTCGACCGGGGGCATTCGCAAAAGGAGAACTGCCACCTCACGGTCTTGGCCAAGAACTATGAGGGGTACCAGAACCTCATGGAGCTCTGTTCCATCGCGTTTCAGGAGGGATACTACTACGATCCCCGCATCGATAAAGAACTGCTGGCCAAGCATTCCAAGGGCCTCGTGGTCTTGTCCGGATGCCTAAAATCCGAGCTCAACCAAGTCGTGCTGTCCGCAGACATGGCCCGCGCCGAAAATCTGGTCGCTTGGTTTCGAGACAACCTTGAGAGCGAAAGCTTCTTTCTGGAGATCATGGACCATGGCCTCGACAAGCAGCGCCAAGTGACCCAGGCCCTGCTCGACCTCAGCCGGAGAACCGGCATCCCTCTTGTCGCAACCAACGACTGCCATTACTGGAAACCGGACGACCATGAGGCGCAGGATGCGCGCGTCTGCATCGCCACGGGCCGAAAGCTGGCCGAAACCGAAAGGCTAAAGTTCGAAACCAACGAGTTTTACATTAAAACCCCGGAAGAGATGCACCGGCTCTTCGCGTTCGCTCCCGAGTCCCTGACGAACACCCTGAAAATCGCGGAGATGTGCAACGTCAAGATCCCCATGGACCAAATGCTGCTGCCTGAATTCGAGGTCCCGGCGGGATACAACCAAGACACCTACCTGGAACACCTCTGCGTTGAAGGGCTCAAGGAACGCTTTAGACTCGGCATTCGGCAGGAGTACTCCGAACGACTGCGGTATGAGCTCAACGTCATTAAACGCATGGGTTTTTCCGGCTACTTTCTTATCGTCTGGGACTTCATCAAGTACGCGCGATCGGTGGGCATTCCCGTGGGCCCGGGCCGCGGCTCCGGAGCGGGAGCGCTCGTGGCCTACGCGCTGCGCATCACCAACGCCGATCCCATCGAGCACCGTCTTCTCTTCGAGCGCTTTTTAAATCCCGATCGGAAATCAATGCCGGACCTCGATATCGACTTCGCCGACACCGGGCGCGATCGGGTCATCGCCTACGTGCGAGGGAAGTACGGCGAAAAATGCGTGGCACAGATCATCACTTTCGGTTCGCTCGGCGCCAAACTCGTGGTACGCGACGTCGGCCGGGTCCTCGAGATGCCCCTGCCCCAAGTCGATGAGATCGCGAAAAAAATCCCCTCGGGCCCCGGGGTGCACCTCCACGAGGCCATGCAAAGCCCCGAACTTCAGGAGCTCGCCCGAGATCCGCAGGTCAAGCGGTTGCTCGATCTCTCCCTCAAGCTCGAGGGGCTTAAACGCCACACCGGGGTCCACGCCGCGGGAACGCTGATCACCAAGGAACCTGTCGTCAAATACACGCCATTGGCCAAGGGAGCCAAATCGGACGTGGTGACGACTCAATACGACGGAGATGTGTGCCCCAAACTGGGACTTCTCAAGGTCGACTTTCTCGGCCTGCGCACTCTGTCGATCATCGATGACGCCGTCGCCCTCGTTAAGAAGCGCGGGCACCCGGACTTCAACATCGACGCGATCGCGATGGACGACGCCCCGACGTTTGAAATGCTGCGCACGGCCAAGGCCTTGGCCGTGTTCCAGCTCGACAGCCAGGGCATGCGCGATCTTCTTTTCCGCATCAAACCGACCGCCTTCGACGACATCGTCTCTCTTATCGCGCTTTTTAGACCCGGGCCCATGCAGTCCGGAATGTTGGATATGTTCGTCGAGCGCAAACATGGGCGCGAAAAGGTCGCATACGATCATCCTCTTCTTGAAACCATCCTCAAAGACACCTACGGCTGCATGGTTTTTCAAGAGCAGGTCATGGAAATATCCAAAACTCTTGCGAACTTCACGCCCGGGGAAGCCGACGGCCTGCGCAAGGCCATGGGGAAAAAAAATACCGAAGAAATTGAGAAGATGCGCGATCATTTCATCAAGGGCGCGGCCGCCAATAAGATATCCGCAAAACTCGCCAACAAGATTTACGATCAGATGGTTAAGTTCGGGGGCTACGGCTTCAATAAATCCCACTCGGTCGCCTACGGCCTGGTCGCCTACCAAACCGCCTACCTTAAGGCCAATCACCCCACCGAATTCATGGCCTCCGTTCTTTCCTCCGAAATCGGCCATTCTTCCGTCGGGGCCGAGGATAAAGAAAACAAGCTCGTCACCTATCTCGATGAGGCGCGGAGGATGGGCATGAAGATCCTTCCGCCGGACGCGAACCGATCGCAAGCCCGGTTCTCCATACAAGATGGGAATATCCGTTTTGGCCTTTTGGCCGTTAAAAATGTCGGCACCGGAGCGGCCGACTCGATCGTCAAGGCCGCTCAAACACAACCATTTTCCTCTCTCGATGATTTATGCACACGCGTCGATCTTCACGCCGTCAATAAAAAAACGCTGGAATCCCTGATCAAGGCCGGGGCCCTGGATCACCTAAGACCAGCCGAAAATTCCCCCGCCGCGAGGGCGCGCCTGCTGGCCGCCGTCGAAGACGCCGTCGGCCGCCGGCAAAAAGTCAAAGCCGACCTGGACAGGGGACAGGGGCTGCTCTTCGACGCCTGCCCCCCCTCCAACGAGGAGATGTCCTCCGCCGACGCCTCCGTCAAGCCCCTGTCCGAACATGACACGCTCGCCTACGAAAGAGAGGTTCTCGGCTTCTATTTCTCCGGCCACCCCCTGCTCTCGGTCAAGGCCCAGCTCAAGGCCGCGGCGACGCACGAGATCGGTCAGCTGGCTCCTTCGATCACCACTCCGGTGCGTCTGGCCGGAATGATCAGCCGCGTGAGAAAAATGGTCTCGAAGAAAACGGGCGAGCCTTGGACCATCTGCACGCTGGAAGACCTTACGGGAGAGCTCACGATTCTTTGCTTTCCAAAAACCTACGCCGCGGGCGCAAACAACGTCGGGAAGATCGGAGCGTTCGTCGCCGCCACCGGACGCTTATCGTTTAAGGGCGAAGACGCCGGAAGCGGCGCGCCCGAGTTGATCGTCGACGAGATCGCGCCGCTCGACGCTTCGGTGACCCGTTTCGCCAAGCGGCTGCGCTTGAAATGCGATCCAACCCTGGGACGTGAAAATTTGGAATCACTGCGCGCTGCGCTTGAAAAACGCGCCGGCTCATGCCCCGTGGTTTTGGAACAAGAGACCTCGGAAGGTCTCGCGGTTCTAGACACCGGTCTTAGGGTCACCCTGGATTCTCGCCTCTTCGAAGAAGTGGAGACGCTTCTGGGGGAACGTTGCTGGGCGTTGGATCCGGGCGACGCCCCGGCGACGGTCGCTTCTCGCCGCTTTTCGGGAAAATCATCCTGATCGCAGTTTCCGCTTGTGAGCCGACAATCAAATGGGCTAGTATTGCCGAGTTGGGTGTTACGTATTAAGGAGAGGGAATGGCCGATAAAAAACGCATCCTCGTTGCCGACGACGATCCAGACTTGCTTGATCTTCTCAAAATGGACCTGACTCACCAGGGCTATGATGTGCTGGTCGCGGCGGACGGGAAGGACGCTCTTCAAACGGCGCTCAATGAAAAACTCGACCTGATTCTTCTCGACGTCATGATGCCGTATATCGACGGCTATCACGTCGCCTACGAGCTGACCAACAAGCTCGGCGCAAAGGCTCCGCGTATCATGATCATGACAAGCCGGGATACGGTCAAAGAAAAAGGCATCGCGCTCATGAGCGGCGCCGCCGAGGTCCTTCAAAAACCGTTTGAAATGGTCAAGCTCCATGAACGCATCTCTTCGATTTTAACGAAACCCATTTAAAACAGATAGGATTTCCAAATGAAAATACGGCCCCGACATCTCGCGATCATCGTGTTGCTGTGCGGCATCGGCATCGCCCAAGCGCAAGAGGCCACGGTCTCCACCCCAAAAATCAAGCCAAAACCGGTCGACCCCTCCGCGATGCACTCGGCCCGCGACGGCGGCGTCCAAGCCGACGTCGACATTATCGACGCTCCCACCACGGCCGCGCTTGATAACTACGGATATTCCTCCAGGTCCCGCTTCTACTCCCGAGGGGGGATTCTTCAATACCTTTCCTTCGGAGTGTACCCCGGACTCAACCTGGGAGCCTCCATGGCGGTGGACGGGCTCATTGGAGATGAGAGCACCGTTCGCATGCGGGCTCCGACCGCTCAAGTGAAATATCGATTCTTCGATGGGGACTCCGACCTGCCGTCGCTAGCGGTTGGGTTCGACGGCCAGGGATACCGCTACAACCCCGGCACCCGAAGGTTCAATCAGCGTCAGAGAGGGTTTTATGTCGTCGCCTCCCATGAGGTGCTGGTCCCTGGCTTCCAAATTCATCCTTCCTTCAATATTTCCGATTTCGACTCAAACGGGATTTTCGGCTCGATTCCGATGACCCTGAACATCAAGGATAGGCTCTCGGTCCTCTTTGAGTGGGATAATATCAGCAATTGGAGCGATTCCCGCATCAACGCGGGCCTGCGCACCTATGTGACGGAAAGATTCCAAATCGACTTCGCCATGCGAGCCCTCGGCGCCGGCGGCAATTATACCGATGGGGCCCCCAAAGGACCCGAGAGAATCGTTCAGTTGAAATACAGCAATAGTTTTTAACCAACATCATCAAACGCACGGAGACCACATGCCCGCCACCGCAACCAAAGTCAACCCCGCCTTAAAAGCTCATTTCACCCATTTGACGCCGGGCAAGGGCGGCGCGGTCGAGGGCGCCTATTAAGATGTCTCCCAAACGCATCGCAATCCTCACCGGCGGCGGAGACTGCCCCGGACTCAATCCCGCGATTCGCGGCGTGGTGCTCAAGGCCGCTAAGCTCGGCTACGAATGCATTGGAATCCAGGAGGGCTGGAAGGGTATGATCGGGGCCGTCGCCAAGCCCCTGGGTCCCGACGACGTGCGAGAAGCGGTCGGAAAGGGAGGAACTCTGCTCGGCACGTCCCGCACGAACCCGTATAAAAAAGACGGGGGAGTGGCCGCGGTCCTGTCATCCCTTAAATCGCTTAATATCCATGCTCTCGTGGCCATGGGCGGCGAGGACACTCTCGGCGTGGCGAACAAGCTCTACAAAGAGCACAAGGTCAACGTGGTCGGCGTTCCCAAAACCATGGATAATGATCTGGACGCCACGGATTACACCTTCGGATTCGATACCTCCGCCACGCTCGCCATGGAAGCCGCCGAGCGATTGCTCGACACCGGACGCTCGCACCGGCGCATCATGGTTCTGGAAGTGATGGGACGCCACGCCGGTTGGGTGGCGCTGTTTACCGCCATCGGCGCCGGCGCGGACTACGTCTGCATCCCGGAACGCCCCGTCGACATTAAGGACATGTGCGCCAAACTTAAGTCCGCCCACTCTAAAAAGAACGTGGCCCTCGTCGTGGCCTCCGAAGCCATCAACATCCCTGGCGAGAAAAAAGAGGAAGCTCTGGATGAATTCGGACACATGATCCTCAAAGAACGCGGTGTCGCCGAGCGCCTGACCAAGATCATCGAGGCGGAGACGAAAATCGAGACGCGATCGGCCGTTATCGGCCATATGCAGCGAGGCGGACCACCCACGCTGTTCGATCGAATTCTCGGCACTCGGGTGGGCGTGAAAGCCGCCGAGCTCGTGGACGAAGGGCGCTTCGGGCACATGGTCGCGCTCAAGGGAGATTCCGTCGTGGCGGTGAGCCTGGAAGCCGCAACCGCTAAACTGAAAACCGTGAGCCCGGAGTGGCTCAAACTCTCGGACGACTTGCTGTAGGGAGGATGATGGAAGAAGAGCCCCAGCGATTTCAGCGCAAAACGGTTCTAGTCAAACGGTCTCTCCAGCTCAAATATATCGGCATGGTATTTTTGAGCGTGCTCATCGCGTCCATTATCGTAGGCGGCGACGTGTACTACTCGATGTCGCGCGTGATGCTGACGGAATGTCCCTCCATCACCGAGCACATCGTGCAGTTCAACACGGTCCTTCTCGTCAAGGTCGCCCTCTACCTGGGACTCATGCTCATGATCTCCCTCTATGTGTCCCACCGCTTCGCCGGCCCGATCTATCGTTTCGAAAAAAGCTGCCAGTCCCTGGCTCAAGGAGACCTATCTCACCGCGTGAGCCTGCGCACCGGAGACGAACTCATGGAGCTTCAAGAAGAGTTCAACGGCATGGCTGCCGCGATCCAATCTTTCGTGCAAAAAGACCGAAATCTGGCTAATCGGCTCACCGAACGCATTGATGAGATCTCAAAACGCTTGCCTGAAGGCGCCGACGGCGCTCGGGAAAGCCTGAAGTCGCTTAAAGTCGAGCTCGACCACCTCACAAAGTCATTCAAAATCTGATTTTTCGCTTGATGCCAAATCGTCTTCGCGCCTGCTCGTTCTTTCTGGCCCTCGCCGGGATTGCAGGCCTATCCTCAATGACGGCCCTCGCGGCCTCCGGGGTCCCGGAGCGGGTGTACACCCTTGAGGAATGCCTGCGGCTGATCCGCAACGACCCCAAGCTGCAATCGGCCGAACAGGACGTGATCATCGCCCAATCCCGGGTCACCGAGGCCAGATTGCGCTTCCTTCCCGAGGTCGGCTTGCAGGCGAGCGCGACCAAGTTTGATGCCCGCTACCCTTTCTCGCTCTCTCCGGAATTCAGGAATCTCCTCTTGTTCCCCGGCAGTCCTGAAAATATTTACTCCGGACGCGGCTACTTCAATCTTCCCCTCTATGAGGGCCAGCGCACGCTCAACACGCTGCGCCTGGCCCAAGCTTCGTACAAGCAAGCTCTCTCAAATCGAGATTCGGTCAAGATGGACCTCGCCCTGCATGTCAAAGAGGCTTTTTATCACCTGCTTCTCGCCCAGGATAAATCCAGGACGTTGAACGAATATCTCGCCGCGCTCGAACAGACCGGCGCCGGCAACGGGCCTTGGGAGTCGGTCGAATGCGAGGCCGTGCTGGCCTCGGCCCGCACGCGCGCCACTGAAGCTCTTTTTTCTCTCGAGTCGGCCCGCCTCCACTTTTTGAACACTTTAAGCCTTGAGCTGGACACCCCCTTTCGCGTCGAAGGCGTTCTGGAGACGCGCCCGGTCGGTCTTGAGGTCGACAGGGCGATCACTTGGGCGATGGAGATGCGGCCCGAACTCCAATCCCAAACGTATCGCGCGCAAATGGACGCAATCGGAGTCAATCTCGCCATCGGCCGTAAAAATCCGACCGTTTTTCTTGCCGCGGACTACGAACTCACCGCCCAACGGTTCCCTCTCAAGAACAATAATTGGGATGTGACCCTGGGCATAAAAATCCCTATCGCCTACGATTTTTGGAGCCAAATCAAGCAGAAAAGGGCCGAACAGCGCCAAGGCCAGCTCGCCCGCGCCGAATTGCAAGATCGCGTTCGCTTGGAAGTCCGCCAGGGAGCGGAGACTTTGCGCTGGTGGCAGAAGGAATGGCCTCGTCGAGAAGCCCAGCATAAGCGGATTCAATCGCTGTACGCCGACGCCTCGGGCAAGCCGGGAGCGATGCTATCGCGTCTGCGCGCTCGCGAGGGCCTTCTCGAGACGAAGCTCTCATATTTGACCTCCGTCATGGAGCACATCCTGGCCCGTGCGCGGTTCGAACGCGCCGTTGGCCGAGAGATTCAATGATGATGGGCGCCCGCGCCCGAGCGGCTGCGATCCTGGCCGCCGTGTTTCTTTCCATTCAAGCCGCGGCATCTCCCAACATGAGCGCCGACGCCCTTCTGCTCGATCATTTATGGAGGGAAGTTCGTCATGCCCCCGTCGGAAGACGCCCCAAGGTCGGCATCGTTTTATCCGCAGGATCGCTGCGGGGCGTGGCTCATGTCGGCGTGATCCAGGCTCTCGAGGATGCGGGATTTCCCATCGATCTGGTTTCCGGAACCTCAATGGGCGCCGTCATAGGCGCCATATACGCTTCCGGAACACCCATTAGTAAGATCTGGGAATCCGTCTCGATGTTCAAGGTCACAACCGGCAACAATCTGTCTTCCACCAGCCTTATTTCCCTTCTTCTGTACGACAAGCTTCTGTCCTCCGAGAAAACGGAAGCGCTGTTACGAAACAGTCTCGGAGGAATCCGTTTCGATCAAACGTTAAAACCCTTCGCTTGCGTCGCCATGGATGTCTACACGGGAGAAGCCGTCATCTTCCGCGACGGGGATGTCGCCACGGCCGTTCGCGCCAGCATGAATCTGCCGGGAATCTTCCGGCCGGTGGAATACCGGCATCGCTACCTTGTCGACGGCGGAGTTGTGGATTACATCCCCGTGGACGCGGCCCATCTCCTCGGCGCCGAGTGGACCATAGCCAGCGTGACAGAGACCGACTACACGACCTCGCGCCCCCAGACCGTTCTAGAATCCCTCATCCAAGTGATCGATATTCGCGGCTCTTACCTGTCGCGCCAGCAGCGCAAACAGGCCGACTTCGTCATCGAGCCTCCCGTCGGAGACATCGGGATGTTCGAGGATCAGCGTTTGAGAGAAGCCATGGACAAGGGGCTGGCCGTCGCCTCCAAACGAATCGATAGCGCCAAAGAAAGCCTCATCATCGCCTCGATTTCACGCCTGGCAAAAGGTTGGAGTCCCAAGAGGAGCGGACGATGAGGACGCTCGTTGTGGCGGCGATCCTGTTCCTTGTCGGATCCCCGGCCCGGGCATTGCGTTTGTGGGGAGAGCCGTCGGACAAAAAGATCCGTCCGATTCAGCGCCTATCCGATTCAAATAAGCCCGCGGAAGTCGTCGCCGCGCTCACCCCCGAATTCCTGCAAAGCCTGCGCGGAACCGACTTGCGTCAAGCCTATGTGCTTCGCGGCGACAACCTTGTCCAGCTTGGCCGCGCCGACGAAGCCTTGGGCGTGTATCAGCTGGGCGTGAAGCTGTTTCCGAAAAACGTCGACTTGCTCACCCGTCAGGCGGGCCTTCTCCATCGCACGGGACTCCACGAGCAGGCCCAGCCTTTGTTCTTGAAAGCGCTCGAGCACGAGCCTAAGCATTTTGGCGCCCACCTCGGACTCGCCGAAATATTCCGTCGTTTGGGTTTTCTTGAACGTTCCGCCTTTCATTATGAGGGAGCGCTGGAGACGTTGGATCAAAACGCCCGGGTCTGGCGGGATTATGCCGAGACCTTGCTTGCCCAGCGCGATTGGCTCACCGCCGATCTCGCTTTAAGGCGCGCCCAAGCCCTCGAACCCGACAACCCGGAGGGAAGAATCTTGACCGGGTTCGCTCGACGCGCCCAAGGAGACCTCCAGGGGGCTTTAAACGCCCTGGATGAGGCTCTGGCCCGAGGGGGCGGCATCGGGGCCAAGCGAGCCAAGGCATTATGGTTGCTGGAAGCGGGCCGGACCGCCCAGGCCCTGGCCGCGGCCGACGAGGTTCTGCGAGAAAACCCGAACGACGCCGCTGCCGTTTGGACGCGCTCGCGCGTGTTCCTCTCCCAAGGACAACACGAAAAAGCGAGCGCGGCCCTTTCTCGTCTTGCCTCGGATCCACGCCATGATTTTTCTTCTCGCGCCGCAAGCGCCCTGCGCGACTCTCTCTTGGAAAAAACGGAGGCGCGTTGAGGGTTTCTTTCTGGAAGATGTCCGGAGCCGGCAACGACTTCATCGTGCTCGCCTCGCTTCCAAGGGGGCGAAGCGGTCCTCAACTCGCCAGGGTCCTGTGCGATCGCCGGGGTGCCGTCGGGGCCGATGGGCTGATCGTCCTTTCACGCAAGAAACGGACCATCACGATGGATTATTGGAACTCCGACGGCTCCCCCGCCTTTTGCGGCAATGGGGCTCGTTGCGCGGCCTTGTGGGCGAAACTCATGGGCTGGACCCGCAATCGCGAATTCTTTTTGCAGACGAACAGGGGACTGCTCGCCGCCCGCATCCTGGAACACGGACGCGCGCGTCTTTCCATGCCGACCCCGACGAACCTGCGCCTCGGTCTCAAATTAAAGGTTTTGAACCGCCTGGTGGCGGCCCATTTCGTCAACGCGGGCTGTCCTCACGCCATCGTGTTCGTTCCAAACGCGGAAAAAGTCGACGTCTGCGGTCTGGGACGTGTTCTTCGTCATCACAAGGCCTTTGGACCCGCCGGAGCCAATATCGATTTCGTCCAACTCGATAAAAACGCCCTCATCCTGCGCACCTACGAACGCGGCGTGGAGGCGGAAACCCTCGCCTGCGGCACCGGCGTCGTTGCGGCGGCGTTCGTCGCGCGCGCGCTCGGACGGGGCGCGCGAAGGCAGAACGTCGATGTCCGCGGGGGAGATCGCCTTTCGGTCTCATTCGACGAAACCGTGCGGCTCGAAGGACCCGGCCGCGTCGTCTTTTACGGGGAGATGGA
The DNA here is from genome assembly GCA_038060535.1 of Elusimicrobiota bacterium. Classification (GTDB taxonomy): domain Bacteria; phylum Elusimicrobiota; class Elusimicrobia; order UBA1565; family UBA9628; genus GWA2-66-18. The sequence goes on along the minus strand of JBBTHA010000093.1, from coordinate 4,199 downwards.
TCTATGAAATTCGAAGGCTGCTATGTCGCGCTGACGACTCCATTTGACGATCATGGACGTTTCGATGAGGCGGCCTTTCGCCGCCTGATCGTGCGGCAAATCAAATCAGGAATACGGGGACTCGTTCCATGCGGCTCCACCGGAGAAGCCGCAACGCTCACCCACGATGAATACCGCCGGGCCATAGAAATCGCCTGCGACGAGTCTCGCGGCGATGTTCCCGTCATCGCCGGAATAGGCTCGAGCGCCACCTGGAAGGCCCTCGAAAGCGCGCGCGAGGCGGAAAGCCTTGGCGCGGACGCGCTTCTGGCTCTGGCGCCCTATTACAACAAACCGACGCAGGAAGGGCTCTACCAGTATTTTCGCTCGATCGCGCGGGAATCGCGTTTACCCATCGTGGTCTATAACATTCCCGGCCGCACGGGCGTCAATATCTCTCCCAAGACCCTTTCGCGTCTGGTGAAGGACTGTCCCACCATCGTCGCGGTCAAAGAGGCCTCCGGCAGCCTTGATCAAGTCTCCGAGATCATCTCCCTGACGCCGTCCGGATTTTCCGTCCTGTCGGGGGACGACTCCCTGACGCTGCCCATGATGGCCGTAGGGGCCAAAGGCGTGGTGTCCGTGGCGGCCAATGTCACGCCGAAACTGATGCAGGCGATGTGCGCGGCGTTTCTTGCCAACAACCCGTCAAAGGCGCGCTCGCTCCACCTTAAGCTGTTTCCTCTGATGAGGGCCCTGTTCCTTGAAACCAATCCCATCCCGGTCAAAGCCGCTCTTGGGATGATGGGTCTATGCCGCCCACACCTTCGACCGCCGTTGACGCCGCTTTCGGCCGAGCATCGGCCTGCGCTCAATTCGATACTCAGGACATTGAAACAACTATGACCTCATCCACGAAATCCGACTCCTTCCCCCCCCAGATCAGGTACATCGTTGGAAACGAAGCGTGCGAGCGCTTCAGTTTCTATGGGATGCGATCCATCTTGACCGTTTTCATGGTGTCCCATCTCTTGATCGCCAAGAACGAGGCGACCGCGACCTACCACCTATTCGTCTCGGCCTGCTACCTGACCCCTCTTCTCGGCGCCTGGATCTCCGATCGGTACTGGGGAAAATATAAAACAATCATGACCCTGTCCCTTCTGTATTGCCTTGGACACGGCGTCTTGGCCCTATGGGAGGGGAAGGAAGCCCTCTACTGGGGGTTGGGCCTGATCGCGCTCGGATCCGGGGGCATAAAGCCCTGCGTATCGACCTTTGTCGGCGATCAATTCACCGAAAAAAATAAGCATCTCATCGGAAGGATTTACGACATCTTTTACTTCGCGATTAATTTCGGGTCATTTTTCTCGACGCTGTTGACGCCTTGGGTGCTCGTCGCCTACGGGCCCGGTTGGGCCTTCGGCATCCCCGGCATCCTCATGGCGGTCGCCACCGTGGTCTTCTGGCTGGGACACCGCAAGTACGTGAACGTCCCCCCCACCGGAAAAACAGGCGAGGCGGGCTTCCTTCCAATCCTATGGGCGGCCCTCACCGGCAAATCCCGCAAAGACGGGGATTTCTTCAGCGCCGCCCTGTCTCGATACTCAGCGAAAGAGGTCGAGGGGGCCCGGGCGGCCAAAGACGTCTTTAAAGTTTTCGCGACCATCACGGTCTTCTGGGCTCTTTTCGACCAGCACGGATCGTCCTGGGTCCTTCAGGCCCAGCAAATGGATCTCAACGTGCTCGGAATCCAGTTTCACGCTTCGCAGATTTCCGCGCTCAACCCCATCATGGTCATGATTCTCATTCCCATTTTCGCTAAATGGATCTATCCGGGGATCAAGCGCCTCCTCGGATTTGAAATGACTCCGCTGCGGCGCATCGCAACGGGGATGGTCGTGGCCGCGACGTCGTTCGTCGGCGCGGCGATGATCCAACACGCCATCGATGCCGGAGGACGGCCTTCGGTCGCCTGGCAATTCATCCCGTATCTTTTGATCACGATCGCTGAAATCATGATCTCGATCACGGGTCTTGAATTCGCCTACACCCAGGCGCCCCGCTCGATGAAGAGCACGATCATGAGCTTCTTCTTCCTCACGATCTTCGCCGGGAACCTCCTGACGGCCTATGTCTCCGAAATCAACACGTTCCAGGGCGCGGTCTTTTATTGGTTCTTCGCGGCCCTTATGGCGGCGGTCTCGGGAGTGTTTATCTGGACGGCCTCGCACTACAAGGTTCGTGAATATATCGAGGACGGTTCCGCTCCGGTCGGCGCATAAAGGATGTCGAGTCCAGAAATACGGACGGCGACGAGCGTAGACGAAGGCGCGCTCCGCCGGTTCTACGCTAGGGCCTTCCCGCAACGGGCGTCGTTTTTGAGCGAACATTGGCGCTGGCTGTATCGCGTGGGCCGATTTCCAGGAATCGAGCCATTGGTTTTGGTCTCGGACGGGAACGTCGTCGGACACGCCGGAGTCATACCCCTTCTTCTCGAACGTTTAGGACACGCCAGCCCCGCCATCTGGTTCGTCGACTTCTTCATTCTTTCCGAGTTTCAAGGCCGTGGCTGGGGCCGCGCCTTGACCGAACGATGGATGAACATGTGCCCCGACCGCATAACGTTCTGCAACGACCGTTCGATCAAGGTTTTCCGCGCGTTCGGCTGGCGCGAGAGCGGCGAAGCGCGGGTTTGTTCCTTGCCTATTTCTCTTCCGGGAGCCTTTCGCCCATTAGCCCCCGTCAGTCGCTCTATTTTGAAGTTTCTTATCGGCGACGCTCAAAGGCTGAACATCGAGCCCTTGTCGGATAATCCGACGGGGCTTTCCCAAAGCATGAAGACGACGGCCGGCCCTGCGGCTCGCATCGTGCGAGACGAGGATTGGGTGCGCTGGCGCCTGCTCGAGCATCCGCGCCGCCGAGAGCATGTCCGCGCCGAGGTTGACGGTATTGGAGCGGTGCTGCGCTTGCTGACCAGTCTGGGACGACGCCGGGCGCACCTCCTTCACCTCGGACACGGACCACGCGACGCTCGCGCGCGCATGATCGCGTCGTTTTCCCGCTGGGCCGTTGAGCAGGAGTGCGAGACCGCCTGGATGGCCACCGACGACGCCCAACTCCTGGAGCTCCGGTCGATCGGCCATTTGCCCAGGAGACGCCCTCTGCGATTTGCCTGGCATAGCAGAGACCCGCGAGTCATGTCGGCTCTCGCCTTGGGATTGTCCACCCAAGCCATCGACAGCGACCACGATTTAATGTTCCCATGCTGACCACCGCGGCCCTGAAAGTCGCCCTTGCGTTGGGACTCGACGCGCCTCTACGCTGGCTGCGGCGCCGGCGCGCCGTGGTGCTGATGTATCACGGATTCACCGACAGGCCCTCCGACGGCGTGACCAACTACCAAGGCAACCGGCTGCAGCCGTCGACCTTCGCCCGCCAACTCGATTTTTTGAGCGAGCAATGCAACATCGTCACCGTACGCGACGTCGTGCGCTCGCTCTCGGGAGGGCCGGCCTTGCCCGACTACAGCGTGGCCTTGAGCATGGACGACGGCTATGAGTCGATTCACACGTTGGCCTTCCCGCTCCTGCTTGAAAAAAAAGTACCCGCCACGGTGTTCGTCGCGACTCAATTCGTCGACGAGCGCGCGCCTTTGTGGCCGGACAGGCTTGAATACGCTTTCGCTGAAGCCAAAGGGGAGCCCGGCGCCAGGCGCGCGCGATTACGTGAACTCCAAAAGATCGCCAAGGACCTGCCTCCGGGCGAGCGCGGGGCGATGATCGCCTCGGTGGAATCCGAGCACTCCCGCACGCTCATCCTCGACTCGACCGCTCCAAGCACCTATCGTCCGCTCAGCTGGGTCCAGGTCCGGGACATGGTCTCCTCCGGTCTCATGGAGGTGGGAAGCCACACTCATACTCACACCATCATGACGTTGCTCAGCGAAAACGAGGCTCGAGGCGAACTCTCCCGCTCCAAAAGCTTGATTGAGAAACACGTCGGCGGAACTTGCGACCTTTTCTGCTATCCCAACGGCGATGTCGGCGACTTCAATCCCACGACGGGACGGCTGCTAAAGGACGCGGGCTTTCTTTGCGGCCTGACCACCGTCGCCGGCTTTGTCGACGCCGGGAACGATCCCTTCGCCCTGCGCCGCTTCGGCACCGACGACCGGGATTCCTTCGAGAAGTTCCAAATCACCTTCAGCGTCGGACGCC
>JBBTHA010000092.1:0-13622 GCA_038060535.1 Elusimicrobiota bacterium | reverse complement strand
CGCGACTAGAATTTTCAATCGATTTCCAAACGACGGTGAGGTCGAGCAGTTCTTGGTGAAAGCTGCGAAGACTGAGTCCAATCAATCGCGACGAGACGGCCTCTTGCACATGCTGGGCAAACGCAAGAGCAATGCGGTGGTTGTAATGGTTCGCGGGGAGCTAAAGGCGAATAATCCTGAGAGACTTTTCTCCAAATCGCGGATGTATTTGGCCCTTGGTGATGTCGGCTCGCAGGACGCTTACAATGTGCTTGTCACGCAGCTCCCGCGTGAAAGGGATCGCACTAGCCATTCCCAGATTCTAATGGCCATCGGGGTGACCAAGAACCCTGCCGCCAAGGACCTGCTCATCGGGGAACTCAAGAAGCCGTGGCAGGTGAACACCTGGGCCGCTGTCGAAGGGTTGCGATTTTTGGGAGACCCGAGTGTTACACCGATTCTTGAGGCCGAGCTGAACCGGGACGTGCCAGCTCCCAGCTATAAAGAAACGGTTCGCAGGGCTATCAGCAAAATCAACACTGGAGATGACAAGCCGTTTTGGTGATTAAATGGGCTTGAGATGGAAACTCGCTGTCACGGCGTTGTTCATCAGCCTCGTCCAGTTCCGACCTGAGGCGGGCTACGCTCAGTTCAACTATCCGAATACCGAGCTCGGGAATGTTCTCCTGCGAGAGCTTGATTATCTTCAGGGTTGCCCCGCGTGCCGCGTTTACCTTGGCCATGTTGGATTACTGGGAGACTGGAATGGAAGCGATCCTCAGAACCCCGACAACTACGACGTGTATCAGCAGCAAAGCCGGACTGATACGACGAACTGGGTGATCAAGTACCTGGAAGCGACCAACAATACCCTGAAGAGGACGAGCTTTACCACTTTTACCACGCATAACAACATCGTCTATGACGGCGCGCCACATCACTCTTACAGTGGTGGATGGACGCCAGACGGTTTCTTTTGGCATGCGGCCAAGTTCGATATAAGCCAGCGCGATCAGATCGTGACAACGGCCAGTTCGTTGGTAGGCATTAACATTACGTTTTTCTCCTTTCCATTTACCAAGCTCCCCGTGGCCAACATGTTCATTGACACGGGCAGCTTCCGTTGTGATGGGATCGTTGAGTATATCTACGAACAAGCCGGTGTCGGATCGGGCCGAGGGTTATACCCATTTTACTTGGAGCCCGTCATCGCGAGCCCCTCAGGCTACGCGGTCGATGGTACTGTTTCTGAAACTGGTAGAGCCCCGAGTATGACCATCATCGACGGCAACAGTAACCCGGTCAACAACGGCGGCGCAACTAACTCGAACTCCATCACCATCACCGGCATCGAAGAAGCGAACGGCTCCGGCGTCGCGCAAATATCCCTCAACTCCGATGTCAGAACCGAATCCGGCGGCCTAACAGCCACCGAAAACTTCACCGGCTTGGCGGACGGCCAGTACACAGCCACGGTCGTGGACTCGGCAGGTAATTCCACTTCAAACGCATTCATAATCGCCACCGAGCCCCCATCGGCCCCCACTGCCAACGACCCGGAAGGTAATTCCTTGCCCAGCGGGAGCGGGACGTCATTTCCTTCGACACGCTGCGTGATGGGGGAGACGCCCCCCACGCCAGCAGGGTATGAGACCGTCGAACTGATCGACAGTTCTGGAACAGTGGTGAACTCTCAAAGCTTTGATTGCACGGAGACGGCCGAGTACGGCCCGTACTGCAACTTGTCTTCGGGGACGTACAAGCTCAAGGCGACGAGCTGCGTGGACTTGAGCAGCTTCACGACGATCACGATTACCAGCGCTTCAGCGAAAATCGAGGTGTGCGGAGACCAAAGCGGCTGTCGCTCTGATCTGCTTGGGACCGGGTCGCTCAAGGGCCGGGTGATGCGGCTAACATTGAAAACCCTTTATACTACAGGCAATCCCAACGACATACGCGACAGGTTGATGTTCGATGCGCTGGGGGCGCCCTTTTACGAATCTGGGGGTGGGTTCATATTTGTAAGGTTGTCTACGACCACGCCGACCAGCACGAGCTATAGTGTCATCAACTCAACGAGTTACGCGGCGTGGAGCGATTTACGGTTGCATGCTGAGATCGTCGATTCGAGCGGGGTTGTGCACGGCAGCACGGATGCCGACGCCGTTTATGCCGGCTGGACGTACGGTCAGTCCACGACGTTCCAGGTCAATGTGGCGCAAAACGGAGCGGAGTACGTCACATCGATCACCTCGGTGACGACGACCGCACCAATCAGCTACATCACGATCATGCAAATCATCGCATGTTCGTTCCTGCCGAAATTCTTCAGGGACCATCTACTTCCTTCGGGCTCCTGCTACGACCTAAGCGCGTCCGATTTCGTCCTCACATCGACAGCTACTTTGAATGTCACCTTCGCCCCAGGAGGCGTGAACGTGGACACGGCCACGCTCCAGGCGTTTCGTTTTGACGGGGTGGAGTGGTCGAGCGCCGGCGTAACGACTGAGGGGGTCTCAAAGGACACGACGACGAGCGTGATTACGGCGACGGCGGCCTACACCCGCAGCGGGGAGTACGGGTTCTTCTTCGTGGGCGTCGACACGATCGCGCCGACGACGACGGCTGCCTTCCAGGGCGCGTCATTTATCTTTGACGGCGCGCTGTTCGTCTCGACCGACGCTTTTATCGTCTTAAGCACGACGGACGCGCTCGTCAACGGCTACAGCGTGCCGGTCGCCAGCGTGACCTACCGGCTTGATCCGCTGACTCCCTATGACCCCTTCATCATCTATACGGCGTCGGTGCCCCTTGCGCTGGGAACGCACGTCCTGGAATACCGGTCACTCGATTACTTCGGAAACATCGAGGCGATCAAAACGGCGACGTTCACGGTGACGGCAGGGACTGCCTTTAGGAACACGTCGTCGCAGCGCATCCCGGGAACCTTGCTGAATGGCTTTATGGGCGCCGGGGCCGAGTTCGAGGCCGTTTCGCGGGCCGAGAACTCATTGACCCTGTTGATTTCAAGCGCGAATCGTCAGGGCGTGATCGCGGTGGACAATATCGGCGAGGTTGGGGTGGGGCTGAGGGTTCCGCAGGCGAACTTGGACGTCGGAATCAGCACTATCGGCCTTCAGCTGCGCAGCGGCAACTCGACGGCGACGGTATCCAGCGCCCAGATCGCCTTCGGCTACAACGGGGATTCGTCTTATAGACATTTTATGCGTACTGAGCACAGCACCTCCACCGACGGCAACAAGATGGATTTCCTGGTCTGGAACCCGAGCGCGGGATCGACGGCGACGCTGGCGAGCATGAGCGTCCTGTCGCTGCAAGGTATTAAGGTGGCAAGCGGAGGATCGCTTCACGTAAGGCCCGCGGGGGAGCCTGACGCCGAAGTGGAGGTGTCCAACGGCTCGAGCACGGGAGGGGGCACGATCCAATACGGGCAGCTTCTGACACCATCCTCGCGGAGATTCAAGACCGACATCGTCCGGCTGACCGAGCAGGATGACGCGCTCGCCCTGTCCGAGGTAGCGGAGCTCAGGCATGTCCGGTTTCGCTATAAATCGCTTCAAAAGGACGGCCGCCTGGCCGATGACGCGCGGCAGCCTTTGCGCACGGGCTTGATTTACGAGGAGGTCCCGAGGTTCCTGCAGGGGTCGGATGGAACCATTTCTTCCATCGAGCGCTTGGTCGAAGTCGAGTCGGCCCTTAAGGCGGCGATGTCCCGCCTGGAACGTCTGCAAAAGCGATACGCCGAGCTCAAGGCGCGGAGGCGGCCATGAGGCCGGCGCGCGCACTGCTCCTGCTGGCCGCGTTGGCTTCCGGCGCCTACGCGCAGACGAGCGTCGTCGGTGACGCCTGGATCGTAGGTCCGGTGCTGATAGGTACCACGACCGCTTCCAGAAGCCGGGTCAACGTCGCAGCGTCGTCGGGAACGCTTACCCCGTTTCAAATCTCGGGCGTCGATCTGACCCCGTTTCTGCGTGTGGGTAATGATGGCAAGGTGGGCTTGAGCACGTACTCCGCGGCCAATCTAGACGTCAATGGGTCCGGAGACAGCGCCAACGTCGCTTTGCAGGTTCACAGCGGCAATCTCTACCAATCGGCCTCCGGCCGCGCGCAAATCGCCTTCGGGCAGGACGGGACGACGAACCGCCGCCATCACATCGACTCGGTCCATGTCGATTCGACGGCGCACAACTCGCTCGATGTTTTGATCTGGTCGCCGGACGCGGGCGCGGCCAACGTGGCGACCATGACCGTCGTGTCGCTAGTGACGATCTCGACGGCCTCTGGAGCGACCGTTCACGTTCGCCCCGCGGGAGACCCCGTCGCCGAACTGACGGTGTCCGATGGAGGCGGCCTGGGCCTTGGAACCGTGCATGCGGCCGCCCAGGTCACGCCGTCGTCTCGGGACTGGAAAAGCGATATTTCCTACCTGGGCGAGCGCGATGCCGCCGCCGCCTTCGACCGCGTTCGCGGGCTGCGCCACGTCTCTTTTCGCTACGGACGTCGGAAAGGAGGAGGCTTCGTCCGTGATACGCGCGCCCCTCTGCGTAGGGGCTTGATGTACGAGGAGGTTCCCGAGATATTGCGGGGACCGGGTGAGAGCGTGAACGCGACCCAGCGTCTTGTCGATGCCGAAATGGCTTTTGGCGTGTTAGCTCGGCGGCTTGAGGCCATCCGCAAGGAGGTTGGCCCATGAGCCGCCTCGCCTTGATGCTGCTGTGTCTTGCCTCGGCGAGTCGGGGGCAAATGACGGCCAGCGGAGATATGACGATCACCGGCCAGACCGGGATGGGCACGGCAGTTCCTCAGGCTACTCTTGAGATCAAACTTTCCAGTGCGGACGCTTACACCCTGCGGGTGTCCAGCCCGAACGGGGCGCCGCTGCTGCTCATCGATAAGGCGGGACAGATGGGCATCGGGCTTGTGCCCTCGGGAGCGCTGCTTGATGTCAACGGCCGCGGCGACGCCTCGGATATCGGTCTGCATCTGCGGTCGGGAAACTCTTCTTCCACCGTGTCGAGCAGCCAGATTGTGTTCGCTTATGACAGCTCCGGAACGTACCGCCACAGCCTGCGCACGCGCGCGGCCGGCGGCCAGAATATCGGCAATGCCGTCGAGTTCTACTTGTGGCGATCGACCGGCCAGCCATCGACTTTGGGAAGCATGAACGTTGCCAGTCTTCAAGCTAGCCAATCCGTCAGCAGCGCGTCCGTTCATATCCTCCCGGCCGGAGACCCCGTCTATGAGCTGGTGGTCTCCAACGGGCAGACGACCGGGGCGGGGAAGGTGATGGCGGCCGCCATCACGACCCATTCGCGTCGCGAGCTTAAAAGCGACATCGCCTACTTCTCGGACGCCGAGGAAAAACAGGCCTACGATGAAACCAAGGACCTTCGCCATGCGCAGTTCCGATATAAAAGGATAGGTCCTCGGGGTTGGGAGGCCGACCCGGGGGCGCCGATGGCGCGGGGTTTGATCTACGAGGACGCTCCCGACAGCATTCGCTCGGGTGTCGGCAAATCGCTTGTCGTGGAAAACAGACTTTCCAATCTTGAGATGGCACTAAAGTCGGCGAATGAATATATAGCATGGCTCGAGACGAAGATTTCCGAATTGGAAGCGAGGAAATAATATGATGACCCAAGCTCTTTTTCTCCTAGTGTGCCTTTTCGCCGCCTCCGCGAGGGCCGATCTAAGCGACTCGGGCAATCTTGCCATTGGAGGGCAGACGGTCATCGTGGGGACAGTGACGGTCCAGGGCAACGCCTTTTCGGTCGGAACATCCACCCTGACTGCTACGGGAGGCCAAGTCGGTATCGGAACGGGGGGCCCCGCCTATCCTTTGGATGTGGTCGGCTATAATTCTTCAAATTACGGGACCGCGAGATTTTTGTCCAACAATATTTCATCACCGTTGGCGATTTTCGTCGGACGCACAGGGAGCGAGTTCATCCATGGCGTCTCTGCCGGGGCCGGACAGTTCATCAACTCATCCGTCGGGGGAGACATTTTTTATCGCAGCGGTGGCGGCAACATGATTTGGACCGGCGATTCCAGCGGGGTAAGGACTGACATATATCTCAAGTCGACCGGACTTCTCGGCATCGGGACGTCTTCGCCCTGCTCCACCTGCACCTTGCATGTGGCGGGAAATGCGAGCGTGACCGGCACGCTGCAAGCCGCCGCTTTATTGGGGGACGGCTCCGGAATCACGGGAGTCGGCGCGCATATCCTCGTCGCCTCGGCCAGCGTCACCGGAGTCACGGCGACGACGTTTACCGTGACCTCCACCGCCGGCAAGGTCTACTACGCCGTTTGGAAAGCGACCCAAAACGCGGCGACTGGAGATTTCGGGATTACGTTCAACGGCGACACCTCCGCCAATTACGCCTATTTCGGGCGCTGCGATAATTCCGGCGGCGGCTCCGCCATGCCGGCCGGGATGACTGGGACCCAAATCTATTTCGACGAGCAAACGTCCAATCGACTGACCGCGCAAAGCGTGCATAGGGGCTCGGCTTCGATTTACATGGATCCCAACGGCACGAACCAGCCGGCCGTCGAGGGAGTCAGCATGATCCGCCTCGGATCGGGAGAGACATGGGTCCGGTGCGGGCTTGGGGGCTACTGGAAATCCAATACCGCGGTGACGAGCATCGAGTTGCGCGTCAACGCAGGCAACTACACAGGACAAGTCTATCTGTACTCGGGTGAAGCGTATCCTTGAACCATGGAAAATCCAGAGGCCCGTCTGGAGGAGTATGTCCGGTACTTGAGCTTGGAGCGCGGCCTCTCGCCGCGATCGGTCGCGGCCTATCGTTCGGATATCAAACGCTTCATGGCGTGGGCCTTGGCGCGCAAACTGCGCGCGTGCGACGCGTCCCGGGGGGATTTGGACGAGTTTCTGTGGTCGGAACGCGAGCGGGGGCTCAAGCCGGCGTCCCTGTTTCGGAAGGTGGAGGCCCTGAAGTCCTATTTCGCCTTCGAAACGCTGGAGGAGTGCCTGCCGGAAAGTCCCGCCGAGACATTGCGCACGCCGCGCATTCCCGCGCGGCTGCCGAAATTCCTGACCCAGGACGAGGCGCTTCGGCTCTTGAGCGCACCCGGGGGAAGTTCGTACGAGGATATCCGCGATCGGGCCATGCTGGAGCTTCTCTACGCCGCGGGGCTTCGGGTCTCGGAGCTGGTGTCGCTCAAGCCCGAGGCCGCCAATCTCCAGGATGGTTGGGTGCGCGTCGTGGGAAAGGGGAACAAGGAACGCATGGTTCCCGTGCACGCTCGGGCGCTGGCCTGCCTGCGCGCCTATTTAGCCGAGAGAGAACGCCGCTTTAAAAATCCGGCTCCCGAGCTGTTTTTGGGGCGTGGGGGACGGCGCGTGTCGCGTATCCAGTTCTGGAGGCGCTTGCGGGAGCTCGGGACGCGCGCGGGCTTAAAAACCCGTCTGCATCCCCATCTGCTTCGGCACACCTTCGCCACGCATCTTCTTCAAGGAGGAGCCGATCTTCGCTCGGTCCAAGAGATGCTGGGACACGCCGATTTGGCCACGACGCAAATTTACACTCATCTCGACTCGGCCGCCCTCAAGGCAGCTCATGCCAAACACCACCCTCGCGGATGACGAGAACTTGGGCTACAATAGGAGGGTGAAGCCCTTTTCCCTGGTCGTTCTTTTGGCGGTGTCCCTTTCGGCCGCGGAGGGAGAAAAAAAATCGTCCTCATTAGATGAGAAAACGCGTCTTAAAGTCGTGGAGTACATGCTCAAAACACCGGTCAACGAGGCCTCCCCCGCCGTCGTCAAGCCGTTTCTCGCCCTCGACCCCGAGACCCTTCCCAAACAGCAGAGAGCCAAAGTGATCGCCAAGCAGCTGGAAATCTCCACGCTGCTCAAGCTTCATGACACCAAGAAGAAAGGCAGCGTGCTCTCGCCGGTGGAGGGCTGCACGGTGTCGACGTTTCTCAAGCCGACCAAGGACATCGCGGCCTACATAATGGCGGGCTTCATGGAGATCACTGAAGACGAGGAAAAGGAGCTGATGGACCGTACCCTATGCCACGAGGTGGATTTGGGCTGCCAATTTTCGTTGACGATTTTCCATGACGCGGGCTCAAAGAAGCCCAGGCGTCTGTTCCTGGCGGGAAACGACCCATTGTGGGCGCTCGTGGCCGCGGCGCGGGCCAAATCAGGCGCTTCGATCGGCGGTCGAGGCTACTTCGGCATCGGCCTGGCCAGTTGCATGCACTAAGCCGCTTTTTCCACGACCAGCGCCCCTCCCATCCCGCCTCCCGCGCAGGCGGCGAGCATGCCCCGGCGGCTCTTCGCGTTGTTTTTCAGCGAGTGGACTAAGTTGAGCATGAGACGCGCGCCCGTAGCTCCCAAGGGGTGACCGACGGCGATCGAGCCGCCGTTGGGATTGAGGGCTCCGGATTTGTATTTCGCCGTCCAGTCGTGGCCGAACTTGGACTGGCCCAGCTTGAAGATGGACAAGACGGTGGCGGCGAAAGGCTCATGGAGCTCGATATGGTCCAATTGCTCGAACGTCATCCCCGCGCGCGCCAGCGCGGCCGGGGCGGCCAAGGCCGGGGAGACGCCCATATGCGCGGGGTTGTTGCCCACGAATGCCCAGCCCTTGATCTCGGCCAAGATCTCCAGCCCCAATTCTTTCGCCTTCTTGGCGGTCGTGACGATGATCGCGGCGGCGCCGTCGGAGCGCCCGCAGGAATTGAACAGAGTGACTGTCCCCTTGGCGCCTTCTTGATACGATTTCCCCTCGATGAACTGGGCGTTGTCCCGATAGAAGTCCTTGATCGTGTAGGCGGAATTGTCGAAGAGAGCGGGCGCCTTGGCGAACATTTGAGGCTTGTCGGCGAGGTCTTCGCGAAGGTGCGGATACTCGTCCTTGTCGAGCAGGGTCTGCCCGTTGCGAACGACGGGGCTGACGTGCGAGGAGAAAAAACCCGATTTCCAGCCCGCCAGGCAGCGGCGGAAGCTCTCGCGCGCGTATTCGTCCTGCTCGGCGCGGCTGATGCCGTACATTTGGGCGCAGACTTCGGCGGTGCCGGCCATGTTGATTTTCTTGACGGGATCGGTCAGGCCCTGCTCCATCGCGTCGACGACGGCGACGTCCGGAGAAGAGAGTAAGTCGCCCCATTTTTCCTTGACCACGGACAGGGAGCGAAGCGGCTTGGAGGCGCGGCTGCCTTCGATGGAGTAGGGCAGGCGAGACATGACCTCGACGCCGCCGGCAAGGTAGAGTTCCCCTTCCCCGGCCAAGATGAACCGGCACGCGGAGGCGATCGACTCTATGGAGGAAACGCAGTTGTTTTGCACCGTGACCGCCTGGGTCTTTTCGGAGAGGCCCGAGCGCAGGGCGGCGACGCGGGCGATGTTGGGAGCGGAGAAGCCCTGCCCCACCCATCCGACCAGAAGGCCATCGACGGCGTTTTTGGACAGTTTGGCTCCCGACAATGTCGCTTCGACGGCGTCGACCATGAGATCGGCGGGGGGCACGGCCGACAGCGAACGGGAGATGTGCCCGATGGGCGTCCGGGCGCCTCCGGCGACGACAATCGTCTGAGATTGAGAGTTCATAGAGGTTCCTCCAAAAATGAGTGGTCGCGACAATCATATAATAAGAGCCGATTGAATAAACTTGTCTTCATCGCCAGCCATGTCGGCTACCCCATGGAGCGCACCCCCCTGGGGGGTGGGGCCATGGTGGGGCAGCAGCTTCTCCGCCATTGGAGCGCAGAGTCCTCGTCTTCTTTGACCGTGCTCGGTTCCGGTCCGCAGACCCCTTTCCCGCAGTGCGACTACCATCGTCTCGCGGGCCGAGAGCAGGGCCTTGTGGATCTCGGCGAGCTTGAGTACGGCAGGTTCTGCCGGGATTTCGAGGCGGCGACGACGCAGTGGCTGCTTTCGCGCAAGACGGAATTCCCGCCGGCCCAAACCGTCTTGGTGGTCAACGACGTGTCCGAAGGGCCGACGCTCGAGGTCTTGGTTCGGGCAGGATACAAGGTTGTCTCGATCTGGCATGTGGACGTGGTTGATTACTTCAATAAGCTGTATTTGCGCCGAATCGTCGCCCCCGAGAAGTTGACGAAGTTGCATGAACGCGTCCGCTCCCTGGGCATGGATTGGCTGCTGCCCGACGTTCTCAATCTTATTTTTGACAAGCAGAGAGACACCGTATGCCATTCCAGCCGGATGATCGTGCCCTCGCGCGCGATGGCCGACACCCTGATGCGTTGCTACGGGGACCTGATCGGGAGCGAAGAACTTTCCGAGAGAATCATGATCGTGCCGTGGGGCGTGTGGTCGGCACCTCCCAGCCCCGCCGATGACAATCGGGCCGCCGAGCTCCGTGATTATTATGGGATCGGCCCGGAGACGACGGTGCTCATGACACTGTCTCGCATTTCGCCTGAAAAAGGCATCCATCTCCTGCTCGAGGCCTTGCGGCTGCTTGAGCAAGGCGGCCGCTTGAAGGGCAAGGACGTGCGATTGTTCATTTGCGGAGAGCCGGCTTTTATGATGGGGCAAGCCTACGGACGTCAGGTGAAAAAGGCGGCGGCGCGTCTGACCCAGGTCAAGGTCGTTTTCCCGGGCTACCTTGACGGGACGGCCAAGCGCGCCTATTTCCGTCTTGGCGACGTTTTTGTGTCGCCGTCGATTCATGAAAGCTACGGGCTGAACGTGGTGGAGGCGATGAACGCCGGCCTGCCCATTTTGGCGAGCGATCATTACGGGGTTCGCGACACGCTGCCGCCGGGCGCGGGACGGATCGTTCACTACCCCACCCCTAAAAAGGCGCCGCCGCTGCTGGCCGAGGTATTGATGGAGATGATCGCGGACAGGGGGAATCTCAAAATGATGGGAAAAACCGCGCGCGAGGCCGCCGCGTCCATGCCGTTTTCAAAGGCGGCCGATGCCGTTCGCTCGGCGTCCCTGGGGCTGCTGTCATGAAACCGGGCCTGCGGGTGGGCATGACCGTCGATCTTCCCGCGCGGGTGGAGCGGCACATGAAGCCGCATCTGGAGGGTATGGTCCGGCATCCCTTGTACGCGACGTGGGCCATGGTCTATCACATGGAAACCGCGGCGCGCATGATTTTGGCCCCCTACCTCGAAGCCGACGAGGAGGCCGTCGGGGGCGCGGTGCTCGTCAAGCACCTGCGTCCCGCCCGCGTCGGGGCTCCGCTTCACATCGTCGCCAGGCTGGTGCGCGTGCGCGGCCCCAAAATTTTCGCCCGCACCGAGGTGCATAGCCGCGGCCGCAAGATCGGCGAAGGGTCCGTTCTTCAGGTCGTGATGAGCCGAGAACGTTTCACCAAGCTGCTTAAGGAGGCCCGCTGATGGAGGGTTTCCGCCTGGTCAGCGAGGTCCCGGTGCGATTTGCTGATACGGATAGCTTCGGCCACGTCAATCACGCGAATTATCTCAGCTACCTCGAGTGTTCCCGCGTCGACTACTTCCGGCGTGTTTTAGGGGTGACCCAATTATCCGATTACACCATCATCATCGCGCGCATTGAAATCGACTACAAGAGCCCGGCCTTTCACCACGAAAAACTGCTCGTGGGCTGTCGCGTCAGCGAGATCGGCGGGGCCAGCATAGACATGCACTACCGCGTCGAGGATAAGGCGTCCGGGCGTCTCGTCGCCGAGGCGAAGTCGGTCATCGTCACTTTTGATTACACGCTCAAGCGTCCCATTCGCGTCGGGGACGCGTGGCGTGAGAAGATGGAGGCATTCGATGGAATCTCGTGAGGTCGTTGCGGTGGCGGCCGTGCGTTCGGCGGTCGGACGTCTGGGGGGGAGTTTGGCCGCGGTGCGGCCCGACGATTTGGCCGGAGATATGATCGCCGCGGTGTTGGCCAAGGTTCCGGGGTTGGATCCGGCCTCTATATCCGACTGCTACCTCGGCTGCGCCAATCAGGCCGGAGAAGACAACCGAAACGTCGCGCGCATGGCCGTTCTTCTCGCGGGATTGCCGCGCACGGTCCCCGGGTGCACGGTCAACCGTCTGTGCGCCTCCGGTCTCGAGGCGATCAACGGCGCGGCTCGCGCCATCCTCGCGGGGGAAGGAGACGTTTACCTGGCCGGCGGTGTGGAAAGCATGAGCCGGTCCCCGTACTCGTTGCCCAAGGCGGAGACCGGGTATTCCTTCGGAAACCTCACCGCGTTCGACACGGCTCTCGGTTGGCGCTATCCCAATAAGAGGCTTTCGGCGATGTTTCCCCTGGAAAGCATGGGAGAAACGGCCGACAATGTCGCCTCCAAGTACGGCATTTCGCGAGCCGACCAAGACGCCTTCGCTTTTGAAAGCCATCGCCGCGCGGCCAAGGCCCGTGACACGGTTTTCCCGGACGAGATCACGCCCGTCTCCATTCCGCAAAAAAAAGGCGAGGCCGTTTCATACCAACGCGACGAGACCATACGCGAAGACACCAGTCTCGATAAACTGTCGGCGCTCAAGCCGGTCTTTCGCAAAGACGGGAGCGTGACCGCCGGAAATTCCTCGACACTTAACGACGGCGCTTCGGCCCTCTTGCTCATGGAAGCGAAAAAGGCCTCCGCCCTCGGAATAAAACCTTTCGCTCGTTGGGCCGGATCGGCCTCGGCGGGAGTCGAGCCGTCATATATGGGGATCGGGCCGGTCCCCGCGGTGCGAAAGCTTTTCGACCGATTGGGGTGGAAAACACAAGAGGTGGATTTATTTGAAATCAATGAAGCCTTCGCCGCCCAGGCCCTCGCCTGCCAGCGCGAGATCGGCATAGACGGCAAAAAGCTGAACGTCAACGGCGGGGCCATCGCCTTGGGACATCCTCTTGGATCCTCGGGCTGCCGCATCACGGTGACCCTGCTCCATGAAATGCGCCGCCGCAAGGCTAAACGAGGCGTGAGCGCTCTGTGCGTTGGAGTGGGGCAGGGCCTGGCCTGCGCGTGGGAGGCGGTCTAGCGCCGTGGTCGTCATTTCGCGCGACCATGACTGGCTGTCTCGCGCGGGCCGGCTGGCCTCTGGAATCAGCGGGTCGTTTGAAGCGTTGGCGAGCGTGCCGAGGCCGGGCCGCCCTCTCTCGCTCGATGCGGCCCTCGTCGTCATCGATCGGGGGCTGGCGGGAGGGACCCCCGCGAAAGCCATCGGGGTTTTGCGCGCGCTCTATCCGTCGGCCGCCATCGCGCTGGTTTTTGACGAAAAGGACACGGGGCCCGACGCGCTGAGCGCCGCCGTGTCCTGCGGGGCCGACGATGTGATTGGGAAATCCTGGTCCGACGACGCGATCGCGGGACGGTTGGGGGAATTGTCCGACAAATCCATATCCCAGCGAGCGCGCACCAGTCCCGACGGGGCGCTTAAGGTCGACCGCCGCGCTCAGCGCGCGCTTGTGCTCGTTCAAGGACGCTGGAAGGACGCGGCGCTTGACGGAGGGAGCTTCGCGCTTCTCTGGAGGCTCATGGAGAGCCCGGGCGAACGCGTGACGCTGACGGCGCTGCGCGACTGTTTGGCCGAGGCTCTCGGCCGGGAGCTCGAGATGGCGACCCTGCGGCGTCGGCTCGCGGCGCTGGGGCGGTCGCTGTCCCCTTGGCCGGGGCAGCTCAAGGCCGCGCGCGGCGGATTTTATCGTC
>JBBTHA010000091.1:0-6790 GCA_038060535.1 Elusimicrobiota bacterium | reverse complement strand
AAGGGGCGATCCGAACGCAGCTCCCTCATCCGCAGAGGGTCAACTCAAGATTCCGGGCTAACGGGATTTCGAAGATGGCGCCAGGACCCGCACGCCCAGGACCGCGGAGGGGTCCAAAACGACCACCTCTTGGAACACCGTCCCCCCGTACAGGGTTTCATTGATGAGAATCTTGGCGCCAAGGCTCCGGGCGAGATTATCCCGCGACGGTCCGCGTATACCCCGCCCCGCCAGCTTCATGAATCGGGGATGCAGTTTCTTTAAAAGCCGCAGTCCAGCCGGGTCTTCCTTGCTGAACAGTTTATTGAGCCACTCGCAGAAATAATGGTACAGGCCGGACCCATAGGTGACGGTCGGCGCGTTGGGATCGAGATAAACCTGAAGGAATACGCCCTCCTCTTCTTGTTTATTGGTGTAAGTCTTGGCAATCAACCCTTTGGCCGCATCCAAAAAAAATCCCGCTGAAACGTCCCCCAACCCTGGAGCCAAAAGGACGCCCTTGCGCAAGATCGAGAAGGCCGCTTGGCGGCTGGTACCGTGCAAGAACGCCGGCGGGCCCGGAAGCTCCTTGTGAAGCGGACGAACCAAGGGAGTTCCGGCTTTGACATCGGCATTGGAATACACGAAAGACGGGATCGCCCCGTCCCATACGGCAGGATCCAAACGGGCATACTTGAGAATCTCCAAAGCGGACGTCTTGAAGTTGAGCGTACTCTCCCCCGAGGCATGGAAAGACTTGGCGCCCAGGGATTTGGCCGGAACCGGGAAAAATCCCCGCGGCAACGCGGCCTTTTGCCGCGGCGTCAACGCCGCCGGGGCGGGGATGTCGGACACATCGATCGGGACGAGCCGGCCGGGAATCGGCAAAGGCCGCGGCCGGGACGCGGGCATGATCAGCGCCGGAACCGAGGCCGGGCGCGCGGCCGTCGCGGCGAAACCGGGAACGGCCGCCGCGCACAAACCCACGACGCAAACTGTCACGGACGCGGAAACAGAGGTGTCTATTTGCATGCCATCACCTTATATATAAAGTCCGCCGCGCCCAGCGGATCAGAGGTCCCAACGTCGACCAGTCTTTAGTCCTATCCCTTGAACGGGGCCTCGTCACGCTTCGGATCGAGGCCGTAGCGTCAAGGCCGCGAAGACGTGAGTCTCAAGGACAGAAGCAGCGGCAGGTCGTAGGGACGGTCGGCGCCGTCCGTCGTGTCGCGAGGCACGGAGGCGATGGCCTTGGCGACCTCCAAGCCTTCGACCAGTTCGCCGAAAATCGTGTGCCGGCCGTCGAGGTCCGCAGCCGGGGCGAGAGTGATGAAAAATTGCGTCTGAGACGTTCCCGGACCCCAGCTCGCCATGGCCAAGAGTCCGGGCCGGTCGAAACGCGCGTCGGGACGGATCTCGTCGGCCACGGGAAGATGCGCATCCCCATGCCCGGTGCCGGTCTTATCGCCCGTCTGAATCAGGAAGCCGGGCACGACGCGGTGGAACGGCAATCCGTCGTAATAGGGCTTGGCTCGGCCGCACAAGGCCCGCACATGCGCCACGGTCCCGGGCGCCCGGTCTTCGAACAGCCGCGCGGTCATGCGTCCTTTCGACGTTTCCATCACCGCGTAAGAACCCTCGGGCTTTCGCGCGCAGGACGCGCCGAGGACAAGCGCGGCCAGGACGAATCGTTTCATGCGCCCGCAAGCGCCTTGATCAAAGCCGCGGGATAGCCGATATCGAGGACCTTGAGGACTCCCACCGATTTTTGAGAGTGGGCGACGACCAGGCCGCGCTTGGGCAGTCCCAAGGTCAAAGTGAGGTCGGCGCTCACGAAAACTCCGCTATGGTATCCCGAATCCGGATGCAGGCCCGACGGGATATCCACGGCGATCACGGGTTTCTTGGATTTCGTGATCTCCTGGATCATGTGATGAATCGCGCCGGCCGGCTTGCCTGTAGCCCCCGTGCCGAGCAAGGCGTCGAGGACCACGTCGCATTCGGCCAGGGCCTTGCCTAAATTCGACTCCGGCCCCGCCGTGCGAACGGTCGCGCCGGCCTCTTCAGCCTTGGCGAGGTTCACCCGCACGAGTTCCGGATAGCGGCCGCCGTCGGCGCCGTCCTTTTTCGGCGGGCAGATAAAAACGCTCACCGACGCTCCCGAGGCTCGCAAAGAGCGGGCGGCGACCAAGCCGTCGCCGCCGTTGGCGCCTCGCCCGCAGCACACGACGACGCGGGCCGACGCGGACGGAGTTCCTCGTTCGCCCAGGAAAACCTCCGTCTGAGCCGCCACGGCGCGGCCCGCGTTTTCCATGAGATCAAGCGCGGCGATCGAGTATCGACGCGTGGCCTCCAGGTCCAAGGCGCGCATGGTCGCGGCGTCGACCACGGGAAGTCCGGCGAAATACTCGGGGGCGGGAGACTTCATGAGGTCCACGCGCTTAACGCGGGCAAAATGAAGCCGAGGGCGGCGAGAAACGTCGCCAAGAGCACGAAAACGATTCCCGCCAGATACGGCACTCCCAGCGTCAGCCAGGCCCAACCGCCTCCGACGCCGTATTCATCGCGAATTCCGCGGGCCTTCAGCGCCAAAGACCACAAACCGATGGAGAAAAAAACCAAGCGAAGCCCCCACACAGGCTTCTCGAAGGCGGCCTGGCACAACAACACCGCGGGCACGGCCGCCAGCCACGCCAACTCGGAAAGACCAAGATGAACGAACAAGGAGCGCGCGCTCCCTCTCTGGCCCCCCAACTCCAAAATCAAATGCAGAAGCGCCGTCGTGGTGAACGTCACGGCGGCCTGCCAGAGCCAAGACAACGCCAAGGCCGGCCAGCCGAAGGGCAGCGCCGATCGGTCGGCCAGCGCGTGAGCGAAAAAAAGGGCGGTGGCTCCCAGCAGCGCTCCCAGCAGCCCCAGGGCGGCGGGCGCGCGCTGACGAATCAAGGCCGAGGCGTGAGGACGGTCCTCGAAAAAATCGTAGATGAGCTCGAGGCCGTCCATTCACCAGCCCCCGGACCAGGCGTAGAGCAATCCCCGCGGCAAAGCGGCGACGGACGTCAACGTCACGCCCGCCGGACTCAGTCCCAAAAAGAGGCGCGCCCTCATCTCCAGAAGCTCGAAGATATCGTTCAGACGTTCGGTGTCCCGCCTCACGCGGGGCTTGTCATCCTTGATGCCGCCCATCTGCGCGGCCAGCTTCGTCGCGTCGACGGAATCGCCCAGCCCGTCGACGAGCTTGAGCTCGAGCGCCTGATGGCCGGAGTAAATGCGGCCGTCGGCGAGGGGTTTGACCTGTGCGGGCGTCATGTTGCGGCCGTCGGCGACGGCCTGAACGAACTGCCCGTAGGCGTCGTCGATCAAACCCTGGAGGATCTGGCGCTCCTCGGCGCTCATCGGCCGCGCGGGCGAGCCGATATCCTTGTGCTTGCCGGATTTGATGGGATCGACCTTATAGCCGACTTTGGAAAAAAGTCCTTCCATGTTCGACACCGAGAATATCACGCCGATGGAACCCGTCAGGGAGCCGGGGTGGGCGATGATCTTGTCGCACGCCGAGGCGATGTAGTATCCGCCCGAGGCGGCGACGTCGCCAAAAAGCGCGACGAAGGGAATTTTCTTTTCTCGTTTGATCCGCAGAATGCGGCTGTGAATTTCCTGGACCGCGCCGACGCTTCCGCCGGGCGAGTTGATATCCAGCACGATCGCCTTGACGCCCTTGGTGTCGGCCAGCTGCTCGATGCGCCGAGCCCATTGTTCCGCCCCGCGCTCCCACAATTTGCCCCCTTCAGACGACATGATCGGACCGCGGATGCTCACCCAGCCCACCGACTCCTTGGGAGACAGGCTCAGCAGGACTTTGTCGCCCTCGCCGCGGACCTTGGCCTCGCCGCCGCGGCTGCGTAGGACGAGGACGGCGGCGGCGGCCAATGACAGCGCGTGCAAAACAATCAGCGCGCCCATCAGGCGCCGCTTGATGCGGCGCGGCGCCGGGGCGTGCGTCTGTTCCGGCGCGGCGCCGGTCGAAGTCCCTTCTGGCATCGAATCCATCGTCTCTCCTTAACCCGAACGCCTCAAAGCATCGCAGTCGATGACCCGATTGCGGCCCGCCGATTTGGCCGCATACATCGCTGCGTCGGCGCGCGCGACCAATTCCTCGGCCGTCGACGCGTCCCGCGGATAATGCGCCAAACCAATCGATATCGTCGCCCGGAGCTCCTCGAATCCTATAGCGAACGTCTCCGCCTCGACCGCCGCCCGAATCGCCTCGGCCTTGCGCAACGCTCCCGCGGACTCCGCCCGGGGCAGGATGATCACGAACTCCTCTCCGCCGTAGCGAGCCACGAAATCCGTGTCATACACCAAGCCGTTGAGAACCGCGCCGAGGCGCTTCAAGACCTGATCTCCGAAGGGGTGTCCGTAGCGGTCATTCAAGCTCTTGAAATGGTCGATGTCAAGGAGCATGAGGGCGAAGGTGGTCTTGAACGTCTTGGCTCGAACCAATTCCTCGCCGAGCTTCCGGTCGAAGGCTCCGCGGCGCCGCACGCCGGTCAGGCCGTCAATCTCGGAGAGACGCTCGACCTCCTGAAACAGCTTGACCCGGCGAAAGGCCACGCCCAATTCGGACACGAAGGATTGGGTTTTGGCCAGCCACGCCTCCGGCGACGAGCCCTCGGGCACGCGCGCGTACAAGTAGCCCAATTGCTCCTGGCCTTCGCGAATGGGAACTCCGACGGCCCGCTCGGGCCTGTCAAAAAGACGGGATCCAGCCGGAGTCGCCCCCTGCTCTTGGAGCAGACGCTCCAAGGTCGTCCACGCCGAGCCGGGCGACGTCCTCAGCCCGCGCAGGCTCAGGGGCTTGACCTCTCCACCCTCCCCCCGCATGCCCGCCACATAAAGCGCGTATTCCACGCTCGATCCGAAAAACTGCTCGAGGGCGGCCTCCACTCGCGGCCGGGCGTCTTCCCACGACAAAGCCTCGGAAAGCCCCTTGACCATGCCGTAAAGAGCCGAGGCCTCGCGGTGAGCGAGTTCCGCGCTGTGGCCCCGTGTTTTGAGTCCTCGAAGTTCCTCGACCAGCTGGTCGCGGCGCACGCGCACGGCGCGCAGGCGTTCGACCAAGGCGGCGTGTTCGACTTCATGGCGCCGCATGAGGCGCCAGGCGAGCGCGGCCCCGCCGGCGCTCCAAACCGCCGCCAAGACCACGGCCGTCATTTCCATCTCCTGAGCGGTCGCGAGCAACACCGCGCCCATGGCAACGGCGACGACGGCCGTCCCGCCGGCGACCTTGGAACGGCGCGGATACGCCGCCAAAAGGCCGAGCACCGGAACCAGCGCCGCCGCAACCGCCAGCCACTCGTTTTTCATCCCACGACCTGGTTGCGGCCGCCGTGCTTGGCCCGGTAAAGCCGCTCATCGGCCACGCGCACGATCTGCGAGGCCGTCGTCGCATCGGTCGGAAACGCCGCCACCCCCAGACTCATCGTGGCGTGGGTGGGCGCGCCCTGAAAAACAAACGGCTCCTCGGCCACCCGCGCGCGAATGCGCTCGGCCAAGGCGACGGCCTCGGACCGCACGAAATTCGGAAGGATCAACGCGAACTCTTCGCCCCCATAGCGCGCGGCAAAATCGACCGGCCGGGCGAAGGACGCCAGGATGGACGCCAAAGTCCGCAGCAGCTGGTCTCCCGCCTGATGGCCGAATTGGTCGTTGTAGCGCTTGAAATGATCCACGTCGCACATAATCAACGCCAACGGCGTTTGACTGCGTCCGGAACGAAGGATCTCTTCCTGCAGGCGCTGTTGAAACGCTCGATGGCTGTGCAATTGGGTCAGGGCGTCATGCGTCGCCTGCCGATGCACGCTCTCGAAAAGGCGAATGTTCTCCAAGCTCAACGCCGCCATCGTCGCGTAGAGATCGACCGTGCGCACCTCGTCAGGCCCGAACGCACCCGCCGAATCGCTTTCCAGCTTAACGAAGCCGGCGACCTGCCGCATGACCTTCATGGGCACGGCAACTCCCGAAACAAAGCGCGCCCCGGGCGCGACCTGGGTTTCGGAGCGAGCGTCCTTGACCAAGACCGGCCCTCTTCGTCTCTGGGCCGCCAGCAAGAGAGGATCCGTTCCGGCTCCTCCTACGACCTCCACGCGGGCCGCGGGAAAGCGCTGGGTGAGGATCGTGATGAGGCGGGCTTGAACCTCGCGTCCGTCCATGGTTCCAGACAAGCTTTTCGCCGCGTCCGCCAAGTCGCGGCGCAGCCGGGTCTCGACGCCGACCGTCTCCTCGTAGGAGCGGTAGTATTTCAGATCGCGCTCATCGTCGCGAATGAGGTCCTGCATCGCCATCTGCTCAAGCAGGATGGTGCGCTCATCGCTGAACTGCCGGTCACGATGAGCGGACAAGGAGCCGGCCAGAAGCCAAAACCCCGCGAGGCTCACGCCGACAAGCATGCGCGTCTGCTCGGTCCGCGCCATGAGAATGATCGCCACGATCGTGACCAAGAAAGTCAGCACCACCGGAGATTCTCCGTCCCGCCTCAGGTCCGACCACAGCAGGCACAGACCGAAGGCGGAAACGACCCCGGGGCCCATTTCGGGGAGCGCGACGGCAAGCAGCGCCAGCCCGGCGAAGAGCCCGTACGATCCCAACAGGGTCACGGCGCGCGAATCGCCCATCAAAATTGTGGAGGTGGCGGGATTTGCACCCGCGTCCAAACGACGCCGACCGCGGCCACTACAGGCTTAGCCCGTCATCAGATTCGCCCGGAGAAAACCGACGGACGAGTGCTCTCCGGACTAACCCCGTTCGGTCT
>JBBTHA010000090.1:0-17137 GCA_038060535.1 Elusimicrobiota bacterium | reverse complement strand
AAATATCCGGCGCGACCGCCGAGCCCAAGGCTCCCCGCATCAGCGAGGAGGATTCGCTCGACGACGCCGCCAGCCGGTATCGGTACATCACGCAGGACGCCCCCGAACAGATGCGCTCTTTGCACGCGGTCGTCGCCGGTGTGCTCGACAGCGCCGATCAAATCGCCAAGTTCTGGGGTTTCCGCTTCGCCCGGGCCCTGCTTGGCGAAAAGAGCTTCGAACCGATGGTCCCGTTTTTGCCGCCACTGGGTCATCTCAACAGCGAGGCCCGCAACGCCTATCGCGCCGAACCCGCGCTCAAGGTCTATTACCCGTCCCCTTCAGGAGACTCGGAAGAACTCCGAGGCCTTGTCGACCAGGTCTTGGGGTCTCTCGATGAATACAGTCAAACCGCGCACGAGGCCGCCGACCAGATCGCGCTCGGCAACGTCTTGCCCGCCGAACTTTCCAAACGCGTGATGGACGGGATGCTCGGCGAGCGCGGAAAGTTCATGGCCCTCCATCGCTTGCGCGCCGCGTCAAAGCGGGCGGCTATCCCGCAGTGGATCGCCACCCTGGGCATGATCATAGGTTCGATGTGGAAGGAGGCGTTCATTCTGGTCCCGACCTGGCCGGGGTGGACGGCCTTCGCGGCCGGCGCCGCCGCTTTCGCCTTAGCCGTGGCCGTCTCCAGCTTGGCCTATGGCGATGATTTCGAACGAAATGTCAGAGGCTCAAGCTATCCCGTGTTCCGCCGGGTGGAGGTGGCTGTGTCCGTCGCGCCGAAACTCCAAGGCCCTGACCAGGCGCGCCTCGCCGATTATTTCGAGTCGATCCTGCGCAAGCGCTGGTTGACGCACAAGGTAGAGTACGGCACGAGCCGCACGCTCGGCACCGCTCATATAAGTGCCGCGCGCGGCCTGGCGCTCTTGCGCGGCCACCTCGACGCCCGGCGCGCCAAGCGGCTGGCGGCCTTCCTCATGGATCACGCCGAAAAGCCGTTCCTGTCCACCGAGCTCATGGCTCCCGTGTTCGCCTTCGAAATCCTCGATGAGAACCAAAGAAAGAGGGCCCTCGACCTCGTGATGAAGGACGGCCCTTTCGTCCTGTTCGAGGACGCAGCCGTCGCCTCGCGCTTTCTCCAACTGGCGCGCGAAGGCCTCATCCCCCGGGAGCGGCGCCTGGAAACGCTCGAATGGCTGACCCGGATCCTCGCCACCCATCGGTTCCAAGAACGCCAATTCACCATGATCGCGGAGTCAATCGCCCACTTGGCCGCCGACCAATCCGACGCGGCCCGCCTGGCCGCCTACAACGCCGTTTTCGACGCGAGAAAGTCGTTCTCCTCGACGCCCCCGCAGGATGAACACTCCGTCGCCTACTACGCCGCCCTGCTGCGCCTTGGCGTCCAAAAAAAGGCGTTAACGCGCATCGCCGATCATCTCTTGGCCTCCGAGCTCAACACCGCCGACCAGCTCGCTTGGCTGCTGTCCCTGCCCGAGCTCGACGCGCAGCGACGCGCAAAAGCTCTCGCCAAGCTCGGAGGTTCCGCCGGCGGCCCTTGGTGGAGCCATGAGACATGGCGCGCGCTGGACGCGCTCGCGCGCCACGGCGACCTGCGGAGAGAACGGCGCGCCCAAATCCTCATCGACGCGCTATGGAAATTCGCCACGGAAGGCGGACACAGCGACCGCCGCTTCGAACAGTACGCGCACGCGGCCGAAGCCATGACGCTTCTCGCCGAGCTCAACGCCGAGCCGAAACAGCCCTAATCAATCTCTCGGCGTCCAGGCGGAAAACAATTGGCCGTATCGTTGCATAGAAAAAGGAAAAGATTCTATGCGGAGAACGCTTCCCTCCCAGTGGCTCCGACGCTTGATCGTGGCTTGGCGCGGCGCCTCTTTGGCGCGGCAGGCGTTTATCGCCTTCTACTCCTCCACGGTGGCGGTGACCGCGATCACCTTCATCCTGTACATCCAGGACACGCGCCGCTCCGTGCTGGACATGGAACGAGCGACGATGACCAGCATGTTCCCGGTCGTCGAAAGGGTCATCTCCGACGCCATGCTGCAGCAGTCGCGCGGCGCGATTACGCATCTGTTCTCGGTTCACAACGCGCACGGACTCGATGAGCGGATGTTCCTTCTCGACCCCAATAAACTTGCGGTCAACACCGAAGACCTGGCCCGGCAGGTGCGGCCCCGGCGCGAGGTGCCGCGCGCCTTCGACCCGGGAAACAACATCATCATGGATTTTCCCATCCGCAACCGGCCCGCCTGCGCGCGCTGCCATGGGACCCTGCCCGAGACGCTCGGCTACGTCCGCTTGGTCTCGCCCAAGCGCGACCAGCAGGCCGTGGCCGAAGCCAATCTCAAAGGACGGCTGATCATCCTCTTCTCCTCGTTCATCTTCCTTGGGCTGTGGACCCTCATCATCGTGCGCCGGGTCATCGACGAACCGATGAACCGAATCGTCGAGGCCATGCGAAGGGTCGCCCACGGCGCCTTGGACACCCGCGTCGACAATCTTCCCTCGGGGGAATTGCGCTCGATCGCGCGCGGCTTCAACACCATGGTCCGCCTCCTGGAAAAAGACCGCAAGGAAATCCTCGACCTGCACCGCAGGCAAGTCGCGCACATGGAGCGTCTCGCCGCCCTGGGCGAGCTCTCCGCCCACCTCGCGCACGAGGTCCGCAACCCTCTGACCGGC
Source organism: Elusimicrobiota bacterium (assembly GCA_038060535.1). Lineage (GTDB taxonomy): Bacteria > Elusimicrobiota > Elusimicrobia > UBA1565 > UBA9628 > GWA2-66-18. The sequence continues at coordinate 14,449 of JBBTHA010000090.1, read as the reverse complement.
ATCAGCTCGGCCATGCAGGTCATGCAGGGAGAGGTCCCCGAAAACAGCCCCCGCCGCGAAGTCCTCGGAAAAATTCTCGGCCAGCTCAACCGCATGGAGCAGACCATGGGCAACTTCCTTCGTTTCGCGCGCATGCCCGAGGCCGTCGTGCGCCCCTTCCGCCTGCATGAGCCGCTTGGACGCGTGCTCGACTTGATCGAGGGCCGGCTGCGCTCCCAGCATGTCCGGCTTGAACGCGCCATATCCGACCAGCTCCCCGAACTTCGCGGCGACCCCGGCCAAATCGAGCAGGTCTTTCTCAATTTATGCATCAACGCTTTGCACGCCATGCCCGCGGGCGGTACGCTGCGCGTCGGCGCGCGCCGGGAAACGGACGGGACCCTGATCGTGGAGGTGTCGGACACGGGCAAGGGCATCGCCAGCGGCGACCTGGAAAACGTGTTCCGGCCCTTCTTTACCACGCGGGAAAACGGCAGCGGACTGGGCCTGCCCATTTGCCGGCAAATCGTCATGGCGCACAACGGCGAAATCTGGATCGAAAGCGTCCCGGAGCGCGGCACGAGCGTCTACGTGCGGCTTCCGGCCGTCGAGGCCGTCGCGCCGGTGGAGGTCTGATGTCGGCGAAAATACTGATCGTAGACGACGAAGAGCTCATCCGCTGGTCTTTGTCCGAGGACCTGCGCGCGGCGGGCTTCAAAACGTTTTCCACCTCGAGCACGGCCGAGGCCGTGGCCGCTCTGGAGGCGGAAAATCCCGACGTCGTGCTGACCGACCTGCGTCTGGGTCAAGACAGCGGCCTGGACGTGCTCAAAAGCGCCCGTCTCAACAACCCGGAGCTTCCGGTCATCATCATGACCGCTTTCGCCGATCTCAGCAGCGCCGTGGAAGCCCTGCGAGAAGGCGCGGCCGACTACATTTCCAAGCCCCTGCAGCTGGCGGGACTCAAAATCACCCTCAAGCGCGTGCTCGAAACCGCCCAGCTCAAGCGGCGCTTGGACAGGGCCCAGCAAAAGGGCCGAGACAAGTACAACTTCGCCTCGATCGTGGCCGAAAGCCCTTCCATGAAGGACGCTCTGGCCATGGCGAGGAAAATCGCGGCCAGCCCTTTTGGCACCGTGCTCATCCTGGGCGAAAGCGGCTGCGGCAAGGACCGCTTCGCCCGCGCCATTCACTACGGCAGCGTCCGCGCGAGCGGACCGTTCATGGAGATCAGCTGCACGGCGATTCCCGAGAATCTCCTGGAAAGCGAGCTGTTCGGCTACGAAAAGGGCTCCTTTACCGGAGCCGTCGGGCAAAAGAAAGGGCTTTTCGAAATCGCCGACGGCGGCACGATCTTTCTCAACGAGATCGGCCATATGCCGCTGGGGCTTCAGGGCAAGGTGCTGCGCGCCTTGGAGGATAAAACCTTCAAGCGTGTGGGGGGACGCGACGACATCACCGTCGACGTTCGCGTCATCGCCGCCACCAACGAGGACCTGCCCCGCGCGGTGGCCGAGGGCCGCTTCCGCCAGGATCTTTACTACCGAATCAACGTGCTGACCATCGCGCTCAGGCCCTTGCGCGAGCGCAAGGAGGACATTCTGCCTCTGGTCGAACGCCTCCTGGGAAAGCTCAGCGTGGATATGCTAAAACCAAAACCTGTTTTATCTCCCGAAACCATCTCGCGGCTCCAAACCTACAAATGGCCCGGCAACGTCCGGGAGCTGCGCAACGTGCTGGAGAGAATGATGATCCTCGACGACTTGGAGTTTCAACCCGCCGCCGTGCCGACGACCGACGCCCGACCCGCCGCCGCTCCGGCGGCTTCGGCGATCCCGAAGACCGAAGGGCTGCGCCTGGAAGACATGGAAAAAAATCTCATCCTGCAGGCGCTTGAGCGCAGCGAGGGAAACCAGCAAAAGGCCGCCAAGGCGCTGGGCCTCTCGCGCGACGCCCTGCGCCGGCGCATGGAGAAATTCGGCCTCAAGGAAATCGTCGGCGCCCTGGCCCTTGTGGCTTTTCTCGGGACGACCTCGTTGGCCGGCTGGTTCGGCGGCGACAAAAATCCCAAAGATGTCTTCCGCTCGGCCAATGAAGAAAAAGCCAAGGAGTTGATGGCGAAAACCGGCGCTCACGCCCCCGTCAAATCCGGCGAGTGCTCGAAATGCCACTCTCATCCCAAGGACGCCGCCAAGCTGACCCAGGAGCTCAAGCCCTTATGCCTGTCCTGCCACGTCGACCGGGCGACGGACATGAACAAAGCGTCGGTGCACTCGGCCTTCAAGGACATGGACTGCAATACCTGCCACCAGGCCCACGCCTCGGACAACCCGAGTCTTCTCAACAGCCCGGTCAATGAGCTGTGCGCCACATGCCACGACGTCAAGGACAAGGCGCTCAAGGCCGCCCATCACGGCGTCGCGGTCTTCCAGGGCGCGTGCACGGACTGCCACAGCCCGCACGCCTCCAAAAACGCCAAGCTCATCCTCGAAGGCAAGGAGCACGTCCCTTTCTCCTCGCGCTCCTGCGAGATGTGCCACGTCAAGACCGCCTCCGACGGAAAACCGGCGCTCAAGAAAACCCCGGGCGAGTCCTGCTTCGTCTGCCATTCCAACTTCCGCAAGCTCGCCAAGAGCGCGGTCGTGCACCCGCCTTTCGAATCGGGAGACTGCACGACCTGCCATAATCCCCACGTCAGCAAGCGCGCGGCCCTCATACGCGCTCCCATGTCCGACATTTGCTTCGGCTGCCACGACGCCGCCCTCAAGGACAGCCACCCCGCCTCCGGACATCCCACCGCGCGCGAGGAGAAGGCCGATCCCCGCCGCGCCGGAAAGCCGTATAACTGCTCGTCCTGCCATGAGCCCCATGCCGGCGCCAACGCGAAGCTCATGCGCGCCGATATATTCATCCTGTGCACGGAGTGCCATAAAAAATGAAAACCCTGCCGAGCCTCAACCTTGTTCTCGCCGCGGCGCTCAGCGTCCCCGTGTCCGCCCGCGCCGTCGCAGTCTCGACTCAAGGCGCCGCAGCCCCCTCCGTTCCCGGGGCCGGACCTGACATCGTGTTTCCCCAGCCCCCCGACAAGCCCCGCATCCGCTTCGTGCGCTCGATCCAAACCGCCAACGACCTCAAGCCGAAAACCGAGAAGAAAGCGGGCGGCTTTTTCGCCAAGATCGTCGCCTTTTTCTCCGGGGGAGAACGCATCGTCGAAATGTTCAACAATCCCTACGGCATTTGGCGCCGCGCGGACAAGATTTACGTCTCCGACACCGGCGCCCAGCACCTGGTGGTCGTCGACCTCAAGGCCGCCTCCTTCAGTTACCTGGGCGACAAGGGCGAGGAAAGCCTCAAGTCCCCCGTCGGCGTCGCCGTCGACGAGGCGGACAACGTCTATGTGTCCGACACCGGCGACGGCTCGATCAAGGCCTACGCCCCGGACGGCCGAATGATGTGGAAATCGGAAGGCGCCGGCGGCGCGGCGGGCCGCCTCAACCGTCCCGCCGGAATCACCATCACCCCCGCCGGAGAACTTTTGGTCGCCGACAGCAGCAACCGCCGCATCGTGGCCCTCGCCAAGGACGGACGCTTTCTCAAGGAGATGTGCCTTCACGCCAACAAGGAGTATTTCGCGCTGCCCAACCCCAACAATGTCTGGTCGTTGAAAAACGGGGAATTTCTCGTCAGCGACCCTTTGGCCGCGCGCGTTCACATCTTCAGCTCGACCGGAGCGGCCGTGGGCGGCTTCGGCGAGCCCGGGGATTCGGCCGGCTACATGTCCCGGCCGCGCGGCGTGGCCGTCGACTCCGACGGCAACATCCATGTCGTCGACGCCATGTTCAACCGCGTCCAGGTGTTCAATCGCAAGGGAGACGTGTTGGTCTGGTACGGCGGCCCCGGCAGCCAGCCGGGCAACATGGCCTTGCCGGCGGGCATTTTCATTGATGAAAACGACTTGATTTACCTCGCGAATTCAAAACTTCGGCGCATCGACATCTTCCAGTACATCACCTACCCCGAAGACAAGATCACCGTCCCTAAAAAGGGAAAAAAATAGGGCGTGCGCGAATGCGCGCACCCTCAGCGTTCGCGCGCACGGGCGGCCTTAAATAACGGGTTAAAACGCTTCTTCTAAGAAAAACGGGCGGCAGGAATGTTGCCATCCAGATGGGTGGCGAGAAGTCGCCGACGCAAATCTTAGGAGGAGAAACCAATGAACGCAACACTCAAAACGGCGGGACTGCTTGTCGCAAGTCTCGCCCTTGTTGGGAAAGTTCATGCCGCGGGCCTGCCGATTCAGGGCTCCAAGCATGACTTCACCGTCACGTATGTCGGCGCTTCAGGCGGCGCGAAAACGCTGTGCTCGACCTGCCATGAAATGCATAAACCCGTGAAAATGAAGCCGCTGTGGGCCCGCAACAACCCGGACGCGACGCTCGTCTGGAAGGTCAATAAGAGCGGAGTCGCGACCACGTTGCCGGCGACCTACGTGGAGAACCCGCAGTACGCCTTGGGCGTGACCACGGCCACCACCAGCGTGGCGATCCCGGTCGGAGCCTTCGTCGACGGCCGCTCGGGACTGTGCTTGTCCTGCCACGACGGCACTCAGCCCGTCGCCAACGGCATGTACATCAACGGAAGCCCGACGACCACCTCGCCGAACTTCGGCGGCAGCGACCTGTCGAAAAACCACACCATGGGCCGCGAGCGCGGCTTGTACGACCGGTACGGCAACCTCACGCCTCTGGATGTCCTTAAGCTCAACGACACGGTTGTCATCAATGCGTCCAACGGCACGCCCGTCACGCGCTACTTCATCGGCTGCACGACCTGCCATGGCATTCATGACAGCGTGCCGACGAACCAGAAGCTGCTGCGCAACGACTTCGCAACCGGTTCCGGCCCCGTCTGCTGGAACTGCCACGCCGGCAAGTAATCCGCACGGACCCCCGGGAAACCGGGGGTCTTTTTTAGGTTCACGTTTCCGCTTTATGGTGTTCGGCCCAGGTTGGACATGATCGACGCGACAACGACGGAAGCCGTGCTGATGGCCCGCCTCCAGTCCCTGCGCTGGAAGGCGGGCCTGCGCTGTCCGCGCTGCGGCCACCGCGACTGCGCCATCCACGCCAAAGGCAGGGACGGCCGGCGCAAGCTGCGCTGCTCCGGCTGCGGCCGCACCTTCAACGACCTGACCGGAACGCCGTTGGCCCGCAGCCACCTTCCCCTGACCCTATGGGCGAAAGCGGCTCGTCTTATGGCCTGCGGCCCTCAAACGTGCTCGTCATTGTCGGTCAAGCTCCACGTCAAGCTCGCCACCGCCTGGCGCGTGCGAAAAATTATTATGGACGTGCTCAAAGACTCCGAACTCCGCCGCATTCTCGTCAACGAGGACAGCCCATGAACCGCGCCATATTCGTCGCCCTGCTCGCGTCGATCCTTCTCGCGGCGGCGCCGCCGGGCGAGCCGCCGCCCCCGCAATGGCCCCCCGCCCCGCAGGCCGCCCGACTTAAGTTTTCCGGCGAGATCGCCGGGCCGCGCATGGCCGGGGCAAGCCGTCTCGGGGCCTTCGTGCGTCTGCTCGTGGGCCTCGACAAAGCGGGGGAAATCTCCTCCGAGCGCCTGGTGCGGCCCACGGGACTGTTCGTCAGCAGCGCGACGGTGTTCGTCGCCGATCCCGGCAGGCGCGCCGTGCTGCGCTACGACGAGGCCGGAGGCCGGGGAGCTTGGTGGCCGCGCGACGCCAAAATAAAGCTGCTCAGCCCCGTGAGCGTGGCCGCGGCCCCCGACGGGCGGCTGTTCGTCCTCGATTCCCTGCTCAAAAAAGTGTTCATCCTCGACGCCTCGGGCAACGCCGCGGGCGAGCTTGAGGGCGACCCCGAGGGCATGGGGCAACCCGCCGCGCTGGCCGTCTCCGGGACTAGGCTTTACGTCAGCGACGTCAAGAAGCACCGCGTCGCGGCCTACGGCCTGGACGGAACGTTCCTGCAGGCCTTCGGCCGCCGCGGCAACGGCTCCGGGGAATTCAACTTTCCTACGTATCTATGGTTCGACAAGGCAGCCGACCGCCTGTGGGTCACCGACTCGGGAAACTTCCGCCTGCAATGGTTCTCTCCCGACGGCCGCTACCTGGGTTCGATCGGCGAGAACGGCAACCGCCCCGGCTACCTGGCCCGCCCCCGAGGCCTGGCCGTCGACTCCGACGGCCATGTCTTCGTCAGCGACGCGGCCTTCGAGGCCGTCCAGGTCTTCGACGAAAAAAATAAATTTCTCTTGTTCGTCGGCCGCTCGGGAACCGCTCCAGGCCAGTTCAACATGCCGGGCGGCGTCTTCATCGACGGCCGCGACCGGGTGTACGTGGCCGACACCCAAAACGCCCGGGTCCAGGTCTTCCAGTACCTCAAAGAGGTCAGACATGAATAAGATAGCGCTTGCGTGCCTCATCCTCCCGGCGGCGGCTTTCTCGGCTCGCGCCCTGTCCGTCGTCAACTCCAAACACGATCTCTCGGCGCACAGCGCCACCACGGGACCCAAGGCCGTCAGGGAACTGCAGACCTGCATGTTCTGCCACGCCATGCACAAGCCCGTCGAATTGAGCGCCTTATGGAACCGAACCGGCGCCGCCGGCGATTTCACCTTTTACTCCTCGAACTATCTCAACAATTACCTCGGCATGAAAGCCCCGACGATGACCGAGCTCAACGCCTCCAAAACGAAGCTGTGCCTGTCCTGCCACGACGGAGTGACCGCCCTGGGCGCGGTGGCGAGCGTGGCGCCCAACACCGTCGAAGTGAGCGGAAGCCTGGGCGCGACGAAGGTCCTCGGCACCAACCTGTCCAACGACCACCCCGTGCTCTACGACGTCAAACCCGGAGCCGGCCCCCCCTCCCAACCCGGAACCAACCCCGAGATCCAGCTGCCCCCGGACGGCGACGCGGTCAAGGTTTACGGCGACACCAACCGCGTCGAGTGCATGTCCTGCCACGACCCGCACGACAACGCCAACGGACATTTCCTGGTCAAGTCCAACGCCAACGCCGCGCTGTGCACCTCCTGCCACGTCAAGACGGAGTACACATCCAGCGCCCACGCGCTCTCGAACGCGCCCTACACACCTCCGGGCGGCGCGGCGACGACGGTCGCCGAGTCTTCCTGCCGCAATTGCCACAAAGTCCACGGCGCGTCCTCGGCCCAGGCCTACATCCTGCGCGAAGCCGAGGAAAATACCTGCTACAACTGCCACGGCGCCCCCGCCTTGCTCGGCGCCAAGAGCATCAAAAACCAATTCTCCAAGGCGTCCAAACACCCGACCGAAAGCGTCACGGGCCTCCACATCAATCCCGAACTCGACGCCTCCAACCTGGGGTCGTCCAAACGTCACGCCGAGTGCTGGGACTGCCACAACCCGCACCGGGCCAGGACCGGGACCCACTCCACGCCCGGAAACGGAATCGGAAACGTCCTGCTCGGGGCCTGGGGCGTGGAGCCCACTTACGGCGCGGGCGCCTGGCTGGCCGCCACCTCCTATGTGCGTCACGTCTTCAATGACACGACCAATTACAAGGAGTACCAGCTCTGTTTCAAGTGCCACACCTATTACGCCTTCGCCAACACCCCCCCGGCGAACTCGACCGACCAATCCATCGAGTTCAACCCGGCCAACCGCTCCGCGCACCCGGTGCGCAACGCGACCGGCGCCCAAACCGGGGCCGTGGCGCCCAAGGCGCTGGAGACGGCGCAGATGTCGGCGCCCTGGAACGCAAGCGCCAACGTGGGCGCCCAGACCATGGCCTGCAGCGACTGCCACGCCTCCGACGTTCCCGGCGACCCCAAAGGACCCCACGGTTCGTCCGCCAGCAAGCTTCTCTCCGGGCCGCGCAAGTACTGGCCGGTCAATTCCGCGGGGAAGCTGTGGACCTTGGCCGACGTGAAGAACAACGCGAATTCATGGTCGACGAATCTGTTCTGCGTCAACTGCCATCCCCTGTACGTCAACGGCAGCTTCACCAACAACGTCCATAATAAAGACGACCATAGGAAAAACGGGGTGACCTGCATCACCTGCCATGTCGTCGTTCCCCACGGCTCCCGGCGCTCGCGCCTGATCGGCTACGCCTCCGATCCCAAGCCGTACAATTACGGAGGCCCCGGGACTTACGACAAGCTCGTCATCGAGGGCTTCCGCAAGGCGTCGAGCCGCACGGGCTACGATAAGGACAATTGCAGCTCGCGAGCGACGGGCTGCCACACCGGCTCGGGGAGCTTCGAGCCCTAGCTTGTCATGGGGAGAGCCTCCCGCGGCCGGGCAGCCGCCCTGATCCTCCTGCTGAACGCGGCGGCGGAACCGGCGCGCGCCTTGACCCGCTCGGCCTCTCTCAACTGGAATTTCAGCGACATCACCACCAAGGACCCCTCAGGACGCGCGCGCTATTCCTCTTGGGGCCAAAGCTACGGACTCAACCTCGGCGGCGCGCTCCTGCATCGCGCCGTCGGCCTCTTCAACGCGGGAGGCTCCTACTCGGAGGGCGCCAACATCAATTCCACGGTCAACACCGGCGTCACCGGCCAGCGCAGCCTGGGCGCCAACGTGGCGCTCGACTTCTTTCATCCCGACGTGCAGCGCTATATCCGCTTCGCCCCCAATTATTCCGTTCAAAGCCTGAAAACCAAAGGCGGCCAGGAGCGCGCCGTCACCAACGACCATTGGGGCTACAGCACCGGACTTTCGCTGCCCTATTTGCCCGCCTTCAGCGCCAGCAGGCAATACAACCGGGTCAGGGACTCGTACGGCCCCGTTCCGACCGACCAGCGCCAAACCCTCATGAACGAGAATCTCTCCTATCATCTGGGCCGACTGCGCCTCAACGCCAGCCAGGAACGCCACCGCACCGAGAACAACCGCTTGGATATGGCCTCTCCGCTGGCGACGACTCAACGAGGCTCGCTCGACTACGGGCACGGCAACATCAAGCCCCTCAAGCTCCAATACCTCAGCCTCCACTCCGAATACCTGCGTTTCGCCAACGCCGGGCAAACGACGGGAAAATCGCTGTCGACCCTCGTCAACCTGCGCACGTTCGACTTGGGTTGGGGCCTCTGGAAACATTCCCTCAACTACACCAACGACTCCCGCCGCGACCTGCTGAGAAAAACCCAGGAAATGAGCCAAACCATGCTCCTCAGCAGCAACCGGCCGGTCCCGCGCGGACGCTTCGTCAATTCCATGTCGGGCAACGTGTCCGGACGCGGCACGGCCAACCGCAGCGCCAGCATCGCCCCTTACCTCAGCCTCATCTTCCAGGACGGACGGGTCTTGACGGCCTTCAGCGGAAACGTCGGCTGGACGCGCACCCCCGGCTCCACGTTTCTGACCGATTCCGCCGGCACGCGCCTGGATCTCAAGCCCCGAAGAACCCTCGAATTCTTCGCAGATCTACAAACCAGCGAGTCGCTTCCCTTGACCGAAGACATCGCGGGCGGAAGGCGCAACAGCCGCATCGGCTTGGGCAGCAGCCGCAGGTACGGAGGAGGCGAAACGAGCCTGCGCTACGACCACACACGCGAACGCCTCTACTCCACGGGCCTCGGCTCAAACAGCGACCAAGTCAACCTCAGCGCCTCCGCCACCCCCGCGCAGCGCTTCAACCTCTCCGCCGGAGGCAGCTTCAGCAGGACGAGAACCACCGAAGGCGGCGGCTACAGCTCCAAGAACGTCACCGGAAGCATGAATTACTCGACTCTCTGGGGCCTCACTGTCTCTTCAGACATCAGCTTCACCGACTCCCGCCAATACACCACCAACTCCGCGATCGGCTATTCCCTGGGAAAGACCAGCCTCAACGTCACGCACACATACACCGCCACGCCCTTGCCGTCGTCATACTCGTATCTGAGCCTCTCATTGTCGCGCGCGCTATGAACGCGGCGCCGACGATTTGTATAATCACATGACCGCCACTTGGAGACTCTCATGAAACTCTCGATCGCCGCCCTTGCCGCCGCTCTCGCCGTCGCGCTTGCTCCCTCCCTTCGCGCCGAAGACATCACCGGAACGGTCCTCGAAACCATGGATTCCGGGGGCTACACCTACCTGCGCCTGAAAACCCCCTCGGGAGACCGATGGGCCGCGGTCATGAAGGCGAAAGTCAAGAAGGGCGACACGGCGACTGTCGTCAACACGATGGAGATGAAGGATTTCAAGAGCCCCACTCTGAAGAGGACGTTCAAGCGCATCGCCTTCGGCCTCATGGGAGGCGCCGCGGCACCCGCCAATCCGCACCCGGAGGCGGCCGCCGACCCGCACGCCGCGGCGGCCAAGGACGCTTCCCGCGCCCCCGAGGCGGCTCCCATCAAGGTCGACAAGGCCTCCAGCCCCGACGGCCGCACCATCGCCGAGGTCTACGCCCAGAAAGCGGCGCTCAAGGGCAAAGACGTCGCTGTCAGAGGCAAGATCGTCAAGTACAACCCCGGCATCATGGATCGGAACTGGGCCCACCTTCGCGACGGCTCCGGCCAGGACAAGGACGGCAGCAACGACCTGACCGTCCTTCTCAAGGATTCGGCCGAGCTGGGCCAGGTCGTCACGGTCCGCGGCAAGGTCGCTCTCGACAAGGACTTGGGCGGGATGTACCAATTTCCCGTGTCCCTGGAAGACGCGACTTTGGTCAAATAATCCCTAAGATAGGGCGTCCCGGGGTTTAGAGGCGTTTCGACCTCGCATGCGTAAGACGGCGAAAAACAATAATCCGCCGCCGAGAGCGGTTGCCGGTCCCATTGAGACGCGGCCCCCGACGTGGACTCTCGCCGCTCTCCTCGCGCTCGCGACGACGGCTTTGTATTGGCCTGCGCTGCGCTGCGGCTTCGTCAACTACGACGATCCGCAATACCTGACTGACAACGCCCGCGTGATGGCGGGCTTGAGCGCGGACAGTATCCGTTGGGCGTTCGCCAGCCGCGACTTCTTCAACTGGCACCCCGTCACCTGGCTGTCCCATATGCTCGACTGTCAGCTCTTCGGGCTCAACGCCTGGGGGCATCATTTGACGAGCGTGCTCCTTCACTCACTCAACGGGGCTCTCGTCTTCGCGCTGCTGCGGACGATGACCGGCGCGACCTGGCGCAGCCTGCTGGCCGCGGCGTTGTTCGCGGTTCATCCTTTGCGCGTCGAATCGGTCGCCTGGGTGGCCGAGCGCAAGGACGTGCTCAGCGCCTTTTTCGGTCTTCTCGCGCTCGACTGCTACGTCCGCTGGGCGCGAGAACGTCAAGGCCGAGGCCGGGCTTCGATCTTCTATCCTCTGTCCGTATTATTCCTCGCCCTCGGCCTGATGAGCAAGCAGATGCTGGTGACGTGGCCTTTCATCATGCTGCTTCTTGACTACTGGCCCTTGAACCGCCTCCAGACCGCCTCCGTCTTTCACCGCTTGAAGGAGAAAATTCCGTTCTTCGTCCTGGCGTCGGCGGCCAGCGTCGCGGCCTTCGCGGCGCAGCGCCAGGGAGGCGCGATGGCCGCCGCCGCCGGATCGACCCTCGCCGCGAGAGGCGTCAACGCCCTGATTTCCTACTGCCGCTACCTCGGCAAGGTGTTTTGGCCGCAAGACCTGGCGTTGTTTTACCCCCCACAACAGTGGCCGATCTCAACGGCGCTGTGGGCGGGCGCTCTGCTTTGCGGCGTAACGAGTATTTTTTTCGCGGCGAGAAAGCGTTTTCCCTTTCTACTGATGGGATGGCTGTGGTATCTCGGCGCGCTGGTCCCCGTCATCGGCTTGGTTCAAGTCGGACTGCAATCGATGGCGGATCGCTACTCCTACATTCCGACGATCGGCATCTTGATCGCCGCGGTGTGGGGGCTGCGCGAACTCTTCGGGAGAAGCCGCCCTCGCCTGGTCGCTTTGGCGGGAGCGGGCCTGGCGGCGGTCCTTTCATGCGCGGCCGTCACGCGCGAACAACTGTCGCACTGGAAGAACAGCGAAACGCTTTTTAGTCGCGCGCTTGCGGTCACGAAGGGAAATTGGGTCGCCCATCACAATCTCGGCATGGATTTAAACGAACGCGGCATGACCGACGAGGCGATCGCTCATTTCCGGCAGGCCCTCCTCCTGAAGCCGGACTGCGTCGAGGCCCATAACGGCCTGGGCGGCGCCCTCGAAAAGATGGGCCGGACCGTGGAAGCGGCCCTGATTTATCGGGAAGCCATACGGATCAAGCCGGATGACGCCGCCGCGCGCAACAACCTCGGCGCTGTTTATCATATGCAGGGACAAATGGCCGACGCGATCCGTCAATATTTTGAAGCCGTCCGGCTGAGTCCCGAAAACGCTACGACTCGCTACAACCTCGCCACGGCCTTGGGCCAAAGCGGACGGACGGACGAGGCGATCGGCCAATTCCGAGAAGCCCTGCGCCTGAGGCCCGACTACGCCGAAGCTCACCACAACCTGGGCAATGCCTTGGCCCAAAAAGGATTTCCCGGAGAAGCGCGCGCCCACTACGAGGAAGCTCAACGGCTGCGGCCGGAACATCCCCGCTCCCGCGACGGCGCGACTCGAGCGCTTCGGCCCAAATAGACGGGCGGACGCGTCCAAAAGGACTGTTCATTTCCGCCAAATCGATCTATACTGGCGTCAATGAAATCGATTCTTCGGCTTCTACCGTTGTTCCTGCTGATGACGGCGGCCTGCTCCAAGGACGACGGCCGCAATTCAGTGTGGCTCGCCGTGAGCAACGAGTCGGGCCGGGACGTGCGCGGTCTCACCCTCGTCTGCGGCAAAGCGACTTTGACCAAGCCGGTCCTCGCCGCGGGCCGCACCCAGGCCGGGTGGGCGCGCTTGCCCAAGCCGCAGCCGCTGTCGCTGTCGTTCATTGATCAGGCGGACGTCCGTCAGACGCCGGATGTGGGCGCCGATGTGAGCCCGAGCCTCATCGGAGGACGGGTCCTGCTCACCTTGCACGCAGACGGGAGCGTCGTCCGCCTCGACGAGCCCTCCCTCGCCCCGCCGCGGAGCCTCTCGCACACAATCGATGATTTCATCAACGACAACGCGCCCTGGCTCGCCGTCGTGCTGGGACTGATGATCCTTCCCCCTCTCGTTTACTTCTTCCGCAAGACGAAGGCCGCCGCGCAGGACGCCGGCGCCCGCCTCAAGGACATGGCCGCGAAGGTCGCCGCGGCCGCGACGGCTCCCGCGACCGTCGAAGCGCCTCGCGACCGCGGGGCCCCGGGCGCGACCCAATTGGCGGCAGCCGCCGCGCTCGGCCTTACGCGCAAGGTCTGCCCGGTGAGCATGTTCAGCAACGACTCGAGCAGGCCTGAGTTCTGGTATGAGGGCACGCTTGACGGCCGCATGGTCGGCCTGCTCGACCACGGTCGCATCTGGTTGGGCGCGCCCGATGAGAAAATCTGGTACGCGTTCGAGCGCGGCAAAGACGGGGCATTCCTTCCCGACCAGTTCTTCGAGGGCGAAACGCCTCCCGTTTATCTCGACCCCGAGCTCCCGGCGATGATGGCCCGGTTCTCCCCGGCCGTCACCAAAGTCGGCTTCCTGAGCGAGGCGGTCGAGGCCATGATCGACTGGTCACGCGCCAGCGCCGATTCGGTCACCGCGGACGCGAAGCTGTTGGCCGCGATCCGGAACCGTGCGGAAGCCGGCGAGCCTCCTCTGCTCCGTGCCGTGAGAAAGGGCGACCTCGCATCCCTGAACGCCGCGCTCGCCTCACACGCCGACCTCGAGTCCGTCGGCATCTCCCATGACACCGCCCTCGCGCAGGCGTCCTACTGCGGCCGAGGCGATATGGTCGCGACACTTCTGAACGCCGGGGCCAAGGCCCAATCGGCGAATGGCTATCCTCTTCACGTCGCGGCGCGCCTCGGCCATCTCGAGGTGGTGCGCGCGTTTCTCGACGCCGGCGTTCCTCCGGACACGATCGGGCGCGGCGACTACACGCCGCTCATGGACGCGGCCGACTGCGGCCAGACTGCCGTCGTTGAGCTTCTGCTCTCCCGGGGCGCGTCCGCCCTCTACAAAGACAAGGACGGGCGCTCGGCCTTGTCGTTGGCGAAATACCACGGCTTCGAGCCCCTCGCCGAGCTCCTGACCAAGGCCGGCGCGAAAGGTTAGGCGTGCATCAGATTGACGTCCAAGAGCCACGCGTCCAAAGGCCCAGGTGTCAACGGCTCACCCTCACAAGGCGGAACCCGGTGTTGTCGTCTTGGTCGGCCGGGTTGTCGAGGTCGCGGATATCGGCCCGCACGGAGTCCGTATTCAGGCTGCGGTAGGAGCCGCCACGCACCACCCGGCCTTCGCCCGCACCTTCCGACGCACTGCCGTCCGTGGGCGTATTGGCATACGATGTCTGGTACTTGTCCTGTATCCACTGCCAGACGTTCCCGACCATATCACATAACTGTTTATCAGCCGGCAAGGGCAGTGTCCCGAAAGCTGTGGAAATTGTCGTAGCCTTTGGTTTGAGACTTGAT